>NZ_JAVDQF010000001.1:2545706-2863919 GCF_031454135.1 Arthrobacter russicus
CCCGGAATTCAGCTATTCGAGCACGACCGTCAAAACGGCCCAGGCTACGTTCGACGGAACGGTTTACCCGGTGGGTGTTCTGACCGGATCCGGGAACTCCGCACCGGGTGGCACTCAGGCGAAACTCAGTATTGCCGCCGCCAACGGCTGTGCGGCCCAGGACTACCCGGCATCGGTGCAGAACTCGATCGTGCTGATCCAGCGGGGTGCATGCAATTTCTCGCAGAAACGGGACCTGGCCACAGCGGCCGGGGCCGTGGGCGCGGTGATCTACAACAATGTGCCGGGTTCGTTCAGCGGTACCTTGGGCAGCGCGCAAGTTTCCGGAATCCCGGTGGCAGCGATTTCGCAGGCCGAAGGGGAGGCTGCGTCGGCCAAGCCGGGGAGCCAGGTTTCCTTGGATATCCAGATTGAGGAAAAGCAGGTCGTCACGCAGAACGTGATCGCGGAGACCCGCACCGGGCGGGTGGACAACGTGGTGATGGCGGGGGCGCACTTGGACGGTGTGCCGGCCGGGCCCGGGATGAACGACAATGGCAGCGGCTCCGCAGCGCTGCTGGAAACGGCCTTGCAATTGGGCGGCAGCCCGAAGACCGAAAATGCGGTGCGCTTCGCCTGGTGGGGCGCCGAGGAACTCGGCTTGCTGGGGTCCTTCGATTACGTCGGGAACCTGACTTTCGAACAACAGTTGGACATCGCGCTGTACATGAACTTCGACATGATCGGGTCGCCCAACGCCGGATATTTCGTCAACGGCGACAACCCGGACCCGAATGCCCAGGAACCGCTGGGCTCGAAGAGCATCGCGAAAGTCTTCGCCGATTACATGCAGAGCGCCAAGGGCGTGGTGCCGGAAAAGGGCCCACTGGGCGGTGGCACGGACCACGTGCCGTTTGCCCGGGCGGGCATTGCCTCGGCCGGGCTGTTCACCGGGGTGAACAACCTGATGAGCGAGGAGCAGGCGAAGAAGTGGGGTGGCCAGGCGAATCAGCCCTATGACCCCAACTACCATCAGCGCGGTGACAATCTGAACAACATCAACCGCACGGCGATCGGAGTGAATTCTTCGACGATGGCCTGGGGCGTCGGCACGTTCGCGATGGATACTGCCGAAGTCAACGGGATTCCGCCGCGGGAACAGCGTGCCAATGCGCAGCGTTCGCTGATGCGGTCGCCTGGCGGGGCCGAGGCCTTTCCGGTGAACGATCCCAGCCGGGGCAGGACACCGGTTTCCTGATCAGCCCAAGCGCTGAAGCATGCGGCCCGAGCCGCTGCGGCGTTCATCCGCCGCAGCGGCTCCGGGTCAGACCAGCGAGTCCTGCCAGGCGCCGTGCAGAGTGGCGAAGCGGCCGCCACCGGCAATCAGATCGGCCGGAGATCCGTCCTCGACGATCTCGCCGTCGTGCACCACCAGCACCCGGTCGGCGATCTCCACGGTGGAGAGCCGGTGCGCGATGATGATCGCGGTCCGCGAGGATCCGGTGACCGATCCGAGCAGCTTCTTCAGGCCCTGCTGCACGATCCGTTCCGAGGGGATGTCCAGCGAGGCGGTGGCTTCGTCGAGGATCAGCACGGCCGGCGCGGCGAGGAACGCCCGGGCAAAGGAGAGCAGTTGCCGTTGCCCGGCGGAGACCCGGCCGCCGCGTTTGTTCACATCCGTGTCATAGCCCTCCGGCAACGCCATGATGAAATCGTGCGCGCCGACGGCCTTCGCTGCGGCTTCGATCTCTTCGCGGCTCGCCGAGGGTTTACCCAAGGCGATGTTCTCCGCGACCGATCCGCTGAACAGGAAGGCTTCCTGGGTCACCATCACGATCGCCCGGCGTAGATCTTCCGAGCTGAGCCGGTCCAGCGGCACGCCGTCCAGCCTCAACGAGCCTTTGGAAACGTCATAGAACCGGGCCACGAGTTTGGCCAAGGTGGATTTTCCGGCCCCGGTCTGCCCGACGACGGCGACGGTTTGGCCGGCCGGAATGGTCAAGTCCAAGTGCGGCATGACCAGCGGTCCGTCGCCGTACCGGAATTCGACGCCGTCGAACACCAATTCGCCGCGCGGCTCAGACAAGGCGATCGGGTGTTTCGGCGGGCGTACCGTGGGTACTTCTTCGAGCAACCCGGAGACCTTTTCCAATGCGGCCTGCGCGGATTGGAACGAGGTGTAGAACATCGCCATCTGGTCCACCGGGGAGAAGAACCGCTTGGTGGCCAGGATCAAGGCGAGCAGAGCACCCACTTCTAGGCCGCCGGAAAGCACCCGGAAGCCACCCAGCAGGAGCACCACGGCCACGGCGACATTGCCGATCAGGATCAGCCCGGGCTGGAAGATGCCGTTCAGGTTGATCGAGGTCACGGTGACCTTGCGGTAGTCCTCGGAGAGCTCGGTGTACTTGGCATTGTTCGCGCGTTCGCGGCGGAAGGCTTTGACCGCGCGGATGCCGGTCATGGTCTCCACGAAGTTCACGATCAGCTTCGCGGAGACCACCCGGGACGCCCGGAAAGCCACTTGCGAGCGCTTCTGATACCAGCGGGAGAGGAAGAACATCGGAATCGCGGCAAGCAGAATCACGATCCCGGTCGGCCAATCCAGGGTGAAAATGCTGATCGCGGTGAACACCATGAAGATCACCCCGGAGGCCAATGAGGCGACGCCGGAGTCCAGCAATTCGCGCAAGGCTTCCAAATCGGAAGTCTGCCGGGAGATGATCCGCCCGGAGGTGTACTTTTCATGGAATTCCAGGCTCAACCGCTGGGTGTGCTGGAAGACCCGGCGGCGCAGGTCCAGCAGCATCGCCTGGCTCAACTGCGCCGTCGTGGTGACGTATCCGGCGGTCATCCAGGCGGTCAGGGCCGCGGCCAACACGTAGCCGCCGCCGGTGATCAGGATCTGTGCCGGATTTCCCTGCTGCAGGGCCGGCAGCGCGTGGTCGATGCCGAAGGCGATCAGCAACGGCCCGAGCACCCGGGTGGCTTGGGAGAACACCACGAGGATGACGGTCAGGATGAATTTGCCGCGCACCGGTCGGATCAGCGAACCCAACAGGCGCAGCGAGCGGGCGCGCACTGCCTTGGAGTCGGCGCGGTTGAGGCTGACCCGGTCTTCGTCTGCGGTTCCGATGCTCATCGGCCGGCTCCTTCCAGGTCGCCTTCGAGGTCTTCGAGGTCGCTGTCCAGGTCCTTCGGTTCCTCGCTCAGGCTGGCCAGTACGTAGCGATAATGCGGATTGCCGGCCAGCAGCTCGGCATGCGTGCCGACGGCGGTGACCCGGCCGTCTTCCATCAGGGCGACGCGATCGGCCAGGGCCACGGTGGAGGGGCGGTGCGCCACGATCAGCGTGGTGGTTTCGGTGAGCACCTGGCGCAACCTGGCTTCGACCAATTCCTCGGTGTTGACATCGAGGGCGGACAACGGATCGTCCAGCACCAGCACCGCGGGCTTGGCTGCGATCGCCCGGGCCAGCGCAATCCGCTGCCGCTGGCCGCCGGAGAGGCTCAGCCCTTCTTCGCCGATCAGGGTGTCCACGCCGTCGGGCAGGGCGTAGGCGAATTGGGCTTGGGCGATTTCCAGGGCCTGGTGCAACAGCTCATCGGCAGGGTCGCCGTCGAGCCCCAACAGCACATTGTCGCGGACTGAGGAGGAGAACAGGATGGTGTCTTCGAAAGCGACCGAGACCAGGGTGCGCAGTTCGTCGAGGGTGAAGTCCCGGATGTCGGTGCCGTCGATCCGGATGGCCCCTGCGGTGACTTCGTAGAGCCGGGGGACCAGTTGCAGCAAGGTGCTTTTGCCGCAGCCGGTGACGCCGACCAAAGCCATCGTTTCACCGGCCTGGATGTTCAGGTTCAGCCCGGCCAGGACGTCGCTGGACGAGTCCGCGTAGCGGAACGCGACGCCGTCGAATTCGACGGAGCCGCGCACGGTGCCCAGGGTCTTCGGCTGCTCCGCGTCGACGATCGTGTTCTCGGTGTCCATCACCTCGAAATGCCGGTCGATCGCGGTTTTGGCGCTGAGCGACATGGCGACCAGCGGGCCGATGAACTCCACCGGACCGGCGACCACCGCAGCGGTCGCGAAGAAGGCGACCAGGGCGCCGACGGTGAGTTGCCCGGTGGATACGAGCAGCACGCCGAGGGTGAGCGCGGTGCCCAAGGCGAGCTCCGGCAACAAGGTGACGATCATCGAGAAGCGCGCCAAAGACTTGGCCTTGGAGATCTCGGTGGCCTGCAACTCTTCGGCCTGGCCGCTGAAACTGGCCAGCGCCTCGCGGCTGCGGCCGAAGGCTTTCAGGACCCGGATGCCGTGCACCGACTCTTCGACCGCGGTGGCCAAGTCGCCGGCTTGGTCTTGGCTTTTCCGGCTGACCTCGCGGTAGTAGCGGCTGAACCGGTAGCCGCTGATGATGATCGGGATCGCTGCGGCCACGAAGACCAGGCCCAGCGCCCAGCTGAGCGTGAACATCAGGAAGGTGCCCAAGACCACGGTGATCGAATCCACGACCAGGATGATCGAGCCGAAAGCCATCCAGCGGCGGACCAGATTCAGGTCGCTCATGGCGCGGCTGAGCAGCTGCCCGGAACCCCAGCGGTCGTGGAAGGCGACGGTGAGGTTCTGCAGGTGGTTGAAGAATGTGGTGCGCATTTTCGCTTCCACCATGGTGGAAGGCGCGATCACCAGAAACCGGCGCAACGCGACGAAGAGCGCTTCCAGGGCGCCCAGGACCAGTACGACGCCGGCCGCGATCCAGACGCTGGTGGTCTCGCCGCCTTGATGCAGGGCCGAGTTGATCAGGACTTGATAGACCTGGGGGACGAGCAGTGCCACGACGCTGGCAGCGAGTGCGCTGAGCAGCCCCAGCACGAGGCGCGGCAAGATCGGTTTGAGGAAGGGGAATAGGCGACTGAGGGAGTGCAGGAAGGAGTTCTGTTTCAGTTTCGTATCTGTCATGCCAGCTTCTTTAGACCCGTGCAATTTAGTTGACCAGAGTAAATAGCCTAGTACTTTTTGTGGCTCAGGTCACCATGGTTTGGGACGCGTTGTGGCGGTTTTCCGGCATATTGTCCGGGCCGCTGGGTGCCTGTTGCCCCGGGGGTCTCAGAAGTGGCCGTGGACGATGGGGCAACGCGGCTGGGCTCGTGCAAGCAGAGTCCGCGAAAGTTCTGGATCCGCGGACAATTGGCCGGATTTGCCCCGATTTGGCTCGATCCGCGGACTCTGCTTCGGCGGCTTGTTCATTGGGCGATGGCTTCGACGTAGTCAATGATGTAGAAGTCTTGCCAGGGGATCAGCTGAACGTACCAACGGGCTCGCCTGTCTGCGCTCTGCCAATCGATTCCGGCGGTTGAATCCAGGGTTGCTTCAAATTTCAGATAGTTGCCCGAAGGGTTGACGTTGGTATCGATGATCCGGTCTAGACGGTAGCTGGCGGGCGTCATCCAGACGGCATTCGAGGTTGAGGTGCGGAGTGCTTCGAGGATTTTCGCGTTCAGGTTCGTTTGGCCGTTGAAATATTCCAGCCAAGCGGCACCAGTTTGATTGCTGAAGATGGAACTGGTGTAGGCATTGCCGTACGCCGAAGCGAGCAAACTGGTGCAATGCGCGGGCGCAGCCCGCCATTCCATTGAACCCATCAGTTCCGTGCCCGAACTGAGCCAAGCAGAATAGGTGTTCAAGACGCTCGTCACCATGTTTTCCGGGCCACCAGCCGGAATTCGCAACGCTTGCACACTGCTTGCTGCGACTGCAGGGCATTCGGGCGGCAATACCGAAGCATTGGGGTCTGGGCTTGGGGTGGCCGGCGGTGTTGGTGTTGTCATTGGGGCCGGCGGCGGAGCAGCCACGGGCTTGGCCGGCCCCAGCGCCGCTGATTGGCTGGCGGAGAGCAGACCCGCGCCGAGGCAGAGCACGAGCCCGCAGGCGATGGCGGTGGCCAGGGTGGTGTTTTGCCGCCACCAGTCCTTGGCCTGGGCCAAAGTGTGCAGCCCGGCAGCAACCAGCAGTGCGCTCAACGCTGCCGGAAGGGCAAATGCGGCCAAGACGTAGGCGGATCCGGTGCCGGCGATGGCGCTCGGGTCTTTGCCGGTTTCGGCTTCCCCGGAAAGCCCGAACAGCAGCAACGCCGGTGGGATCGCGGTGAGCAGACCGAGCAACAACGCGGTGAGCGTCCCGCGGTAAAAGGTTGCCGACGTGATCACCTGCCGAGCTCCGATTGACCAGCGGGCGCCCAAGGTCAGCACGATCAAGAGCGAGAAGGAACTGGTCATGGCCCAGAGCGTCTCGGCGCCCCGATTGCCGTTGTCAGGAGGAGCTGCGGCATACCAGCTGACATTGGTCAGCAGAGTCAGGAGCGGAACCGCGATGAGCCAGCCGGCCTGGCGGATGAGCTGCCGGTTTTTGTTCGAGCGTTCGGTTGTTGTCACCTGGACTGCCTTTCTGCCCGCCGGGCCTGGAGGGCCTTGACGATCGAGGGGCTCGAGAGCGCCAGCAAGCTGACAGTCACCCCGGCCGCCCGGTTGACGGACCGTTCCATGCGGGTTCCGCTCATCAGGGCCCCTTGATGTATTGCGGTTGGGCGCTGAAGCTCTGCATCTGATCCAGACTGAACGCGCTGGCCAGAAGTACGACGACGGCGGCCAGGTCCCGGCAGGCAGTCGCTTTGGCCTCAGCGGCACGCAGGAAATCTTCAACGGACATGCCATTCAGCTTGCCGCAGTGGTGAGGGTCAAAACGTCATGCCGTGGTTGGAGATCGTCGAGGTTGCTGCTTTCCGAGCAAGCGGCCGCTGCAGTCCCGGACCGCCTCAGCTGAAAGCGCTGACGATCCCAGCGCCTTCCCCGCCGGGTTGTTCGTCCCAACCGCGGATCTTTGCTGCGGTAGCCTTGAGCCGCGCGTCGCCGGGGCGTACCGCGATGTCGAAGTGTGATTCTTTGGGGGTCGCGGCGTTGCCGCCCCAGGCAACTATGCCGTTGAGTTCTGCGAGGATGTCTTTGATGACGGCCAGCTCATTGGGGTAGAACATGCCGCCTGCGCCGACCGGGTAGAGCAGTGGGCGGATGGCGATCGCCGTTCCGGAGAGATAGTTCGATTCGTAGGGTTGGGCGATGCTTCGGTTGGAGTTGTGGGCGGTCACGTCGCCGGGGCGTAGGCTGTCGACTTCGTAATTGAAGCGCCGGGCTACGTACAGGAGCACGGTGGCTGGGTCGCCGTCTGCCAGGTTCGCCGATTCGCTGCTGCCCTCGATCCGGAAGGTCGGTGCCGTGTTCAGCACTGGCCAACCGTTTGCGGAGGTCGAGCCTTTCCACGTCGTGCTGCCGGTGGCAGGTGCGGCAAGGGCCGCTGCTGGAAAAGCTAAGGCGCCCGAGGCTGCCAGGGCTATGCCGAGGATGCCACGTCGGCTGAGTTCAGGAGTTTTCATTGTTCCGGCTTTCAGCTCGACGGGCTTTTGCCCGTTGGATGAGTGCGACGATGAGGAGAATCAGACAGGTCACGGCGAGGATAGCAAAAATAACCAAGGCCGGATTGATCCAAGGTGGAACCACATCGTAATTCGCATTGCACTTGTTGTGTAATGGAAACCAGAGGCTTGCTTCTTCTGAGTTTTGAGCACGATATTCTCTATCGTATGTTTGGCCAGCCGCGATACAGGTTTCTGTGATGTCGTTGCCTGCTCTGGTCACGCCGATAACGAAGGTAACGCACAGCGCGGCGAGACTGAGGAAGATTCCCCATTTCCAAGTTCGGGGATGGATCTTGGCCAACCGATTCATTTTTGAGCCTCGGCGTGAGTTCGATTCAGGCTGATTTGTTGATCATGCCCCATGCGCTATTCCGTTCCCATACGTGCGATGAGGGTGTCGGTGAAGCCTTGTTTGAATTCTTGGAGCTTGTTGGCTGGCATCGCGATGGGTGGTATGTCCACTCCGGCGAGGAATAGTTGGGCGGCGGCTAGCCTGACATCGTCATTGAGTGATAGGACGAGGAGGTCGTGGGCGAGGGCGTTGCAGGTTTCGGCGTTGGTGAAGCGTTGTTGATAGTAGTTGGTGAAGCGTTTCAGACCGCCGTTGCCGTTGTAGTGTTGCCGTACCGCGGTGGCGATGTCGGTTCCGGCGGCGACTTTGCGGGCCAGGAGGTAGCCGTCTGCGTCTTCGATCAGGTCGGAGAAGCCAAATCTCGACGCGATTCCTGGTTTGGCGAGTTTTTCCATAGCGAAGGTGTAGCCGGAGGAGTAGCTTGCTGAGGCATTGCGCCAATCGGCGTAGAACGTGAGCAGGTCACCACCCCAACCAGTGATGTCACCGGCATTGACCTGCTTTGGATTACCAGGCTGGGGAAAGGCGAGATGCCCATTGGCGGTCGCCATCATATGCTCGGCACCAATGGTGTAACCGGTGAAAGGATCAGTGAACTCTGCCATCACAGAGAAACCGTTGCCATTGGCGAAATTGATGAAGTCTCGGTTGACGGCGCCTAAGACAACTTGCCAGGGCGGGTCGTTGTACTTTTTCTCTCGGAGGTATTCCATGACTAGCTGGTTGGGGTTGCCTTTGCCGTATTGGCGGGCGCAGTCGTAGAGATTTTGCACGTAGTTGATGAAGGCGTCAGCGGCTCCAACAGTGCTGTTGATCGAGGTTTGTCCGGGGTCTCCGCCTTCGGTTCGCCAGATGTTCCGGTCCAGGTCGAAGGTATCGGCCCCGTTGACAACCTTGAACTCTTTGATCTGGTTGAAAGACCAGTTCGGCGGCAGCGGAAAGCCGAGATTGCCGGAGAACCCCCAGGACATGCCGGAGACGAAGGAGTGCCGGGCGTAGGTTTTCTTGGTCACGTTGGAACAGACGTTCCGGGAGCCGTACACCCCGTGCACATACTTTTTGCCGTTGTAGGCCAAGCCGGCTTGCACGCCCTGGAAGTACGGGATGATCGCGGAATCGATGTCATCTTGAGTCGCATCATAGTCGACCGCGAAGTAGATGACGGTGCCCCGGTTGAAGCCGTAGCCAGCAGCTCGTTCGTGTGCCATTAGGGCATGTTGGTAGCCCTGGGCGTAGGTGAAGTCGGAGAGCAGTCGTCCGTTGTCCGGGTAGATCGACAAGACGCTTAAGCCGGCGTCGAAGATGGTTTGGAGTTCACCCCGCTTGATGTCCTTGTCCAAGGTCGATTCCGGAGGGTCGTAGATGTAGCGGCCGATCGCACGGTAGCCGTTATTGACCAGCCATTGTGCCCGAGACGGTGTGATCGAAAAGCGGGTATCGCAACCGGCCGCCGGTCGGTCAGGATCGCCCATGGAAACCAGAAGTTGCGCCCACGTCTGATAGTCGCCCTGCCCGGTCGCCGGCAATTGCGAAAACTGTTGGAAGGCGCTGACGTACTCGGCGAGCTTGGCGTCGAAAGTCGTCCGTTTGGAGGTCCGGACATCGCCGATGTCGCCGCCCAGGGGGACTGGCTCATTGAAGACACAGGCGGATGAAAACAGCTCGACGAAAATCCCGGAATCGCCTTGACGCAAAGTGCGCGAACGCAGCCCGGCTTGGGTTCCCGGGCCGAAGTTCCCGGTCGGTATCGCAACGCCGAGTTCGTACTGCAACGCGATCATCAGTGACTTCTGCACGTCACGGGAGTAGATGCCATCGCATGGACCAATACTGTATTCCTCCTTTTGCCAGTAGCGTCCATTGAGCCACTGCTGGATTTCCCGGACATTCGCAGTTCCGCCAGCGAGCACCACATACGCATCCATATTCAGGACACAACGGAAAACTACGGGGCTGGTGGCTCCCAGCGGCAAGCCCATATTGGCCCGAAGTTTCTGGACTGCATCACTGGTCCACGAATCGAAGTTTCCATACTCGTTCGCACCCCAGTAGCCCTTGCAGAACAAACGGGTCTGCTGCGTGGCTGAGACATTGTGTTTTGTCAGCTAGGCAGCGGACTCGTCTGGCGAATGAGCTTCAGCTAGTGCAGAAACCTGGATGACATCCCGGGATGCCTCTATATGTGTCAAGGGGGGCGCAGCCGAGCGGTCATTTCGAACAGCCATGAGCCCTCTACAGTTGCGCGTGTAGAGGACTCATGGCCTACTTGCGGGTCTGGGATCGGTCTCTGTTGGCCCAGGTCTTTGAATTGTAAAGATTCTTGATGGCAACAGCGGCATCGGATGCGATGCCTAGACTGTTGTCTTTGTGCTCGAAAATCGGAGTATAGCCTTTGCGGAGGGCGAACTCGTTGGCCATCTCGACCGCTCTATTGGGAGTGTCGGGGGTAGTTTCGCCATTATTGATTTTCTCAATGGTTTCCTCGGCGCCTGAGGATTGGATGATGCCCATCAGCTCGAAGTTCATGAATTCATGAGGTGGAACCCAGGATCGTAGCGGATGAGGGCCCATGTCAGTGCGCCCTGCGCGGACCTCTCCATATTCAAAATTCACCACAGCACGATTCTACCGGGTGCATCTTGCGGTGCTTTCGCCAACTTTTTGGTTTCCGTCGTAAAGGTAGACAGTTGCCCATGCAGAGTTGTATCCACTTGCTGGAACACCCGCCCAAAACGTCGACGTGGTCAGGATCCCGTTGCTTCCAGAGTTGATGTACTGCTGTGCGACGTCCCATTCTCCTGAACCATCGACACCAACAGCCCAAATCGTCCGATAGGTGCGATTGGCCGACAGATCCCAAGCGTTCGCGTTGTAAGCTGGCCGCGGGTTGTTACAGGAGATGAAAGCTTGAATCTCAGCCCACCACGGTCCGCGTGGTTGCACCTCGGTATCTACAGGTTGAGGTGTTGGCGCCTGGGCCCCGTTTGCAGGAGATGCGGCCAGTACCCCGCCTAGCACAAGGCCCAGCGCCACGAACGTCGTTGCTACAGATTTCAGAGGGCGTTTGAACATGATTCTTGCGTCCTTATCTCTAGATTCGAACTGACGGAAATCAGCTTATCTATTTCCTAGAGATTTAATCCTGTGAATGCAATGACATTCGTGAATTCAGCTAAAATTGGCATGTCCTGCTCATCAAGGACCTGCGATTCTGGGTTCGTTGAGGGACCGATAAATTTGGCGGGTGATGTAGCGTTTGAGGCTGCGGATGATCTCCTATCTCCTTCTTGTTTCGACCCTCCGCAGTGCGGCGTTGAACGTATTCGCGGGTATCTGGGTGGCTGCGCATTCGGACAATGGCGATGGTATGGATCGCTTTATTGAGTTGACGGTCTCCGCTGCGGTTGAGCCGGTATCTGATAGTTGAACCCGAAGATGCTGAAACTGGGCAGGTTCCTGCCAATGATGCCAGGGCTGTTTCTGAACGAACGCGGCCAGGGTGCGACCATGCGGTCAGGATCGTCGCGGCACCTACCGGTCCGACTCCAGGCAGATCTAGCAGTTGTGGTTGGGTTTGTAGTACCAACGAGTTCATCGCGGTTTTGTTCAATTGCAGTTGGTCATCCAAGCTGAGGATTTGCTTTACCAGCCGGGTCGCTTCTCGCCGGCTGATACGAAGGCCGAGGTCTTCCTCGCGTGCCCGCTAGGCTGCAACCGTGCGAATGATTTTACCGGTCGGCGATTTGCGAGATTCGATGCCTAGGTCGACAACTCGAAGGAGCGCGGTGAGCGAGTTGATGGCTGCGGTTCGCTCTCTGGTCATTGATCGCCTCGCTACGACAAGAACCCGTAACGCGGTGTGATACTGCCCAGCGCGAGGTTCACGCAGCATCTTCACCTCCGTTGCGAGGACGGCTCGGGCTGCCCGGACGGCTCGGGCTGCCCGGACGGCATTGATGCTCTCTGACTTTCCACGTTGACGACCGAGCCTGCGCTGCGGGAGCGGCGCCTCAACCACGCGATATTCGTGTGCTGTTGCCAACTGTCGCAGCTTGGCTCCGCAGGAGCCCGTCCCTTCCATCGAAATCAACACCCTGGAAGAATCATTGGTGCTGCGCCGGGATAGCCAGGCCAAGGCCCGGCGCATCCCGGGGCTGGTTGTTGGGAAAGTCTCGGTGGCAATTTCGGCACCAAGATCCGTTGAGATGATCGCTAGCGTGTGTGTTTTCGAATGGGTGTCAACACCGACGACATAATCGTATTCTTGCGCTACCACGGGCATCTCGGACTTCCAGTGATTTTGTTTGACTTTTTCGGATCCGGTCGGCGGATTCTGCTTGGCAGGTCTGGAATGAGCCACGAACCAGAAGTTGCTGGCATGCTTCTAATCAAGCCATTGCAGGAGACCAGACTGGTACCGGACTTCGGTTGAGCGGGCAGATCCAGAGAAACGTACCCCCACGATCAGGAGCAAGACAACACATGAGCCACGCTCTGCCAAAGTCACAGCACCAGCCTGCCAGCCAATCTCAGATCAGCTACTCAAACAATCCCAGACAACACAACACAGAGCGCGTGCTACCGGCTCACCAGCTCCAACAGCACGGCTTCCGGCCGGCAGGCGAAGCGCACCGGGGCGAACCGTGAGGTGCCGATGCCGCCGGAGACGTTGACCGGCGTCGTGAGCCCTTTGCTTTCCCAATCATTGAGGCCTTTGGCCCGCCAGGTGGGCAGGTCGCAATTGCTCACTAGGGCGCCGTAGCCCGGGATGCAGAGCTGGCCGCCGTGCGTGTGGCCGGCCAAGATCAGGTCCGCGCCGGCTTCCGTGAAGTGGTCCAGCACCCGCTGGTACGGCGCATGGGTCAGGGCCACTTTCACGTGCGGAGCAGTGCCCTGGCTGGTCGAGCCTTTCGGCCAGCCGGCATAACGTTCGCGCTTCAAATGCGGATCGTCCACACCGCTGAAATCGAAGCGGATGCCATTCAGCGACAACGACTGATTGCGGTTGGTCATCTCGATCCAGCCACGCGCACCGAAACCGGCATGCATCCGGGCGGTGTCGAGCTTCTTCGGTTGCTTTTTCGGCGCGCTGTGCTTGTTGCGCAGGTAGATCGCGGGGTTCTTCAGCACCGGAGCGTAGTAGTCGTTCGATCCTGGCACGAAGACCCCGGGGAACTGCATGAGCGGTTCCAAGGCTTCCAACAAGGGGTCGATCGCCTTCGGATTGGTCAGATTGTCCCCGGTATTAACCACCAGATCCGGCGTCAAATCGGCCAGGCTGCGCAACCAGTCCGACTTCCGCTTCTGCCTCACGTCCATGTGGATATCGGACAGGTGCAGCACCCGGAACGGTGCGGAGTTGACCGGCAGCACCGGCACGGTTTCGCGACGCAGATCGAACCAATTCCGCTCGATCAGCGCACCGTAGGCAATGCAGCCCGCGCCGAGCCCGGCCAGCGCGCCGACGCCGGCCAGCCAAGGATTGACTGACCGGCCCGATTCAGCGCGCATCAGGGGTTGGTACCACCGCTGGCTGGCGGACTTGCCGGTGGAGCCGCTGGCGGGGTAGCCGGTGGTGAACTGGGGCTACTGGGGCTCGGCTGCGCCGGAGGTGCAGGCGGCGGATTGCCGTTCACCATCCTTGCCGGCGGCGCAGGGAACGGAGCTGTGTTGAAGTTCCCGGCAACAGCGTTCATGTAGCTACTGAATGCGGTTCCGGCGATATACGCACCATCCAGCCGAGGGTAGGTCCTGCCATTGAAGGTTTTGTTTTGGTTCTGATAAAACACGTCTGTCGTGTTGCCGGTAGGATTGCCAAACCACGAAGCTGTGGCCAAACCGCTGGTCGTACCCACTACCCAGGTGTCTTGGCTAAAGTCGGTGGTTCCGGTTTTTCCACCCATATTTGCGACATTTTGGCTGGGCCGCGGATTGATGGCGGATCCTGAGCCCCCTGGTGCCGTGAACACTTGTTGCATCGCATACAGTGTTCCGGCGGCAACCTCGGGGGTGATAATGGTTGATTTGCAATCCGCGCTGGGCACTGGGAGCTGTTTGCCAGTGCCATCAGTAATGCTTTCGATCGCGATCGGGCTGCAGTAGGTGCCTTTGTTCGCAAAAGTAGCGTACGCATTGGCCATGGTCAGCGGATCGATTGAGTCGATACCGAGGAACTGTGATGCTTGCTCGAAGCTGAGTGGTTGCCGGGTATCGCCGGTTCGGAGCCCAGCAGCCTCAGTGATCTTCTTGATATTGCAGATGTCTAACTGGGCAGCCTCTGCAAAGGTGATTGTGTTGATCGAGCCGACCAAACCTGCCAGGGCGGTCCGAGTATTGTAGTCGCCATTACTGTCGTTAGGCAGCAAAGGCGTATCTGTTCCAGTGCCTGAGTAGTTACTGGAAGTGGTGCCGCAACTATTGGTCCATCTGAAGCTCGAGGGGTAGTCCCGCTTAGCACCATTGACCAACGTGTTCATGGATTTACCGGCCTGAAGCCAAGCGGCAAAGACGAACGGCTTCATGGTCGAGCCGACCTGCATCTTGCCCAAACCGTTCAACGGATTGCCTTGGAGATCCACAGCCGGCACGCTGAAGTTGTACGAGGTCTGCCCGTTGGCAGCAACATCGGACATCTTGAAGTTCTGCGCCATCGCCCGGATCTTGCCGGTGCCCGGCTCCACGCTGACCATTGCCGAGCCGCGGTTCAAACGCTGGATGTCTTCCGGGCTGCTGGTCTTGTTCTGCTGATCCTGGGCGATGGTCTGCGCACCGGCGTCGAGCGTGGTCTTGATGGTCAAGCCGCCCTGGTACAGCAGCCGTGCACGATCGTCAGCCGTGGCACCATAGTCGGGGTTGTTCAAGAAGGTCCGCAGCACGTAATCGCAGAAGAACGGCGCGGTCGAGGACGTGGCGCAGCCCTGGGTCCGCGGCTGGACGTTCAGGGTCAGCGGCGTCGCGACGGCCTCGTCGTGCTGCGCCTGGGTGATCATTTTCAGATCCAGCATTCGGCCCAAGACCAGATTGCGCCGGTCCGTGGCGTTCTGCGGCTGGGCGATCGGATCGAAGTAGGACGGGCTGTTCACCACGCCGGCCAGCACTGCGGCTTGCGGCAGCGAAAGGTCTGCGGCATTCACGCCGAAATAGAGCTGCGCGGCAGACTGGATGCCGTAGGCGTTGTTCGCGAAGTTCACGATGTTCAAGTAGCCCTTGAGGATGTCCTCTTTGGAGTACTGCTTCTCCATCGCGATCGCGAGCTTCATTTCGCGGATTTTGTCCCCGGCGGTCTTCTGCGCACCGAGCTTGGCCTGATCGCCCTTGCCCGCGGCTTCCAGGTTCTGGATGATCGTGTTGTTCACGTACTGCTGGGTGATCGTGGAGGCACCCTGCCGGTCGCCCTTGGCGAAGGTCGCCACGATGGCACGTAGGATGCCGGTGGTGTCCACGCCGCCGTGCTCGTAGAACCGAGAGTCCTCAATCGCCACGATCGCGTTTTTGATGTTCGGCGACATCTGGTCCAGCTCGACCGGAACCCGGTTCTGGTTGTAGAGGCTGGCGAGCACCGTGGTGCCGTCGGAAGCCATGATGTTGGTGACGCCTTGTGGGGTATTCACGTCGAGCTGCGCCGGCAGATTGTCGAAGGCGTTGATCGAGTTGCTCACAGTGCTGCCACTGAGGGCGGTAGCGGGCACCAGAAGGCCCGCCACTAGGACGCCGCAGAGCACACTCACACCCAAGAAGCCGATGAGCTTCCCCAGCGTGGTGGCAGTGTTGATGATCGGATTCTTTCGCACAGCCATTTCCCCAGTCTAACGGGGGCAGGCTAATCTGATGCTATGACCAAGTGGGAGTACGCGACCATACCGCTCATCATCCATGCCACGAAACAGATCCTCGACCAGTGGGGTGACGACGGCTGGGAGCTGGTGCAAGTTGTTGCCGGACCCGATGGAAAAGGCCTCGTGGCCTACCTGAAACGGGAGAAGCAGTAAACGTGAACGATTCGCAGAATGGCGCGCCGTTGCAGGCGAACCCGGCAGTCAGCTCGGCGGTTGAAAGCCGTCTGGCCGAGCTGGGCCACAACCTGCCGCCGGTTCCGGCGCCGGTGGCCGTTTATGTCCCGGCCGTGATCAGCGGCAACCAGGTGTACACCTCGGGCCAACTGCCCACGGTGGCCGGAAAACTCACAGTAACCGGAAAGGTCGGCGCCGAAGTTTCCGCCGAGACCGCCAAGGAGCTTGCCGCGGTCTGCGCGATGAACGCCCTGGCCGCGGTGAAGAGCGTGATCGGCGATTTGGACCGGGTCACCCGGGTGGTCAAGGTCAACGGATTCGTGTCCTCGGACCCGGCGTTCACCGGCCAGCCCGGTGTGATCAACGGCGCATCCGAATTGCTCGGCCATGTTCTGGGCGATGCCGGTGTGCATGCGCGTGCGGCTGTGGGGGTGGCGGTCTTGCCGTTGGACGCCCCCGTGGAGGTTGATCTGATTGTTGAGTTCCAGTAACCCCGCCGTAGCCAAATCGCCGTTGAAGCGGCGCTTTCAGCTCTGGCAGGACGAACTCGAAGCGGCGCAGAGCTGGGTGGAACACGGCGAACGGACGCCGACCAAGGCCCGCTACGCCTCATCGCTGGTGCTGCTGCGGGACAGCTCAAAAGGCCCGGAGACCTACCTGAACTACCGGCGCGGCAATTCCCCGCTCGGCACCGTCGCTTTCCCCGGTGGCAGCGTCGAAGTGGCCGACGACGTCGATTCCGGGATCGGTTGGGCCGGCCCCAGTGCGGCCGTCTGGGCCAAAACCCTGGGCATCGAAGACGCTGCGCTCGCGCGCAAACACCTTGTCGCGGTGATCCGGGAAACCTTCGAAGAGACCGGCATCCTCCTGGCCGGATCGGACGCTTCGTCCTTGATCGACGTCGTGCCCTCGCCGGAGTGGATGCGCAAACGCGAGGCTTTGGCCGCGCAGGAATTCTCCTTCCAGGAGATGCTCGGCAAGCGCGGGCTGGTGCTGCGTACCGATCTGCTCCGGCCGGTGGTGAACTGGATCAGCCCGGACTTCGCGCACCGGCGGTTCAACACCCGTTACTTTGCCGCCGCGACCCCGGTCAACCAGACGCCGACTCCGTTGGAGAGCAAGAGCCCGTGGGCCAGTTGGGTCTGCCCGGCCAAATTGATCGAGGAACGGGAGACCACGAACCTGGGTGACTCGATCGGCCAGCCGAACACCGTGGGCCGGACCTTGGGCGAGTTGGTCAGCTCCGGCTGCGACTTGATCCTGAGCAAGATCGCGCTCTCCCGCGGGTGCATCGCCTATTTGAACCACAAGCGGTCGGGCCTGGCATACCAGCCCCGGCTCGTGGTGGAAGACGGCACGTTCTGGCTGGAAATCGACGTCGCCACGCTGCCTGACGGAGTGTGCCGGGAGCGCTGATCCCCGCCTAACCGTTCCGGTCTAACCGAAGAACGCCGCCGTTTTTGGATCACGCCATAGAAATTTCCGTGGCGTGATCCAAAAACGGCGGCGTTCGTTGACCTAGGGTGGCGCGTCAGCGACTCGAAAGGGCCAGCGCTTTATCGGCTGCGCTGGCGCAAGCGGTTGATGTCCAGAATCACCACGGCGCGGGCTTCGAGCCGCAACCAGCCGCGCTGCACGAACTCGGCGAGGGCTTTGTTCACGGTCTCCCGGGAAGCGCCGACCAGTTGGGCCAACTCTTCCTGGGTCAGTTCGTGGGCCACCAGGACGCCGTCCGTGGCCGGCCGGCCGAAGCGCTCGGACAAATCGATCAATGCCTTGGCCACGCGGCCGGGCACGTCGGAGAAGACCAGGTCGGAAAGGTTGTCATTGGTGCGGCGGAGCCTGCGGGCCAGGGCTTGCAGCAATTGTGCGGAAACTTCGGGGCGGGTCTGCAGCAACGCCCGAAGGCTCTCATTGCGCAGCCCGGCCAGCCGGGTCTCGGAAACCGCGGTAGCGGTCGCGGTCCGCGGGCTGGGGTCGAAAAGCGCCATTTCACCGAACAGTTCGCCCGGGCCCAGGATCGCGAGCAGGGATTCCCGGCCGTCCGGGGCAGTGCGTCCCAGCTTCACTTTGCCGGAGACGATGAAGTACAGCTGGTCACCTTGATCGCCCTCGTGGAAGACCGAGGCGCCGCGGGAGAGGTCCACCTCGGTGAGCTCGTCCGTGAGCAACCGGAAAGCCTCGTCGTCCAACGTCGCGAAGAGCGGTGCCCGGCGAAGTACTTCGATGTCCATGAATTCTCCTGAGTAAAAGTCAGCGCGTACTGGGCCAATTGTTTCAGATAATTCGCAAGAATGTGACGAACTTGGCATTGCGTTCGGTTTCAGCCGGTTCTGGACCCCGTTGAAGCAGGACTGGGGCACGCTGCCGGAGGCGTCGGCCCGGCTTGTTGCGAGTGATTCTAGGCAGCAGCTTTGGATCGATCATGAAGCCCTGAAAAGCCGGTGCAGCCGGCCGGGGAGCGGCTAGACTGGCAGTTCGTCTTTATCCAGGCAGGGGATGGTGCATGTTCGGTCTGAGCTGGCTCGACATACCGTTGATCATCTTGCTCATCTGGCAGTTGTTCTATGGCTGGCGGGTCGGTTTCCTGATCAGCCTCTGCGGCGTGCTCGGCTTCGCCGCCGGGGCGGCCGGCGCGTTTTTCGCGGTGCCGTTGGTCAGTGCTTGGATGGGCGATTCCGGTTGGCGGCTGGCCGCCATCGCGGGCGCTGCCCTGGCCCTGATCGTGGTCGGATACTCGATCGGCGTCGGCATCGGCAGCTGGCTCAGCCGCGGTGTGAAACTCCGCCCGCTCAAAGCCGTGAACCGGGTCTTCGGCGCGCTGGCGTCCTTCGTGATCGCGGCTCTGCTGATTTCTCCGGTCGCGTTCAGCCTGTCCAACCTGGGCGTGCCGTTCGTCTCCCAGGCGCTGAGCCAGTCCGGCGTGATCCGGACCATCGATTCACTCACCCCCACGCCGATCCGGCAGGCCATCGCGCAATGGCGCTCCGCCGCAGTGAACCAAGGCATCCCGCAGCTCTTCAACCAGCTCGGACCGGTCACCCCGGTGCCGACGCCGGACGCCCGCACGGACACGCCGAGCCTGAACAACGCGGCGCAATCGGTGCTCAAGATCACCGGAACCGCCTTCCAATGCGGACAGAACCAGACCGGCACCGGCTTCGTGGCCGCGCCCGGCCGGGTGGTGACCAATGCGCACGTGGTTGCCGGGGTGAGCCAGCCGGTGGTGGAAACCCGCGGCGGCGCTTTGCCGGGCCGGATCGTCTACTTCGACCCGGTGCAGGATCTCGCGGTGATCGCCGTGGACGGGCTCAACATCGCCCCGCTGGCCGTCGGCCAAGACCTGGCGATCGGCGATCAGAGCGCCTTCCAGGGCTACCCCTTCGGCGGGCCGTTCCAGTCCAAGCCGGCAGCCGTGCAGAGCAAGGGCAGCGTTCTGGTGCCGGACATTTACGGTGCCAACCGGCACCCGGAAGAGGTGTACCAGCTGGCCGGCGACGTGCAGCCGGGGAACTCCGGCGGCCCGCTGCTGGATTTGGACGGCCGGGTGGTCGGCGTGGTCTTCGCCAAGGCAGATTCCAATGAGCAGATCGGCTACGCCTTCACGCTCACCGAAGTCGCTCCGGTGCTGCAACAAGCCGCCGGGCTGAACAATCAGGTGTCCTCCGGGCAGTGCGTCAAGAAGTAGCGCACCGCGCCAAGCCGCACACCGGGCTCAGCCGAGCAGCTTCGCCAAATGCTGGATCGCCAAAGCGTAGCCGTTGATCCCGGCGCCGACGATCACCGCGGAGGAGACCGCGGAGAGCTGCGAGTGGTGCCGGAATTCTTCGCGGGCGTGCACATTGGAGATGTGCACCTCGACGGTGGGCAGCCCGACGCCGGAAATCGCGTCGCGCAGGGCGATCGAGGTGTGCGAATACGCTCCGGCATTGATCACGATGCCGTCCGCAGTGCCCCGGGCGGCATGGATGGCGTCCAACAGGTCGCCTTCATGGTTGGACTGGATGCATTCCACCGAAAAGCCGGCGGATTCCGCGGTCGATATGCACAGCTCATTGACCTCGTCCAAGGTCGCGGAGCCGTAGACGGCCGGCTCGCGGCTGCCGAGCAAGTTGAGATTGGGCCCGTTGAGGACCAAGAGGTTGCCGGTGGAGGTCATGGCTTCAGTATGCCCTAACCACCGGCTCCGTTTTGGCTGAACTGCCGGGTGCTGCGGGATCGACCAGGTGCAGCTTCGGCAACCGGTCCTGCAAGAAGCTCTGGGCATCGGCGGGCAGGCCGACGTCGGAAATCATCTCTTCGACCTGCTCGAAGGAGGCGATCGAGGAGATCCCCATGGTGCCCCATTTGCTGTGGTCGGCCAGCACCACGACCCGGCGGGAGGCCGCGATTAGCGCCCGGTCCATCTCCGCTTCGAGCATGTTCGGCGTGGTGAACCCGGCATGCGGATCGACCCCGTGCACGCCCATGAACAGCAAATCGAGGTGCAGATGCCGCATCGATTGGATCGCCATCGGGCCGACCAGGGCATCCGACGGTGTCCGCTCACCGCCGGTGAGCAGCACGGTGTGCGTGGATCCGCTGTCGTAGAACACGCTGGCGGTGCGCACCGAGTTGGTCACGATGGTCAGTTGCTTCAGCGGCAGCAAATGCTTGGCCAGGGTCCAGGTGGTGGTGCCGGCGCTCAACCCGACCGCCATGCCGTCGTGCACCAAGGGCAGGGCTGCCCGGGCGATGGCTTCTTTCTCCGGCCCGGCTTGGGTGGATTTCAGCTCGAATCCGGGTTCGTAGAGGCTGGACTCGCTGCGTGCCTTGGCGCCGCCGTGGATCTTTTCCAGCTCGCCGGCATCGTGCAGGGTGTCGATGTCGCGGCGCACCGTCATCAACGAGACGCCGAGCGATTCGGCGAGATCGGCCACCCGGACCACGCGCTCGCGTTTGACCGTCGTCGCGATCACATTCCTGCGTGCTTCAGCCAGCATGACTCAACCTTTGCTCGAACCAAGGGTCAGCCCGGCAACGAATTGCCGTTGCAGGACCAAGTAGATCAACAAGGTGGGCAGCACCGTGATGATGGCGCCGGCCGCAATCAAATTGTAGTTGGCCAGGAACTGGCCCTGCAGATTGTTGATTCCTGCGGTGATCGGCAGCAGGTCCCCGCTCTGGATCAACAGCAAGGGCCAGAAGTAGTCGTTGTAGATGAAAATGACTTCCAAGGTGGCCAGTGCGGCCAGCGCCGGCCGGCACAACGGCAGGATGATCGACCAGTACTGGCGCCAGATCCCGGCGCCGTCCACGAGCGCCGCTTCGGTGAGGTCGGTGGAGAGCGCCTTCATGTAATTGCTCAACACGAAGGTGCAGAAGCCGATCTGGAACGCGGTGTTCACTGCGATTACCGCTAAGGTCGTGTTCAATAGGCTCCCGGAAGAGCTGATCGAGTAGGGCAGCTCGATGTGTTTGAAGATTTCGAACAGCGGAGCGGCCAGCACCTGCGGCGGCAACAAGTTGCCGGCGGTGAACATGATCAACAAGGTCAGATTGAATTTCCAACTGACCCGGCTCACCGCAAAAGCCATCATCGAAGCCAGGAACAACGTGATCAACACGGTGGGGATGGTGATCACCGCGGAATTGACCAGGTATTTCAGCATGCCGCCTTGGCTCCAGGCGTCGATGAAATTCTGGAAATCGAAGCTGCCGCCGAAGCTGAAATAGCCGTATTCATCGGTCGAGGCTTTGGGCCGCAAGGCGGTGAAGACGCTCCACAGCAGCGGGATCAGCCAGATCACCGCCATCACGGACAGGAACAGATGGGTGCCCCATTTGGGTTTCCGCCGGGTCGCCGGCCGGCCCGGGGTCCGGTCGTGGGGCGAAGTGCGCTGGGCATTGGTCAGGGCGCTGGTCATGGGCCGGCCTTCCGGAAAGTTCGGATCAGGTACCAGACGATGGGCACCAGGGAGATCACCAGCAGGATCACCGCGAGCGCGGAGCCGACGCCGATCACCTGCCCTTCGCCGACCAGGTTCTGGATCACCAGTGCGCTGAGCAGTTCCAGGCCGTTGCGGCCTTTGTTGATCACCCAGACCACGTCGAAGGCGCGGAGCGATTCGATGATGGTGATCACCACGATGATGATGTTCACCGGCTTCATGGCCGGGAACACCACCCGGAAGAACGTCTGGGTGGCACTGGCGCCGTCGAGCGCGGCCGCCTCGCGCAAGGTCGGGTCGACGCCTTTGAGCCCGGCCAGGTACAGGATCATGACGTAACCGGCGTGCCGCCAGGTGGCGGCCACCATGGCGGCCCAGATGTTCACGCTGGAGTCGCCGAACCAGTCCACGGCCTGCGGCGTGCCCGCCGTGCCGAGCAGGAAGTTCAGCAGGCCGTTGTCTTTGTTGTAGAAGAGCTGCCAGATCACCCCGATCAGCGCCATGGACAACATCACTGGGATGAAGAAGATGCTCTGGTAGATTTTGCTGCCGCGGATCTTCTGGTCCAGCAGCACGGCCAGGAGCAGGCCGAGCGGAGTGCCGATCACGCCGAGGAAGAGCAGCCAGAGCACGTTGTGCCCGACGGCCGGCCAGAACGGCGGGTAGTCTTGCGCCACGTACCGGTAGTTGTCCGTCCCCGCCGGCCTGAGGTCTGCCAAGTCCAGGCCGTTCCACCGGGTGAAGGAGAGCCCGATCGAGAGCAGCGTCGGCCCCCAGACCAGCAGGATCTGCACCAAGGTGGGGATGCCCACCATCAGGGAAAGTACGACGACGTCGCGCCGGGTCAGCCTTTTGAGCCGGCTTTTCCGGGCGGGTGGTCTTTGCGGCGCGCGCGGCGGTGCCTGTGCGGTCATCCGGGCAGCTCCGGCTACTGGGCCGCGTAGAGCGATTTTGCCTGGGATTCCAGGTTTTTCACGTCCACGGCGCCGTCCTTGATGAACGACTGCAAGGCCGGGATCATCACATTGCTGGCCATCGCGGGCAGGGCGTCGCGGTCGAAGAACTGGCTGACGTTCTTGGCCGAGCCGATCGCGTCCGCGCATTTTTTGTTCAGCGGGGAGTAGTTCGAGGTATCCGCGCCTTTGGCCGTGGCCAGGTTCGAGGTGTCCACGGAACGATAGGCATTCTGCCCCTCGGGGGTGCCGATGAATTCCACGAAGTCCCGGGCGGCCTGATTCTGGCCGCCCTTCTTGGACAGCATGAAACCGTCGATCGGCGCCTCGATCGAGTCCAGTCCCTCGACGGCGAGCTCCGGGAACGGCATGAATTCGATGTCCGCCAAGACTTGCGGATCGGTGAACTGCTGGGTGAGGAATGCGCCGAGCAGGTACATCCCGGTCTTCTTGGCCTCGAGCGATTTCGCGGCATCCTGCCAGGTCTGGCCCAGCGCGGCGGGGTCCTGGTAGGGCAGCAGCGCCTTCCAGGTGTCGAAAACGTCGCTGACTTTCTTCTGGTCCCAGCTCTCTTTGTGCGCGCACAAATCCATGTGGAATTGGAAGCCGTTCAACCGCATATTGAGGTAGTCGAAGGTGCCCATGGCCGGCCAGCCGTCCTTGTCCGCGAAACCGATCGGGATCAGACCGTCCTTCTGCATCGTGGCGCAGAGCGTTTTGAGTTCGTCGAAGGTCTTCGGCTCGGCGTAGCCGCGTTCCTGCCAGAGGCTTTTGCGGTAGAAGAATCCCCAGGGGTAGTTGTAGTTGGGCACCAGGTACTTTTTGCCGTCCGCGCCGGTGGCTGCGGTTTTGAGCGCATCGGAGAAGTTGCCGCCGATCTTCTCCCAGAGGTCGTCGACCGGGGCGACCAGGCCTTTTTGCGCGTAGTACTGCATCCGGTAACCGGCGAACCAGGTGAAGGCGTCGTCCGGGCTGCCCTGCAGGTAGGAATTGATCTTCTCTTGGAAGTCGTTGTGCGGAACCACGTTGGTGGTCACGGATTTTCCGGTTTTTGCTTTGAATGCAGCCACTACGGCGTCCCCGGCGCGGCGTGGCACGTCATCGGAGCCGCTGGAGCCGAAGGTCAGCGAGTCGGCGGAGGCCGCACCGCCGCCTCCGCAGGCGGCGAGCAGCGGCAACCCGGCCAGTACTGCGGCGCTGAGTCCGAGGCCCGTGAGCAGGGTGCGGCGGTTGACGTCGGGTGCAATATGCAGTGCAGGCATGACTTCCCCTTTGAAATCAGTGACCCTCGCAACGGTGTTGTGAGGTCTGCCCCAATTAACATCAATAATGAACATTTAAGATCATGATTGCAAGGATTCCGTCGATGAATCTTGGCTTCGGCCATCGTGCGGGAGAATATTTTTCGCTTGCAGGCCAGAGCGTCGTCAGACTGTTTGATTTTGTTCCGCCTGACCTGGTTCCGCCGGGCCCGGCGCAACCGCCGGGCCTAGCGCCGCCGGGCCTAGCGCCGCCGGGCCAGCCCGCTGAGGTACTCGTTGTAGTCGGTCAGATCCTGCGGATCGCTGCCGGAGAGATCGGCTTCGACGTCTTTGGCACGCGCCGTACGGGAGTCATCGCGCTGCCAGCGGAACAGGATCAGCATGAGCAGCAGCACCGTGGGCAGTTCGCCATAGGCCCAGGCCAGGCCACCGGCTACGCCCTGGTCTTTCATCGGGTCGATGCCCCAGGAAGCGGGCATGTCCTGGAAGAACGCCACCATCGGCACGGTGGCCATCATGATCACCACGCCGAAGAAGGCGTGCAGCGGCATTTCCACGAAGATGTCCACCATTTTGCCCAGGTGGGTTTCCCGGCGTGGCCGCGGGTCGGTCGAAATGAGCGGAATGGTGAACAGGATTCCGGCGACCAGGAAGATCACTTCCAGGCCCACATGGCCGGTCCAGGAGCGCAGCATCGAGTCGGCCAGGCCGGAGAAGTAGAGGCCGTAAAAGCTCATCAGGAACAACGGGATGGTGAACGCCGGGTGCAGCAGGAAGGCGCCCCAGCGCGAGCGCAGCCCGCTGATCGCGCCCCGGAGCACCACCCGGCCCAATCCGCGGTGCGGCATGGCGCGCAGCAGCAGCCTGCCGGGAGATCCGAAGACCAGGAGCGGCGGGACGGCCATCATGAGCGTGAGTTGTTGGAACATGAAGATCGAGAACATCTTCAGCCCGTAGCCTTCGATGCCGGCGCCCATCACCACGATGATGGTGAGGCAGCCGGCCAAGAACGAGGCGGTGGCCACGATCGACCATTTGCGGCCCTGCCGCCAGAGCCGGATCGCACCGGCCAGGTAGAGCAGGGCGGCGATCGCGGCGATCGCCGGGATCAGCGGAATCGGCTGCAGATTGGGTGCCAAGTACTCCGCCATGTTCGGCGGAGCAGTGGGCAGCCAGATGGGTCCGCTGATTCCGGGGTCATTCATCTGAGAGGGTTCCAATCACGTCCTGGCCGGGGCGTGATTCTGTGTGGATGCCCCCAGCTCCTGCCTCTACTCAACCACAGCGCCGCAGAAGCGGTGGCTGGAGGCAACGTTCCAGTCGAGCCTGCTGCGCATATTTAAGTATTTACAAATATACATATATAAATACCGTAACTCAATGCGCCTGCGCCGGCCGCCTGGTTCAGACCCCGGCCAGCACCGAGCGAAGGCATTGCTGGCCTGCGCCGAGCAAGCCGGCTTGCGAGCCGGCCAGCGATTCCTCGATGCGCAGGTCTTTGGTGGCCAGTGGGTGGCAGCCCGCGTACAGCTGAGATTTGATCGCAGCGATGTACGGTTCGGCTTGGGACAACCCGCCGCCCAGGACCACGAGCGAAGGATTGATGAAATTGACCACGGTGCTCAGCGTCTGGCCGAGCAGCTTGCCCGCGGAACGCAGTCGAGTGGTGGTCCGGATATCGCCACTGTGCGAATGCCGGACCACGTCATTGAGGTCCCGCACAGCCAAACCGGCGGCCGCGAGCTCGGCCACGATCGCATTGCCGCTGGTGACCGTCTCCAGGCAGCCCCGGTTCCCGCAGGCGCAGGGCAACTCGCCGGCCGCGGTGACTTGCACGTGGGCGATGTCGCCGGCCGCCCCGGTGGCACCGCGGTAGAGCTGGCCTTGCAGGATCAAACCGCAGCCGATCGCGGCACCGGCTTTGAGGAACAACGTGTCCATGCGGTTCTTGGTGTCCGGGTTCTGCTGCTGCCGCAAGGTGTATTCGCCCAAGGCCATCATGTTCGCGTCATTGTCGACGCTGGCCACCGTGCCGAACTCCCGGTAAAGCCAGTCCCGGACCGGGAAGTCATGCCAACCACGCATCCGGGACGGCGAATCCACCACGCCGCGGTTGAGGTCCACCGGGCCCGGCAAAGCGACGCCGACGCCGCGCACCGGCGGTCCCGCGGGTTCCAGCAGCGAGCGCATCGCAGCGGCCACCGCGGGCAGCACTTCTTCCGGACCCTGCGAAATGTCGATTGTGATCAGGCTCGAATCGAGCAGCGTGCCGGACATGTTCAGCCGGCCGACCCAGGCGTGGGCCGCGCCCAGATCGGCGGCCAGGATGCAGCCGGCGTCGGCGACCAGGCGCAACAGCGTCGGCCGCCGTCCGCCGGTGTGGCCGCCGGCTCCCGATTCAGTGATCAGGCCGGCGTCGATCAGCTCATTGACCCGCAGTGTGATGGTCGACGGCGCCAGGTTCAACTGGCGAGCTAGATCGGCCCTGGAGGTGGCCGCTCGATTGGCGATGAGCGACAGCATGGCCGAGGAAAATTCGGTCAGAGCCAGGTCTTTCGGGCCGGTCTTGCGGATGTGTTTGGCGTATGACGGACGGTATCCCATGGCCGATCCCCTCCCAGAGTGATACCAGAAGGGTATTCGGCTCCACCGGGCGGGACAATTTCTGCCGCCGGAGGCCCGGTTCAGGACTTTTCCGGCAGGTTCCGGGGCATCCGGTTCCGGCCGAGGTCAGCCGCTGGCCGCCTCCCGGGCCAGCAGCGCGGCGCCGAAGGTCCCGGCCCAGCGGCCCAATTCGGCGGGCACCAATCGGGGGCGGCGGTGGAAACTGAGCAGACCGTGCAGCGCGGCCTCGAGCGGCGCTGACAACGCCTCGCCGGCTTGCGCCATGCCACCGCCCAGGACGATCAGTTCCGGTCCGAGCAGGGCGGCGCACTGGGCCAAGGCCAGCGCCAAAGCATCGATCCCGAGGCGGAGCGCCGCGGCCGCTTCGGGATCACCGGCGGCGGCCGCGGCGAAGACCTGCTCCGCGCCGGGCACCGTGCGGCCGGTCCGCCGGGCGTATTCGGCAACCAGCCCACCCGCTGAAGCGACCGTCTGCAAACAGCCGATGGCGCCGCAGCTGCAGGCCCGTGCCCGCGCGTCGCCGATCGGGAAGATCCGGGCGTGCCCGATTTCCCCGGCGTAGCCTCCAGCGGAAAGCAGCTGCCCGTCGACCAGCAAGGCGCTGCTGATCCCGGTGCCGAGTACTGTCACCATGGCGTTGCGGGCGCCCCGGGCCGCACCCAACCGGTGCTCCGCGAGACCGGCCAGGTTCACATCGTGCCCGATCGCCACGGGCATGCCGAGCCGGGCGGCGAGCTCATCCCGCAGCGCGAAGTCGCGCCAACCGAGGTTGGCCGAATGCCGGACCACTCCGGAGAGCGCGTCGACGATGCCCGGCGCGGTCACGCCCACCGAGCCGGGCCGGATGGTCGGTCTGGCCCCGGCTGCCCGGGCGCTGTTCAGCCCGGCGACCAGACCTGCGACCAGACCGGCGAGCTGCTCCAGCGCTGCCTCCTGCCGGTCCAGGACCAATTCCCGGACGCCGCTGTGCGCGATTCCGCCGTCGTCGTCGAACACCGCATACTTCACCGAGCTGGCCCCGATGTCGAGCGCCAGGACCGGGGAGCCGGGGCCGAGCGCCGTACCGTGCTGCCGGCTCACCCCTTGACCGCGCCGGCGACCAGGCCCTGCGCCATCCGCTTCTGCACGATTGCGAAAAGGATGATCACCGGTACTGCCATGAGGGTGGATCCGGCCATCACACCGCCCCAATTGGTGCCGGCCAGCTGGGTGCTGAACCCCTGCATCCACAGTGGCAAAGTCTTCGCATTGTCGCTGCTGAGCAGCACCAGCGACAAGGTGTATTCGTTCCAGGAAGCCAAGAAGGCGAAAATCGACGACGCCACCAGTCCGGAACCCAGGAGTGGAAAGGTCACCCGGAAGAACGCACCCATCCGGCTGCAGCCATCGATCATCGCGGCCTCTTCCAGTTCGATCGGAATGCCGTCCACGAATCCCTTGAGCATCCAGATCGTGAACGGCAGCGAGGCCCCCACGTAGAGAATGCTCAGACCGAGGACCGAATTGAGCAGATGCCAGCCGTCGATCATCTTGTACTGCGAGATGAACAACGCCTCGGCCGGGATCATCTGGATCACCAGAACCGCCACGATCAGTGCGCGTCGGCCGCGGAACCGAAACCGGCTCAGCGCGAGCGAAGCGAAGAAGGCGAAGACGATCGCGGCCAGGACCACCAGCAAGGCGGTGAAAAAGCTCATCCGCAGGGCCGAATAGAACGCGCCGTCGGAGAGGATCGATTGGAAGTGCTCCAAGGTGAACGGTGCGGGGAAGAACGACGGCGTCCGGGACTGCAACGCCGATTCCGGCGAGAACGCGCTGCTCACCAGCCAGTAGACCGGGAAGACCCAGAGCAGGGCGAAGAGGACGCCGAGCGCATTCAGACTGATCCGCCTCGGCAGCGGCGCTTTGCGGGCCATCAGAGGTCTCCTTGTTTGATCACGAGTCGGACGTAGCGCCAGGTCAGCAGCAAGGTGATGGCGAGCATGATCAATGCCGTGGCCGAGGCCACGCCGTAGTCGCCGCCGGCCAACCCGACTTGGTAGATGTAGGTGCCCAGCACATTGGTCTGCTCGGTGATCCCGCTGCTTTTCTGCAGGATGTAGATCTGGGTGAAGACGCGCAGGTCCCAGATCACCTGCAGGATGCCCACCAGCAGCAGGACCGGGGCGATGGTAGGAACCGTGATTTCGCGGAATTGCTTCCACCCGTTGGCGCCGTCGATCGTGGAAGCCTCGAGCATCGACTCGTCGATCTGGGTGATCGAGGCGTAGACCATGAAAAGCACCAGCGGAACGCTCATCCAGACCACCAGGAGCCCGGCCATCACGAAAAAGGTCAGCGGATTGGAGAACCAGTTGAAGTTCTCCATTCCGGCGAAGCCGAGCTTGCCCAGAACCCAATCGACCACGCCGGATCGGGCATCGAAAATCCGTTGGAAGACCTGCAGCGAGGACAGCACCGGCAACGCCCAGGCCAGCAGCATCACGGATTGCACCAGAACCGAGATCGGACGGAAGAGCTTGGTCAGCAATACCGCGCCGCCGACGCCGATCAACATGGTCAGCGCGGCGCAGACCAGGCAGAACAACAGCGAGCGGGCCAGAACCAGCCAAAAGGCCGAATCGGTGAGCACGGTGACGAAGTTGCCGAACCAGATGAATTCCGGCTCCGCGCCGAATTGCTGGGCCAGTGAGAATTCCTGGAACGCCATGATGCATTGGCGGACCAGGGGATAGCCCATCGCCAGGGTCACCGTGGCCACGGCGGGCAGGAGCAGCAACAACGGGAGTTTGCTCTTCTTGCGGCTTCGCAACTGCCGGTTCAACGGCTGCCGTTCAGCTTGCCGTTCTGCGGTGCGCAGGCTCATCTATTTGCCGTTCAGGATCGAGGCGATCTTCTCGTCGGCGGTTTTGGCCAGGCTCACCGGATCTTTGCCCGAACCCATGGCGACGAAGAAGTCATCGATCACCTTGGCGCTTTCGACCAGGGCCCAGTTCTTCGCGGCGGGTGTGCCCACCGAATTGCGCACCGCGTCGACGGTCAGTTTGGACAGCTCGTCGCTGCCCAGGGCGCTGGCATATTTGAGGTTGCCGGGCACCCAGCCGCCGTCGGTGGCGAAGGCTTCCTGGAATTCTTTGCTGAAGATCAGTTTGAGCACTTCCTTGGCCAGACCCCGATTCTTCGATTTCGCCGAGATCGCGACGTTGGATCCGCCGGCGAAGGGGTGGCTCGCGCCGCCGGCCGTGGCCGGAGGGAAGCCGAAGTAGCCGACTTTCCCGGACTGCACCAGCTCCGGGGTGAGCTTCTTGACGTGGAAGTTGAAGCCGAAGAACATGCCGGTTTCCTCTGCGTTGAACGCGGTGTACGGAGCGGTGGAAATCGACGTGTCGGTGATCGTCCCCGAGGTGGATCCGGTGCGCCAGATCTCCTGCAACTGGCCGATGGCTTTTTGGGATTCCGGTGCGGACAAACCGCCCTTCCACACGCCGCCGTCTTCACTGGCCAACCGGCCGCCATTGGTAAACAGCCAGGCGAAGGCGGATTGGTTCGAGATGCCGCTCAAGAACATCGCCGAGAAGTGCTGGTTCTTGGGCGGGTTCGCGGCTTGCAGCTTGGCCGCTGCGGCGCCCAACTCGTCGAGCGTCGTGGGCACTGCGATGCCGGCGCTTTCAAAGAAGTCCTTGCGGTAAATGAAGATCCGGCTGCCGGCATAGAACGGGGCGGCGAACAGCTTGCCGTTGAACGTGCCCAAATCGACCAGGGACTGGGTGAGGTCGCTGCCGCCGAGCTCGGATTTTAGATCGCTCAGATCCGCCAAGGCGCCCACCGCACAGAACGTCGGCGCCTGGGTATTGCCGAGTTCGATCAGATCAGGCGTCGATTCCGGGCTGGCCAAAGCGGTTTGCAGTTTCGGCACGATCCCGTCGAAGTCCTGCTGTTCGATCACCAGGGACGAACCAGGGAACTTCTTGGCGAACTCGTCGGTGAGCCATTTCTGCGCCTTGTCCGAGACCGAGTCCTTCATGAACCAGACTCTGAGTTTGGCCGGCGTCGAGGTCGAATCACTGCCGGGGTCGGTGCTGCTGCTGCCGCATGCACTCAGCAGGGCTGCCGCACCCAATGCTCCGCCCAATCCCAATAAACCCCGCCGGGACATCCGTTCCACTGTGGCCTCCTCGAATCCGCCTCGGCAAGCCCGAACCGGCCGCCGTTTGATATCGAAGAGAACCACAAGGCACTGGTGCCGCGGAACCGTTTGCGGATTAGTTCGGCGCCGAAGTTTCTGCGGCGGGTGCTCCGGGGCGGCCCGGTTGCGGAGTCTGCTCCGGCCAAGGATCGGCGGACGCCGGGATCCTGCGCGCGGAAAGGTCGGGCTGGAAGCCGTCGTCGTACGGGAACATCGGCCGGAGGATCCGGCGGCGGCCCAACCGCTGCAGGTCCTGGTCCACTCCGCCGGGGGTCAGCGCCAACATCCAATCGGCGGCCATCGCGAACAGCTCCGGCTCGAGGTAGCCGATCTTGACCAGGACCAGATCCGCCGCCCGGGGGTCCAAACCATTCCGGCTGAAGTCGGATTCCAAGTGGTAGGGCTTGCGCCGTTCGGTCAGCAAAATCTGCAGTGGACCCGATTGCAGCACGATTTCAATTCCGGCGACCGGATCCGAGTCGGTCACCCGCCGGATCGTTCCGGTGACTTCGACCGGCGGCTCCGGCCGATCGTCGATCCGGGCGCCGATCCGCACGGTGACCTCGGCGCCGGTGCCGGCCGCCTGGCAATACCGGGCGGACTCGGCATCCGGAATGGCCGCATAGATCACGGTTTTGCCTGCGAAGTCCGCCTCCCGGGCACCGCCGGGGCCCATTGCTTCAAGCAATCGGGCCAGCGTCCAGGTGACGTCTCCGGCGCCGCCGGCGGTCGGGTTGTCCCCGGAATCGCTCAGAAAAAACGGTGTGGCCTGGCTGGCGACGGCTGAATCGAGGCATTCCGCCAAGCTTGCCGCGGGTGCCACGAACTGGAACCCGGAGCGCTGCCGCCACATGCTTTCCGCGATCGCCTCCGCCTCGGCCGCGATCCGGGGCCAATCCTGGCCGGTGACCATCACCACCGCATGGTTGCGCGGCTCGTCGGCCCAGGCGTATCCGATCCACAGGCCGGCATCGAGCACCCCGTCCCGCTCGGCGGCCGCGGCGACCTGCCGGTACAGCCCCTTGGCCGGTTCGTCCCGAGTGCTGGTTTTTTCGCCCGGCAGCAGGATCGGCACCGGGATCCAGGCCTTGAGCGGCCGGGTTCCGGAGGCGATCACGGCGAGCAGGTTCGCCGCAGTGCGCTCCTTGGTTTCGAGCCAGTCCTCGTGCGGCGCCATCCGGTAGCAACTGGGCACGTCCAGCTGCCAAGCCAACGTCGCTGAAACGTTCCCGTGCAGGTCCATGCCGGAGCCGAAGACGGTCTCGGGTCCGGTGAGCGCCCGCAGAGCCAGCAGCAGGTCGGCTTCCGGGTCATCCAGACCCACGACGCTCATCGCGCCATGGATGTCGAAGTAGAAGCCCTGCAAAGGCCCTTCGGGCAGGGTTTCCCGAACCGCCTGGCAGATGGTGGCTTTCATGGCCTCGTAGTCCGCACGGGGCACGGCGCCGCCGGGGATCGCCCGGTAGTGGACCAAGGGCAGCCATTGCGCGGCTTCCCGGATCCGGCTGCCCGGCGCGAAAAACGGGTAATAGTCCAAGATCTGCTGGCCATCGCGCCGGACGAACCCGGCCTCCGGCGTCCGGGCCGGCGAATAGGTGCTGGCTTCCAAAGCGATTCCGGCGATCGCGATGCGGGGTTTGCTGCCGAGAGGGGAGTTCACGGCAGCCAGCCTAGGCCACCCGGGATGAATCCGGCAGGGCCGGCAGTTTCTTCGCCCGCGAATAAAGTTCCGGCCGGTGACGGAAGTTCCTCTGCACGAATAAGCTCATTGCAAGCTGTCAAAGATCAAAAACACAACAAGGAGCTTCATGAAGATTGGATTCAGTTCCTACAGTTTCGCGGGCGCGATGACGGACGGCCGGCTCGATCTGGCCGGAGTGGTCGACTGGGCGGCGCAGCACGGCGCCTCGCATCTGGAGATCGCCGAAGCCGGGCTGCCCGAGCCGCTGACCGTGGAATCGGCACGGGCGCTGCGTGCTGCCGCCGAAGCCGCAGGCCTGCCGATCATCAACTACGTGGTGGCCGCCGACTTCCGAGGCACTGAGCCGGCTGCCGAAGTGGACCGGATCCGCGGCCAACTGGACATCGCGCAGGCCCTGGGCGCGCAGTTCTTCCGGCACGACGTCGTCGAGTGGGCCTGGCGGGAGGCTTCGCAGGCGGAGTTGGAAAGCGTTTTGGCGACCATTGTTCCGGCCTGCCAGCAGATTGCCGACTATGCGGCGGGCTTGGGCATCACCACCTCGGTGGAAAACCATGGCTTTTTCATGAACCACAGTGAACGGATCGCCCGTTTGCTGCACCTGGTGGACCGGGACAATTTCAAGACCACGCTCGACGTCGGCAATTTCCTCTGCGTCGACGACTCGCCCTATGCCGCGGTGGCGAAATTGGCCCCGAATGCTTCGGTGGTGCACCTGAAGGATTTCTTCATCCGGGAGAATTTCCCTGGCGAGGGTTGGCTGGAGACCGTGGCGGGGAACTTCCTGCAAGGCTCGGTGCTCGGTTTCGGGGACTTGGACCTGGCCCGGATTCTCTGGACGGCGAAGGAAGCCGGCTTCGACGGCTTCCTTTCGATCGAATACGAAGGCGCGCAGGATTGCCTGGTGGCCTGCGAACTCGCGCTCGCCAATGCGCGGCGTCTGGTCGCCGAGCTCGAGGCCGACGTTGCCGGAGTCCCGGCATGAGCGGTGGAGGCCGCGCTCCGGTGCGGGTCGCCGTCATCGGCTTGGGCACGATCGCGGACGAGCACCTGAAGGCCTACCGGGATTCCCCGGAAGCTGAGTTGGTCGCGGTCTGCGACATCTTCGCGGAGCGCGCGGCGCAGCGCGCCGAGCAGTACGGCGCCCGCGCGGTCACTGATCCGGCCGAGGTTTTCGCGGATCCGGAGATCGACGCGGTCAGTATCTGCACGCGCAATGACACGCACGCGGAACTGGTCCTCGCGGCGTTGCGGGCCGGAAAGCATGTGCTGATCGAAAAGCCGATGACCGCGACCCTGGCTCAGGCAGAGGAAGTCGCCGAGGCTGCCGCGGCATCGGCGGGCAAGCTCCAAGTGGCCTATGTGCGCCGGTTCTCGCCCAACGCGACGGTGCTCAAGCAATTCATCGACGCCGGCGAGTTGGGGTCGATCTACTATGCCAAGGCGTCCTGTTTGCGGCGCGCCGGCAACCCCGGCGGATGGTTCGCGGACAAAGCCAAGTCCGGCGGCGGGCCGCTGATCGATCTGGGCGTGCATTTTTTGGACATCTGCTGGTACCTGATGGGCTGCCCCAAGGTTTCCCGGGTGTCCGGAGCGGTGTTCCACAAATTGGGCAACCGGGCGAACATCAAGAATCTGAGCCGCTACCTTTCCGCGGACTACGATCCGGCGCAGAATTCGGTGGAGGATTTGGCCTCGGCGCTCGTGACCTTCGAAAACGGCGCCGTGATGCACTTCGACACGAGCTATTCGCTGCACGGGCCGGACGAGGTCAAGGTGCAGGTGTTCGGCGAGAACGGCGGTGCCAGCTTGGAACCGGCGCTGAAGATTTTCACCGAGAAGCACGACACGTTGCTGGACATCACCCCGGTGATCGACTCGCTGGGCTTTGACCCGGTCGGCTACCGCAACGAGATCGATTACTTCTTGGCCACGGCGCGGGGCGAAGTCGCCGAGGCGGCGCCGGCCGAGCACGGCCTGGAGCTGATGAAGATCATTGCCGCAATCTACGAATCCGCCGAGCAGGGCCGGGAAATCGTGCTCTGAGGTCTCGCTGTTACGCCACGCAGAGGCAGAACGGGTGCCCCGCGGGGTCTAAGAACACCCGGAAGTCGTTACCCGGCTGATACTCGTGCTTGGTGGCACCCAGGGCCAGCGCCTCGGGTTCCGCGGCGTCGAGGTCGTCTACCATGAAATCGAGGTGCATCTGCTGCGGCTGAGCTTGGCCGGGCCACTGCGGTGGCGTGAAGTTTTCCACCTGTTGGAAGTGCAGAGCGTCGCCGTAATCGGCGCGGATGGTGAACCAGTCGCCGTCGCCGGTGACCGGCCAATCGAGCAGAGCTCCGTAGAACTCCGCGAGAGATTTGGGGTCCGGGCAATCCAGGACCACATTGGGGATGCGTGCGATAGCCATAATCGAACTCTAAAACCTTTTCCGGACAAGTAGTGTCCTAGTCGTCGGCCTAGGTGCAAAGAGGGCGCTCTACGCAAAACCAGCACTTTATGGGCGACTCGCCAGACGGACTCATTGATTTTCTGCGGTACCGCCGTCATAAAGTGCTGGTTTTGTGTTACTCGGTAAAGTCGCTCAGTGGATCAGCTCCCGCCAATTCGCCGGCACTTTGCCTTCCGGGCCTGGCGAGGGCTGGTCTTCCGGGCGGCTCAGCGGTGCCGCGAGTTGACCGGCCCGGGGGAACGAGCCGTCCCGGTAGTCGAAGAACCAAGCTTCACCTGGTTCGAAACTGCGCACCACCGGGTGACCGGTTTCCCTGAAATGCGCGGTCGCGTGCTGTTCCGGCGAGCTATCGCAGCACCCGATGTGCCCGCATTGGGCGCATCGGCGCAGATGCACCCACCAGCCGTCCGCGGCCAGGCATTCCCGGCAGCCGGTTCCGCTGGGCAGGACGTCACGGCGGATTGCTGGATCGTCGGTCATCTGAGCTCCTCGGTGGGCGGCGTTCCGGGTTCGATTACTTTTTCAAACTCTCCGAAATCAACTGCATGATTCCGGCATCGGCAAGGGTCGTCGCATCGCCGGCTTCGCGGCCTTCAGCGATGTCCTTGAGCAGTCGGCGCATGATTTTGCCGGATCGGGTCTTCGGCAATTCGGGCACCACCAGGATCCGCTTGGGTTTGGCGATCGGGCCGATCTCCTTGCCCACGTGATTGCGCAGGGTCTGCTCGACGTCGGGGTCCTCCGCCGCGGAGCCGCGCAGGATCACGAAGGCCACCACGGCTTGGCCGGTAGTCTCATCCGAGGCCCCGACGACGGCGGCTTCGGCCACGGAGGGGTGGCTCACCAGCGCGGATTCGATCTCGGTAGTGGACAACCGGTGCCCGGAAACGTTCATCACATCGTCGACCCGGCCGAGCAGCCAGATGTCGCCGTCCTCGTCTTTTTTGGCACCGTCGCCGGCGAAGTACATATTGTCGAAGCGGCTCCAGTAGGTTTCCTTGTAGCGCTCCGGATCGCCCCAGATGCCGCGCAGCATCGACGGCCATGGCGATTTCACCACCAGGTAACCGCCTTGGCCGTTGGCCACCGGCTGGCCCAAATCGTCCACCACATCCACTTCGATGCCGGGCAGCGCTACCTGCGCGGAGCCCGGTTTGGTAGCCGTGACGCCGGGCAACGGCGAAATCATCATGCCGCCGGTCTCGGTCTGCCACCAGGTGTCCACGATCGGAGTCTTGCCGCCGCCGATGATTTCCCGGTACCACATCCAGGCTTCGGGATTGATCGGTTCGCCGACCGAGCCGAGCAGCTTGAGCGAGCTCAAATCGTACTTGGCCGGAATCTCCCGGCCCCATTTCATGAAGGTGCGGATCGCCGTCGGCGCCGCATAGAGGATGGTGACTTTGTACTTCTCGATGATCTCCCACCAGCGGCCCTGGTGCGGGGTGTCCGGGGTGCCTTCGTACATCACGATCGAAGCGCCGTTGACCAGCGGGGAGTACGCGATGTAGCTGTGTCCGGTCACCCAGCCGATGTCGGCCGCGCACCAATAGACGTCGCTTTCCGGCCGCAGGTCGAAGACGTTCTTGTGCGAATAGGCAGTCTGCGTCAAATACCCGCCGGTGGTGTGCAGAATGCCTTTCGGCTTGCCCGTGGTGCCGGAGGTGTAGAGGATGAACAGCGGATGTTCCGAATCATGCAGGACGGCCTCGTGTTCTGCGCTCGCCGCATCGACGGTTTCCGTCCACCACCGGTCGCGGCCCTCGGCCCAGGCCACCGGTTCGCCGTTGCGTTTGACTACGACGACGTGCTGCACGGTGTGGCCCGGGGCTTCCAGCGCGGCATCCACCGCTGGTTTGAGCGGGCTCGGCGCGCCCCGGCGATACGTGCCATCGGCGGTGATCACGAGCTTGGCCTCGGCGTCGTCGATCCGGTTGCGCAGCGCATCGGCAGAAAATCCGCCGAAGACCACGGAATGGATCGCGCCGATCCGGGCGCAGGCCAGCATCGAAATCACGGCTTCCGGGATCATCGGCAGGTAGATCGCCACCCGGTCGCCCTTGGCGACGCCCAAGGCCTCGAAGGCATTGGCGGCCTTCTTGACCGCTTCGGTGAGCTGCGCGTATGTGTACTCGCGGGTGTCGCCCGGTTCGCCTTCCCAGTAAATGGCCACCCGGTCGCCGTTGCCGGCTTCGACGTGCCGGTCCAAGGCGTTGTACGCGGCGTTGATTTTGCCGCCGACGAACCACTTCGCGAAGGGGGCTTCGGACCAATCCAGGGTCTGTTCGAAGTCCTGGCCCCAGCTGAGCAGCTCTCGGGACTGTTTGGCCCAGAAGCCGAGCCGGTCGGCTGCGGCTTCCTGGTAGAGCGCTGCGGTGGCGATCGCGTTGGCCGCGAAGTCCTCGCTCGGCGGGAATTTCCGGTTCTCGTGCAACAGATTTTCGAGCGCGTCGCCGGCTTCGTTTTCGGGCATTCTGGTTCCTTTGCAATCCCTGTTCCGTGGTGTCCCCACGCGTCTTCCGCTTTGATTCCTACCCTAGCGCGAGCCGGCCGCAATGCGTGTCCCAGCTCACACATTGGCCTGATATGACGCGGTCAACGGTTGCATTTGTGCGCCCAATTGCGCAGAAACTTGGCGGGGCAGGGCGTCGGAGCTTTGGTTGGCGCGGCCGGTTCACTACTCTGAAAGGGGATATTCACCGAAAATCGGCCCTTTCGAGCGGGCCGGCAAGGAGTTCACGTGAACGACATCCAGCCTGGAACCGTGGTTGGCACTGTGGCGCCGTCGACGGCGTCCGGTCAGCCAGCCGGCCCTGCCGCCGCACCCGGCGGCGCAGTTTTGGGACCCTTCACGCTCCGCGACCTGGTGATTTTCGGATCGGTGCTGGTGATGCTGGTGGGCACCGTGCTGCCGATCGCCGGGGCCGGCGGAAGCAACTTCTGGAACAGCTCCACGGTCTATTTCCTGGTGATTGGCATCGTCCTGCCCTTGGCAGTCGCGGTGATGTTCCTGGTGCAGCGTTTGAACCGGAGCGGTTTGATCCGCGTGGGTTCGCTCAGCTTGGACCAGTTCGGCTCCGTGGTGGCGTCCTTCGCTGCCGGCTATTTCTTCCTGCTGACCGTGGGCGGCTTCTCGCTCGGCTACTTGATCTCGCTGATCGGCGCACTCGGCTTGTTGGCCGCCACGGTGGCTGCGAAATGGCTGCCTTTCTTCGGTACGGCGACGGTGCCGGCCCCGGCGCTGGCGGCGCTGGGCCAATCGGTGCCGGGCCAATCGGTACCGAGTCCGGTCCAGGAACCGCCGGTGGACATGGTCGCTTCCACGTTCGCCGAGCCCCCGGCGGCCGCCGAGCCCCAGCCGTTCGTGGTGGGCCAGCATTTCACCTCCTTGCCGTCAGAGGACTCGGCAGCTCCTGAAGCTGCCGCCGACGTCGAACCGGAACCGGACCTGACCGGTCCCGAGGCAGCACTGCCGTTCGGAACCGAGCCGCCCGAGGCGGCGGACCAGGCAGTGGAAACGGACCCGGCAATGGAAGCCAGGTCGGCGGCCGAGCCCGAGCCGCCGGTGGAGACCGCAACGGATGATTCCTGGACCCGGTCCTTCGAGGCGCCCGCCGAGCCCGCGACCGCGGAAGAACTGGAACCGGAGTCATTTGCCGCTACGGTCGATCCGGCGAGCCGGCCGGGCCAGGACACCGGCGGCCAATTGGTCTATGAAGCATTCTGGTTCGCCGTGGACCGGCCCAAGGCCGTGCTCGACGAGCACACCGGCGGATTCCTCTACAACATCGAGCCCGGAACCTGGTTCTTGGCCTTGCAGGACCGCGGTCACGATTTCATCGTGCAGAACTCCGATGGCCGGATCGGCGTGCTGCGGGACTTGAGCAGCATCGAACGCGCTCCCGAAGATGGCTGAATCCCGCCTTGCGCTCAAGCGCAGGGCCCGCAAGATCAATCGGCTGCTCGCCGAAGCGTACCCCTACGCGCATGCGGAATTGGACTTCCGGAACCCGTTCGAACTCCTGGTGGCCACCGTGCTTTCGGCGCAAACCACCGATGTCCGGGTCAACCAGACCACTCCGGCGCTGTTCGCGCGCTATCCGGATGCCCTGGCCTTGGCGCAGGCGGAGCCGGCAGCGTTGGAGGAACTGATTCGGCCCACCGGGTTTTTCCGGGCCAAAGCGAAATCGCTGATCGGCTTGGCGGGCCGGATCGTCGACGAGTACGACGGCGAGGTCCCGGGCAGCCTGGCCGAACTGGTCACGCTCCCGGGCGTGGGCCGGAAAACCGCCAACGTGGTGCTCGGCAACGCTTTCGGGGTGCCCGGGATCACGGTGGACACCCACTTCGGCCGATTGGCCCGCCGCTTCGGGTGGACCGATTCCGATGACCCGGTGGTGGTGGAGGCCGAGGTGGGCGAATTGATCGAGCCCGCGGACTGGACCATGCTTTCGCACCGGGTGGTGTTCCACGGGCGCCGGGTCTGCCACGCCCGCAAACCGGCTTGCGGGGCATGTGTCGTGGCCGGACTGTGCCCCGCTTACGGGATGGGCGAGACTGATCCGGACCGGGCCAAGAAACTGCTCAAATACGAGCTGGCGCCGGGCAACGAAGCGCTTTTGGCGGCGATGCTGGCGGATACCGCGGGTGCCGCGGAACTCCGGCAGGATTTCCAGCGGCAGGTTTTTCGCGCGCAGGACGTTACACCGACGTGAATGCATATCAGGATTTGAAAGCGCTCGCGCAACGCTCAGCGGCCGGCATAATCCCGGCGATGCGGGATGAAATCCGGGATTCCCTGCCGGATCCGGCGTTGGCCCGGCAAGCTTCGGTGCTGGTGCTTTTCGGCTCCGGCAGCAGTGGACCGGCCTATTCCGCGGACCCGGAGGACTGCGATGTCCTGCTGGTGGAGCGGGCGGCGACCTTGGAGGACCATCCGGGCCAGATCGGTTTCCCCGGCGGCGGTGTGGAACCGCAGGATGCCGATGTGATTGCGGCAGCATTGCGCGAAGCGGTCGAGGAGACCGGGCTGGACCCGGCCGGCGTCGAAATTCTGGGCCAATTGCCGCAGACCGCACTGGCGGTCAGCAATTTCGCGGTGACCCCGGTGCTCGCCTGGTGGCGGGCGCCGTCGCCGGTCTTCGCCGTCGACCTGGCGGAGTCCGCCCGGGTGTTCCGGGCCCCGGTCCGCGAGTTGTTGGACCCCAGTTTGCGCCGGATGGCCGCAGTCCACCGGGGCCGGAGCACCTTCCGCAGCCCGGCGTTCCTGGTTCAGGACACCGTGGTGTGGGGCTTCACCGGCGGCATTCTGAACAAGCTGTTCGACGAACTCGGTTGGAGCCGGGATTGGGATCGCAACCAGGAGATGCTGGCTCCGCTCTGAGCCGTGTCAGCTCCGGTTCATCCCGGTTTCAGAACGGAGCGGCTGCTATTTGGCCTCGTCGTAATGGTCGACGACGGCGAGCGTCACCGGGAAGTTGATCGGAGCCCGACCGTAGATCAGGTCCTTGGCGGATTGCGCTGCCTCGGCGATCAACGTGCTGACCTGGGCGACGTGGGTTTCCGGGCAATGCACCATCACCTCATCGTGCAGGAAAAACACCAGTTCCGCGCCGAGTTCGGGCCTCGAACGCAGCGCCCGGCGCAGCTCGGCGAGCCAACAGGAGGCCCATTCCGCGGCCGAACCCTGGACCACGAAATTCCGGGTGAACCGTCCCCTCGAGCGGGCCAAGTTGTCCGCCCATCGTTGCTCCTGCTCGTTGGTGGTTTGTTGCGCGGTGCGCCAGGCCGCGGAGGGCGGCGGCGAGCTGCGGCCCAAGAATGTGCTGACCACCTCGCCGCGCTCACCGGCCCTTGCCGCCTCTTCGACCAAACCGACCGCCCGGGGATAGGTTCGGGCCAACTGCGGCATCAACCGCCCGGATTCCCCGGTGGTGGCACCGTAGATCGCGCCGAGCAGGGCGACCTTGGCCTTGGCCCGATCGCCGCCGAATCCCTGTGCCGCGATTCCGGCATACAGATCGCTGCTCTGCGCTGCTTCGGCCATTTTCGAATCCTGGGCCAGCGCGGCCAGCACCCGCGGTTCCAGCTGGGCGGCATCGGCGACGATGAGCTTGTGGCCCGGATCCGCGTGCACCGCGGCGCGGACCTGTTTCGGAATTTGCAGCGCGCCGCCGCCGCGGGACGCCCAGCGTCCGGAGACCACCCCGCCGACCACGTATTCCGGACGGAACCGGCCATGGCGGACCCACTGGTCCAACCAGAACCAGCCGTTCGCGCTGAACAGCCGGGAGAGTTTCTTGTAGGCGAGCAAAGGTTCGATCGCCGGGTGGTCGATCTCCTGCAATTCCCAGCTGCGTGCGCTTTTCGCCTCGATGCCGGCCCGGTGCAGGGCCCGCAGCAGCTCCTGCGGCGAGTCGGGGTTCACCGTGGCCACGCCGAGCTTTTCCCGCAGTTGCGCGGCCAGGGCTTCCATCTTCGCGGGCCGTTGGGTGCCTGGAGGCCGCGGGCCCAGAGCTTCTACGAGTAGTTTTTCGTGCAGATCAGCGCGCCACGGGACGCCGGTGTGCTGCATTTCGGCGGCGACCAGGGCGCCTGCGGATTCCGCGGCCAGCAACAGTTGCAGGCGGGCCGGTCGGGTGGAAGCGCGGATTGCCTGGAGTTGGGCGCGGAATTCCGCAAGCAACTCCTCCGGCCCGGCCCCGCGGGCTCCGGTCGCGGCCTCGAAGAGGCTGTCCTGGGCCGGGTCGACCAGGCCGCGGGGTTCGAACGGTTCGGCGGCCGGCGGGACTTCGCGCGGATACCCGGTGCCCGCGGTGGATTCGGCCGCGGCCAGGATCGCCTGGCACAGCGAGAGGTCATGGCAGCGTTCCACGGTGACTCCGGCCGAAAGCAGCTCCGGGTACCAGGCCTGGGCCCGTTGCCACACCCAGCGCGGTCGGTTCCGGCGTTCCAGCGCGGAAACGGCATCGGACAGATCCGGCCTGGCAACGATCCTCGGTTCTGCTGCGGGCTGGCCTGCGGCATCCAGCAGGAGCAGGCAGGCCTGCCCGGCTTCCGGGCCGCTGGCCAGCAGGATGTACATGCGTCTATTCTGCCGGGCAATCGAACCCTCGGGTGCACGGCCGGCCCGGCAGATCCGGAGAATCAGGTCAGCTTTTGTCCGTGACCAGTCCTGCACAGGACCGGTGGATCGGGGGTTTCCCCACATCCGGAGTTGTCCGCTGGCGGAGGGCCTGGCCGGTTCGGCAGCCTGGTGGCATGAACGGTGGAGCAAAGCGGGGACGCATTCCGGACTGGACGCCGAGGTCGTTCGCGCCGGTTTGCCTGCTCAGCGGCATTCCGGCGCTACGCGAGTTGGCTGCCGGGATTGTCACTGCTGCCGGGACTGATCTGGTCGATGGTCTGCCGGCGGGTTCGGCGGCTTCGGCGGTCTCCGCGGTGCTGATCGGGCCGGATCTGCTCGCCGGCGTGCAGGGGCACCGGGCGATGGTCGAGCGCCGCGCCTGCCCGAGGATCCTGATCGGCATCGCAGACGAGGGGCATCCGGACCTCTGGCAACTCGCGGCGAAGGCGGACATCGACCATGTGGTGCCATTGCCGGAAGGAGCCGCTTGGCTGGCCGAATTCCTGAACAGTCTGCAATCGGCTCCGGAACTTGGCCGGACGATCAGCATCGTGGGCGGCCACGGGGGAGCCGGAGCCTCGACCACCGCGGCTCTGCTGGCCCTTCGTTCGGCCGCAGCGGGGCACCGGACGTTGCTGATCGATGGGGACCCCTGGGGGCCGGGCATCGAGTACGCGCTGTCGGCCGAACCGGCTCCGGGGCTCACCTGGTCCGATTTGCGGCAGAGCTCCGGAACGCTCAGCCCGATTCAGTTCTCGGCGGCCCTGCCTCAGTCGGCAGGCTGTGATGTTCTGGGGTTCGGCCGGATTCGCACCGGGGCCGGCGAATCGGCCGGGCCGCACGGCCCGGGGCTGGCTTCCGACGTCGTCCTGGCGGCTCTGGAGGCTGCTTCACGGGCTTTCGAGCTGGTGCTGGTCGACGTCGGCCGCTCGACCGGAACGGTAGAGCTGTTCGCTCCGCAGAGCGATCTCTTTATCTGCCAATCGACCGCCGGACTGACCGGGCTTTTGGCAGTGCGAAAGTTGTTACCGGCCTTGCCCGCCTCGACCCGGCTGGTGGTGCGCCGGCCGTTGCCGGAAGGTCTGGACGCGCAATTGGCCGCCGACTCGGCCGGCCTTCCGCTGCTGGGCGAATTCCCGCTGTTGCGCGGCGTCGGCCGGATCGCCGATCGCGGAGCATTGCCCGAACTGGTCAACCACCGGGGCGTCCGGCGGCTGTTCGGAGCCCTGTCGGCCGCGCTCGGGACGGCGGCGAGATGAAGCGCGGGGCGGAACCGGTCGAATCGGCCGTCGGCAAAGGACAGGCCCCCGATCCCGAGCTGCTGGAGCGGATTCGGGACGATGTGCTGGCGCAGGGCCGTCCATTCAGCTCGGCCGGCGTCGCCTCGGCGCTGCGTACGAGCGGCCGCGTGCTGGGGACGGCAGGTTCGTTCGCTGCGGTCGCGCGGATCAGCGCCGAGTTGAGCGGATTGGGGCCGTTGCAGCAATTGCTGGCGGACCCGGAACTGACCGACATCTTCGTCAACGCCCCCGAGCAAGTGTGGTTGCAACGCGGGCGGGGGTTGGAACCCAGCCCGGTGAAGTTCGTCGGCGAGGCGGAGGTCCAGGCACTGGCCCGGCGATTGATTTCCAGCGCCGGAAAGCGCCTCGATGAAGCGAATCCGTGCGCGGACGGCCAATTGCCCGGCGGCCTCAGGGTCCACGCAGTGCTGCCATCGGTGTCCGGCAGCGGCACTCTGCTTTCGCTGCGGGTGCACCGGATGGAACCATTCGACCTGCCGGAACTGGTCGAGCGAGGCGTGCTCCCGCCCGGAGCGGCGGATCTGCTGCGCGAACTGATCGCATCGGGGCGGAATTTTTTGATCAGCGGCGCCACGGGGTCCGGAAAGACCACGCTGCTCAATACCCTCCTGGGGATCTGCGGTCCGCAGGAACGTTTGATCGTGGTCGAAGACACCCCGGAGCTTTCACCAGGGCATCCACACGTGCTTTCGTTGCGGAGCCGTGTCGCGAACGTCGAGGGCCTGGGCGCGGTGGATTTGCGGCAGTTGGTCCGCGAGGCCTTGCGGATGAATCCGAGCAGACTGATTGTCGGCGAGTGCCGCGGTGCCGAGATCCGCGAGCTGCTTACCGCACTCAACACCGGGCACGGCGGCGCCGGCACGATCCATGCCAACGGCGCGGCAGACGTTCCGGCCCGGTTGCAAGCCCTGGGAGCCCTGGCCGAAATGAGCCCGCAAGCGGTCTCGCTGCAAGCAGTCAGCGCCATCGACGTGGTCCTGCACATGTCGAATACCGCCAGTGGCCGGCGGCTTGTGCATCTGGGGTTGCTCTCCCTCGAGGAGGCGCAGTTAGGCGTCCAGATGGCCGCGGCATTTTCAGCCGAAGACGTGATTCCTGGGCCGGCTTGGCGGAAGTTGCAAAGGAGATTGGCCGGATGAATCTCCAGGTGTTGCTGCTGGGCCTCGGTGGAATCTGTTTGTGGTACTGGCCGATGAGGCATCCGGCAGGCCTCCGGCGGGGTGCCGGGTCGAAACCGCAGGCCGGGTCGGCCGGTCAACCGGTTCGCATCGGCGAATTCGAGCTGTTCGTCCGGCACGTTGCGGCGCTGCTTTCGGGTGGCTCCGGGGAATTGGATTTGTGGCGCGCGGTAGCGGCATCGAATCGCGCCTCGGCCGTGGCAAACCTGGCCGAGGCCTGTGCGGCGCGTGCCGCGGCAGGACTCGGCGCCGCACCGGTCTTCCGGAAGATTGCGGAGCTGGCGCCGCAGCGTGATCCGGTCCGGATCGCCGCGATCGAGTTCGCGGCCTGCTTGGAGCTCGCCGCGCGCAACGGTGTGCCGATGGCCGAGGTATTGGAAAGGCTGGCCGGGCATCTCGACTCCGCCGCCGAGGTCCGGGGTTTGCAGCGGATCGCGATGGCGGGTCCATCGGCGACCGCAACCTTGCTGGGCTGGCTCCCGTTGCTGGGCTTGGCCTCCGGGTATTTGATGGGGCTGGACCCGCTCGGGGTGCTGATGTCTTCGCCCTTGGGCTGGGCGGCACTCATCGCGGGCGGCGGGCTGTTGCTGCTGGGCCGGTTCTGGATGTCGGCGCTGCTGCGGTCTGCTGGGACCGTGCGATGAATCTCCTGGTTTTCGGTTGCGGCCTGCTCGGGGTGCTTTTGCTCTTTTCCCCGACGGCGGGCGACCGGGCTTTCCGGCCGGCAGCCGCCCGACCCAAAGAGCCCGACGGCGTACAGGATTTGCCCCTGCTGCTGGATCTTTTGGCCGCCCTGCTGGCCGCCGGTCTGCCCCTGGACCGGAGCTTGCGGGAACTCGGCGCAATCTGCAGCCGGTCCCTGGGCGGCAGCTTGGCTATGGTCGGCGCAGCCCTGGGTCTGGGCTCCGAATGGTCGGCCGCGTGGCGGGGAATCCTGAATGCGGCGCCATTGCGGGCCCTCGTGGACTTGGAGCGGTCAACTCGGCTTTTGGCCTTGACCGGTGCGCCGTCTGCCGTATTGCTCCGGGCCGAGGCAACCCGATTGCGCCAGGAGAGGCAACGAGAACTGCAACGCCGTGCGGCAGCGCTGGGGGTGAAACTCGTGCTGCCGATGGGGCTCTGCGCATTGCCGGCCTTCATGTTGTTGGGCGTTGTGCCGGTGCTGATCGCGCTGCTGCCCGGATAAACCCAGTACGAGATAAACCCAGTACGAGATGAACCCAGTCCAGACTCAAGCAAAATCCGACCGAAGGAGAATCCAGATGAACCAGCAATGCCGAGACCGGGCCGAAGAAATGCGGACCGAAGAGGTGCCGGCCAGCCGTTCTGAATCGGGCCAAACCGGACGGCCAGGCATGTCCGCCGACGTGATGCCGACCTTCCGTACGGCGCCGGTCGAGGCGGAAGCCGGCCCGGAACGGCTTTCGCGAAGCCGGGAACTGGGCATGGCGACCGCCGAATATGCGATCGCGACCTTGGCCGCGGTGGGCTTCGCCGGATTGCTCGTGGTGATCCTGCGCAGCGACGAAGTCCGCGGGTTCTTGCTCGGCTTGATCCGCAACGCTTTGAGCATCGGATGAAGCTGCCACCGCGGCGGGCCGGTGAACGAGGTTCGGCAACGGCTGAATTGGCGGTGCTTTTCCCGGTTCTGCTTTTGCTGCTGGGTTTTCTGTTGTTCAGCGCGCAGACCGCAGTGGCCCAAATGCGTTTGGAAGACGCGGCCCGTGCCGCCGCCCGGGAAGCGGCGCGCGGCGCCGCGGCGGAGGCTGTCGACTCGGTGGCCCGCCGGCTCGGCGGCGCCGATGCCAACGTCGTGGTGCGCCGCGAAGGCGGGTTCCTCGAGGTCGAGGTCGGCAGCCGATTGGCCGGTCCGTTCGGGGACTTGCTGGGCAACCAACTCAAAGCCAAAGCCACCACCCGGGCCGAGGATTCCGAGGCGCCCGGAGCGATGCCATGATCCGGGTGCCATGAAGCGCTGCGGCCGGGCTTCCGGTCAGCCGCAGCGGGGATCGAGCACAGTGCTGGTGGCCGGGGTGGCGATTGCCGCGATCATGTTGTTGCTCGGCATCTCCTGGTTTGCCCAAGCAGCGCTAGCCGGTCAGCGAGTCAGGACGGCGGCAGACCTTGCCGCGTTGGCCGCCGCTGATGCGGCGCGCGGGCTCAGCTCCGGTGATCCGTGCGGGCTTGCCGGGCGAATCGCGGCGGAGCACGACGTCGAACTGGTCAGCTGCCGGGTTCTGGGCCAGCGCCAGGAAATCGTCGAGGTGTACACCGCGCTTCGGCTACCCGGGATCTTGGGCGGGGCCACTGGTCGGGCCCGGGCCGGACCGCCGGGATCAGCATCCGGGGGCTGAGCCGGAGCGCCGGTCAGGCGGTCGGGTCGGAGGCAAACACCAGGCGGAGCAGCTCGATGGCGCCGGACTTGTCCAGGGGATTGTTCTTGTTCCCGCATTTGGGCGATTGCACGCAGGACGGGCAACCGGATTCGCATTCGCAGGCCGCAATCGCGTCGTGCGTGGCCTGCAGCCAGCGTCTGGCCATGTCATATCCGCGTTCGGCGAAGCCGGCACCGCCGGGGTGGCCGTCATAGACGAACACAGTGGGCTGCCCGGTGTCCGCGTGCAGCGCCGTCGATACCCCGCCGACGTCCCACCGGTCGCTCGAGGCGACCAAGGGCAGCAGTCCGATCGCTGCATGTTCCGCGGCATGCAAGGAGCCAGGGAAACGGGCTTGGGCCAGGCCGTTCGCGACCAGGAATGCCGGTTCCACGGTGAACCAGACGGCTTTTGTGAACAAATCCCGGGCGCCGAGTTGCAGGGGTTCTTCACCCAGGATTTCATTCGAAACCAGCGCTTTGCGCTGGAAGGAGACCACTTGCGTGGTCACTTGGACTTCGCCGAAGTGCAAGGTCACCGGTCCCCAGACGGATTCCTTGAGGCTGTTGACCACTTCGATCTGAGTGACGTCGCGAGCCGTGGTGTAGAAGTCTGGCCAGGCCCGGCGCACGACCGCGCAATGGTCGGCTTCGTTGAGCTCTTCGACGAGGTAGTTCAACCCTTGATGGACGTAGACCGCCCCGGCATGCGCCTGGTAATGCGATTGCGGTGAACCCATGGTGCCCAGAACGGTCCCGGTGTCCGCCTCGACGATGCTGATCGGTCCGCCCCCGTCCTCGCGGAGATTCACCATGCCGGCGGCGCTTTGCGGATGGGTCCAGAACCAGCCGGCGGGCCGGCGTCGCAAATAGCCTTCTGCGACCAAGGAGTCCAACAGGGCTTCGGTACTGGCTCCGAAGAGTGCCAGGTCGTTCGGGCCCAAGGGGATTTCGGCGGCGGCGGCGCACAGCTGCGGGCCCAACACGAAAGGGTTTCCGGGGTCGAACACACTGGCCTCGACCGGAACGTCGAAGATCGCTTCCGGGTGGTTGACCAGATAGGTGTCCAACGGGTCGTCACTGGCGATGAAGGCTGCCAAAGCATCCTGCCCCGCTCGGCCGGCACGGCCGAACTGCTGGAAAAGCGAAGCCCTGGTGCCGGGCCAGCCGGCCACCAGCACCGCGTCCAGGCCGGAGACGTCGATGCCCAGTTCCAAGGCGGAGGTGCTGGCCACACCGAGCAGCTTTCCGGAGCGCAGGGACTGCTCCAACTCGCGCCGTTCTTCGGGCAAATAGCCGCTCCGGTAGGCGGCGACGCGTTGCGGCAGGCTCGGATCCACTTCTTCGAGCAGGCGTTTGGTATTGCCGGAGATCGCCTCGGCACCGCGTCTCGACTTGATGAACGCTATGGTCCGAACCCGGGCCGCGACCAGATCGGCCAGCAGATTCGACGTTTCCGCAATGCTGGTCCGCCGTTCCGGGGCGCCGTTCTCACCACTGACTTCGCTCAATGCGGGCTCCCAGAAGGCCACCGTGGTGGCACCGTGCGGCGAAGCGTCCTCGGTCACCGCGGCCACCGGCATCCCGATCAGCCGGCCGAAGGATTCCTGCGGTTGGGCCGAGGTCGCCGAAGCCGCGATGAAGACCGGGGCCGAGCCGTGCTGCCGGCAGATCCGGCGCAGTCTGCGCAGCACCGCCGCCACGTGCGAGCCGAACACGCCCCGGTAGCCGTGCGCCTCGTCCACGATCACATAACGCAGGCGGCGGAAGAACTTCGCCCACCATTCATGATTGGGCAGCACGCCGAAATGCAGCATGTCCGGATTGCAGAGCACGAAGTTCGCGTGCTCGCGGATCCAGCGGCGCTCCGACGCTTCGGTGTCGCCGTCGTAGGTCTCCGCACGCAAAGCGGAGAGCCCGAGGGCGCGGAGCGAGCTCAGCTGATCGGCGGCGAGCGCTTTGGTCGGAGCCAAGTAGAGCACGACGGCGTCCGCTGCCTCATCGACGAAGCGTCCGGTCGCGGCCGCTTTGGCTTCTTCCGCCCGGCAAATCGCGTCCAGTGCCGGAAGCTGGTAGCCGAGGGACTTTCCGGAGGCGGTGCCGGTTGCCAAAATCACGTGCTGACCGGCATGCGCCAATTCGGCGGCCTCGACCTGGTGTCGCCAGGGCTGCTGGATCCCCACGGACCCCAGGGCCCGGATTACTTCGGGATGCGCCCATCGGGGCCAGGGCGCTTCAACCGCCGCGCGAGCCGGCAAGACCCGGACGTGGCGCAGCTGCTCCGGTTCCGGGCCCCGGCCCAAATACTTCAGCAATTGCGACGGCTCATCCACCGTGCCATTATCCACCGCAGCCACGGCCAAGCCCGCCCCGGCTCCGGGCGGGCCTGGAACCGGGGCGGCTGGGTAAAACCGGATGCCGGGGGAGTCAGCTCAATTGACGGCGACACCGGTGGTGCTGGTGATCCAGTCGGCAGAGGCCGGTACGGAAGCGTACTCCACGTCGTTGGGGTCGTTGTAGCTGTTGGTGCCGGAGCAAACCCCGACCAGCTTGCCGTTGACGATCAACGGTCCGCCGGAGTCGCCCTTGTAGGCTTGGCCGCTGCCGCGGGTCTCCACGATCGACGGTCCTGACCAGCCCTGATCGTCGGTGCCGGCGATGGTCACGCTTGCGGTCTTCAGTTTCGCGGCGGCCGGTGCTCCCGGAGCGGTGCGGCCCCAACCGTAAATGTCGCCGGGGGTGCCCTGGCTGGGTGTGCTTCCACCCAGCGTCGCGTAGCTGCCCTGGTACGGGGCGGTCAGCTCGGCCAGGGCGACGTCGCCCTGGGACCATTGCGCAACCCGCTTGACCTTGACCGCGGTGCCGCCGTTCAAGTCGGCACTGCCGACTTTGAAGCTGATCGAGCTGGCACTGTTACCCTCCACGCAATGCTTGGCCAAGATCACCCAGGTCGGCGAAATCAGCGAAGCCGAGCAGTTGAACGAGCCGTTGACGAATTCCCGGGCAGCGAAGGGGACCTTGGCGAAATCGGCATTGCTGCCGTCGATGATCCGCGGGGAGACACTGGTGCTTTTCGCCAGGGGCGCCGCTTCGTGCGTGGCGGCGGTCGCGCTGGACATTCCGGTGAGCGACAGCATGGCGGCGGTGCCGATGACTGCGGCGAGGGGAGCCAATTTCATGGGAAGACCTTCCAGTGATGTGGTTGACATGCGGTTCCGGTATTCATCGTCGAAAAACGGAGCCACCACAACTTAGCCAGGCGAATCTGGCAAACGCCTCCGGATCGGCTCAAAGACCGCTCCACGTGATCCGGCGGAACCGCCGGGGAATTGCCGCAGCGCAATGCTTGCCGTTGAATGGACGGATGCCCGCAGATTCCGAATCCGCCCCGTATTACCAGGTTTCCTGGCCGCAACTCATGCTCGGCGCGGCATTGTTCGCCGTGCTCGAGGTGGTCTTGACCTTTCTGGCCGGCAACCTCGCGGCCATGTTGCTGACCATGGTCGCGGCGCTCGCCGTCGTGGTCATTGCCGGCCGGCTGATGCGTGGCCGGGCGGCATCCCCGAAGGTGTGGTTCGGCGGCCGGCATGCGGCGTCCCTGGGGCTGGGATTTCTGGGCTCGTTGTTTTTCCTGGTGGCATTCATCGCGGGCGTGTATCTGCTGTTCTGGCTCCGCTCCGGATTCGAACTCGCCGGATTGCCGCTGCCGTTGTCGGTCATCCTGTGCGGATTGATCGCGCTGCTGCTGTTCGCGGTGTATTACCGGTTCATCGAAGCCGTGATGAACCTCTTGGCCTCCAGGGTGTCCGGGCGGGGCTAAAATCGATGGGTGGCAATACACCGAATCGTGCTCTTCTACGCCTTCACCCCGGTCGCGGATCCGGAAGCGGTGCGGCTGTGGCAGCGTGCCCTCGGTGAGTTGCACGGACTGACCGGTCGGATCCTGATCTCCAAGGACGGCATCAATGCCACTGCGGGCGGCGAGCTCAACGCGGTCAAGCAATATTTGAAAGCAACCAAGGAATACTTCAAGAACATCGACGTGAAGTGGTCTGAAGGCTCCGCTGCGGACTTCCCCCGGTTGAGCGTGAAAGTCCGGGACGAGATCGTCAGCTTCGGGGCTCCCGGGGAGTTGGCCGTCGACGAAAACGGCGTGGTGGGCGGTGGCAAGCATTTGCGACCGGAAGAGCTGCACCAGTTGGTGGCGGAAAAAGACGTGGTGTTCTTCGACGGCCGGAATGCTTTCGAGGCGCAGATCGGCAAGTTCAAAAACGCGGTGGTGCCCGAGGTCGCGACCACCCGGGACTTCATTTCTGAACTGGACTCCGGCAAATACGACCACCTCAAGGACCAGCCGGTGGTCACGTACTGCACCGGCGGAATCCGCTGCGAAGTGCTGTCCAGCCTGATGGTCAAGCGCGGGTTCTCCGAGGTGTACCAGCTCGACGGCGGCATTGTCAGGTATGGCGAGAAGTACCGGGACTCCGGACTCTGGGAAGGCTCGCTCTACGTTTTCGACAAACGGATGCACTTGGAATTCAGTGAGGACGCCAAGACCATCGGCGAGTGCAGCAGATGCGGCGCACCGACCAGCGATTTCCACAATTGCGCGAACCTGGCCTGCCGCCAATTGAGTCTGTACTGTGCCGAGTGCGCCGCCGATGCCGCTACTTTGCGCTGTGCCGAAGGTTGCCCGGAGGCGGGCTAGGAGCCGCGGCTCATCCCGCGATCAATTCGAGCACCGGTCCCTGGTGCACGGCCACGTAGACACGATCGCGGAGCCGATTGGCCTCGGCCACGGTCAAGGTCCGGTCCAGGGCCTGCAAAGTCAGTCTGATCAAAGCGTTGGACTGATTCGGCTGCACCCCCAATCGGGCCACAGCGGCGGCGGGCAGCGCCGCCGCTGCAGTCACCTCCAGCACTTCCAGCTCAGCCAGCACCTCGGCGTCCGCGCCCAGCGCCGCCCTGGCCAGATCGCCCAAGGTCTCGGCATCGACGTCGGGCGGGCAGACGATGGAGAGGTCCCGGCGCATCGGCGGCATCACGGAGATCTGCTGCCAGGGTTGCAGATCTTCCAGCTGGCGTTGCGCACGCGGTTCCGTCGATCGCAGCAGTCTGATGTCATCGATCCCTTTGCGCAGCATCAGCGCGCGGTCCAGGCCGAGGCCCATCGCCAAGCCGCACCAGCGCCGCGGGTCCAAAGCTGCCGCGCGGAGGATCGGGGCTGCGATCAGTCCGCATTCCGCCAGTTCCAGCCACTCGCCGCCGACCAGGACGTCGAGCTGATGCCCATGCGCGGTGTACGGGTGCCGGGTGGGCGTCGCGCGCCATTGGCAGCCGGGCAACACGGACTCGGCAACCAGCGCCATCATTTCTTCCAACTCGGCCAGACCCAGGAGCCCGCGGGACTTGAGCCGCCACAGATCCAATTGGTGCGGGGTGCCGACGTGGGTGCGGTCCACCGAATCACGCCGGTACACCAAACCGGGCAGAACGTGCAGCTGGTCGTAGTGCTCAAGGGTTCCGGCCAAGGAATCCAAGAGCGCGGGGATTCCTGCCGAGGTATGGCTGCGCAGCATTACGGTGGGCGAGACCTGCCGGGTGTACCGGGCGTCCCGGGTGGTGGCGGCCGGGCTGTAGCCCAGCCGATCGTAGTTGTCCCGCACTGAGACCAGGGGGCTGAGCCGGTGCAACTGCTGCGGAATCCGCCATTTGGCGTCCAACGATTCGAGTATTTGGGCCAACAGCTCCTGCATCGCGTGCGTGCGGTCCGCTGGATTCTGCGCGGGATCGCTCAGGTCGCGAATCGCTAGGGATTGGTTGAGTTCGGTCAGTGAAAGGTAAGGGGTTTCCATGGGTGCTCCTCGAGAGGTCGTTGCAAGGGGATGTCCACCCTCGACCGCGGAGCGCCGGGCTCAGTGCCTTTGCGGCACAGCGATGCTGCCCAGACGGCCGGACGGCCGAGGGCAGCTAAATCGCGGTGCGGAATTCATGGAATCCACTATACGTCGGAAATGCCGGTCAATGCCCGGGGGCCGGAGAAATCGGGATGTTGTTCGCGGTGCCGGCCCGGACCAGCCGGGGCCCGTCGGGTCCGAACGCATCGCGGGGCTCCGGGAACGCCGTCAAGGCGGCCAGATAGAGCACGCCGGCCAGGCCGAGTGAGATCGGAATGCTCAGATCCACGCCGCCGGCCAGGGTGCCCAGCGGGCCGACGAACTGGCCCGGCAGATTCGCGAAGAGCAGCCCCGAGACTGCGGCGATGCCCCAGGGGATCATGGCCCGCCAATTCCAGCCGTGCTCGAACCAGTAGCGGCCGCCGACCTGTTTGCGGTTGAAGACCTGGAGCGAGTCTTTGTCGTACCAGCCGCGGCGGACGAAGTAGCCGATCGTCATGATCACCATCCAGGGCGCAGTGCAGGTCACGATGAGCGCGGCAAAGGTCGAGATGCTCTGCACCGCGTTGAACACGAATTTGCCCACGAAGATGAAGCAGATCGCCAGTGCTCCGACGAAGACCGTGGCCTGCACCCGACCGAACCGGGTGAACACGCTCGAGAAATCGAGACCGGTGCCGTAGAGCGCGGTGGTCCCGGTGGACATGCCGCCGATCAAGGCGATCAAGCACAACGGGGCGAAGTACCAGCCTGGCGAAATGCTGAGCAGGCCGCCGACGTAGTCCCCGGACTCCAGCCAGCCGGGTGCCTGGAGTGCGATCACGGTTGCCGTGACCAAGCCGAAGACGAATGGCACCAGGGTCGCGATCTGGGACAGGAAGGCCGCGGCCATGACCCGCCGCTTCGCTGTCGAGGCCGGAATGTAGCGGGACCAGTCGCCGAGAAACGCTCCGAAGGAGACCGGATTGGCCATCACGATCAATGCGGAGCCGATGAAACTGGGCCAGAACGCGCCGGAAGCTCCGAGGGTGCCGGGGTAGCCCGGGTCGAAGGCGTTGAAAAAAGCGAATCCGCCGCCGATGAACAGCAAGGTTGCGGCCACGACCGCGATTTTGTTGACCCACAGCATGAACCGGAACCCGTAGATGCACACGATCAGGACCAGGAGCGCGAACAGGCCGTAGGCCAGCGACAGGGTCAACGGATTCTGCGGCAGTCCGATCAGCCGGTTCGCACCGCCGACCAAAGCATCGCCGGAACTCCAGACCGAGATCGAGAAGAACGCCAGGGCGGTGAGCAAGGACAGGAACGAGCCCACGATGCGGCCGTGCACGCCCAAGTGGCCGGAGGAGGACACGGCATTGTTGGTTCCGGTCGCCGGGCCGAAGAGCGCCATCGGGGTCAGGACGACGGCGCCGACGAGCAAGCCGAGCGCGGTGGCCAGCAGGGCCTGCCAGAACGACAGGCCGAAGACGATCGGGAACGAGCCGAGTACCGCGGTGGCGAAGGTGTTCGCGCCGCCGAAAGCCAAACGGAACAGATCCAGCGGTTTGGCGGTCCGCTCCCGGTCCGGAATGGATTCGATCCCGTGGGTTTCCACGGCGATGGTTTTCGAAGCGGTTCCGCCACGGTGCTTTGACATGGTTCCCCTGAGTCAGCGGTGCAGTCCGGCCGGCGTCTGCGGTGGGTGGGAGCGCCGGGCGACCGAAGGTAATCAGATGTTGCTTCTTGGGCAACATTTGGCAAATGTACCACTCGGTGCACGGATCGGGCTGGAATCATGTCGAATTCGGACTCGACGAATGCGCTTTCGGGCAGCTCGTGTTGACTAGAGTTGTAGTTGTGACAGTTGATGCTCCGTTAGCGGAACCGGGTTTGCTGAGCGGGCTTTCCAGAGATTTGGCCGATGCCGGTTTCAGCGTCGACGGGGTCGCCGGGTTCCTGGGCGAGGGCGCCTATGCGGCGCTGAATCGGGAGCAGTTCATCCCGGCACTGGCGATTGCCGAAGCTGCGCAGGGGCCCACCGCGACGCTGATCCGGTTCTTCCTGCTGGCTTTGCCGGCCAGCGCGGCGGAACTCGATGAGGCGCTGCCCCGGACCAGGGCAGCCGGTTTGCAGTCCCTGGGCTTGGCCGCGGTCGAATCCGGAGCCTGGCGCAGCCTGGTGGATTTGCGGCCCTATGCATTCACGGATCAGGACGGCGAGGTCCAACTCCATGTGGCGAGCGATTTGGGCGCGCACCAGCGGCCCGGTGCGCTCCGGCACGATCATGTGCTCGGCATCGGGCAAGCCTCGCTGACCTTGGCGCAGAGCACGATCCGGACGCCGGTGGAAAAGGCTTTGGACTTGGGCACCGGCTGCGGCATCCAGACCTTCCATTTGCTCCGGCATGCCCGGCACGTCACGGCCACGGATATTTCGCCCCGGGCCCTGGCTTTCACCGAATTCAATCTGCTGCTCAATGCCGATGCGTTGCGGATCGACCCGGCGAATCCCGGAGGCCGGGTGACGCTGCGTCAAGGCAGCCTGCTTGGGCCGGTGCGCGGTGAGCGATTCGACCTGGCGGTATCCAACCCGCCGTTCGTCATCACGCCGCGGCATCGGGGCGAATCGGCCGAGGACCAGTACACCTATCGGGACGGCGGTTTGGCCGGCGACGAGATCGTATCGTCGTTGGTCCGGGGCTTGCCCGGAGTGTTGGCTCCGGGTGGACGCGCCCAGTTGCTCGGGAACTGGGAGGTGCATTCCGGCGACGCCGCCTGGCACGAGCGGCTCGCCAGCTGGTTCGACGGCGAATGCTGGGTGATCCAGCGGGAGCAGCTGGGTCCGGAGCATTATGCCGAAACCTGGCTGCAGGATGCTTCCCAGGGGCGCGACGCGGAAAGTTATGCGGCGGCCTACCGGGACTATCTGGGCGACTTCGCGGAACGCGGCGTCGACTCGGTGGGCTTCGGCATGATCTGGTTGCGGGCCCCGCAGCCGGCAGCCGGATTGCCGCAGCCCGGTGCCGGATTGCGCAGGTTCGAGGAAATCGGCCATCCGATCGAACAGCCGGTCGGCAGTACGCTGGCCGCCGCCGTCGAGCGTTTCGACTGGTTGGCCGGGCACGATCTGCCGGCTGCCAAGCTGGTGGTCGCGGAGGACGTCACGGAGGAGCGGCATCAGCGCCCCGGAGCCGAGCATCCCGGGGTGATCCTGCTCCGCCAGGGGGCCGGGCTGCGCCGGACGACTCTGCTGAGCAGCGAGCTGGCCGGGTTCGTCTCGGCCTGCGACGGGACTCTCACGGTGGCTCAGATCATTGCCGCGCTGGAGGCTTTGCTGGCCGTAGAACTGGCGTTACTCGACCCGGTCCGCGAGTTGTTGCTCGACGGATTCCTGCTCCCGGAACCGCAGTAGCAACAGCGCAGCGCCGCACAAGCTGGCCAGCAGAGCGGCGCTGCCGCTGGCCACGAACCCGATCCGGGGACCGAAGACGCTGCCCAGGAATCCGCCCAAGCCCAGGGCGCCGAGCGCCGCCGCTCGGCTGAGGGCTTGGGCGATCGAACTGACTTGGCCGCGCCGGTGTTCCGCAGTGCGTTTGATGACCAGAGCTCCGAAGGCCGCGTTGAGGACGCCGATGCCGAAGCCGGGATCGGGAAAATTGCGCTGGATTTCCAGCATGATCGCCACGACGACCGCGGTGTAGCCGACGGTGGAAACGAACCGCGCTGCGCTCGTGATGAAAAGTCCCGGCTCGCGGTGTCCACTCGGGTCGAATATTTATGAAGTGAGTCTTTTACAAATATGAAACTAATGCTTCATGAAAAGGATGTCAAAGACATCTTTCAAAAATTCGTTAGGCTGGGCAGATGTCCGAGGATGAACCGTCAGTACTCGTCATCACCGAGCCGCAAGCCATCCGCGCCCTGGCCCATCAGGTCCGTCTGGAAGTCATCGACGAGCTCTTCGGCTCCGATCGCAGTTACACGGCAACCGAGTTGGCGGTTCGATTCGGCGGTACGCCAAGCGCCATGAGCTACCACCTGAGGGCTTTGGAGAAGTGGGGCTACCTCCGGCGCAGCGGCGCCGTCGGGGACGGCCGGGAACGGAGGTGGGAAGCGGTAGCGGAAACTCTGCGGGTGGGGGACGGGATGGCCGCAGTGGCGCGCTTGAACGGAACCCTGGTGGACCTGCAACTGAATCAGCTCCGGGAACGGATCGCCGCCGCCTCGGCGTCGCTGGAAGCTTCTGGTGCCGAAGCAGTTCCGGCGACCGTGATGACCTCGGCGAAGCTGAAGCTGAGCCGGGCGCAGCAAGCGGAATTCGTCCGGGACTACCATGCCCTGGTCGAGCGGTACCGGAAGTTGGGCGAAAGATCCGCGGAGCCGCAGATGTACCTGCACATGGCCTTCGTTCCGGAGCCTGCCGAGCGCTCCGGCTCCGGCCCGGAGTAGCGCATCCCGGGGGTTAGCCCTACCCTGCTGTGGGGGAGGTCCGCTCAGCAAAACGGCCGCATGCACCAGTGCGCGGCGGGGCGGCGGACGGCAAGCTTGAGTCATGCATACCGTTGTTGAGACCGATTCCAAGGAACCGCCCGTGCCCAGTCCAGAAATTCCACGCGCTGTTCCGGCTGGAACGCAGCTGATTGCCGCCGACTTCGATGCCCCGGCCGGCCCGGCCGCCGCACCGCACCGGCTCGGTTTTTTCCGGCAACTCGGCCGCGATCTCGGTTACAGTCTGGCCTCGTTCTTCATCTCGATTCCCGCATTCTCGGTCGTCGTGACGCTGTTCTCGGCCGGGGTCGGCACCCTGGTGATCTATCTGGGGCTCTTCGTGCTGATCGGTTGCCTGTTCTGCGCCAGCTTCTTCGCCGCAGCCGAGCGAAACCTGGCCGAATGGAACCGGGGGCCGTTGCCGCCCCACGTTTACAAGCAAATCGTGTCCCGCGGCCAAAAAGGCCTGCTCACCCCGCTGAGCGATTCGCTGCGCTGGCGCGAGGCCATCCATGCGGTGTTGGTGTTCCCGATCCGGATCGCGGTCTTCTGCCTGGCGCTGACCTGGCTGTTGACCGGGCCCGGCGAACTCACCGCGTTTTATTGGAAACGGTTCCTGCCCGAGGACAACCGGGACCTTTGGGACCTGCTCGGCGTCAACCCGGTTTACCACGACTGGATCGACGTCGGAATCGGCCTCTTCTTCATCGTCACCCTGCCGTTCGTGCTCAAAGGATCGGCGTTGCTGCTTCGGGTCTTCGCACGTTCCATGCTGACCAACCAATCGTCGGTGCTCAAAGAACAAGTCCGGCGTGCCGAGGCGTCCCGGGATTCCGCAGTGGCCGCGGAAGCCGGAAACCTGCGCCGCTTGGAACGGGACATCCACGACGGCCCGCAGCAGCGGCTGGTCCGGGTTTCGATGGATCTGAAATCAGCACAGCGCCGATTGGCCCGGGGGGAGGCCGGGGCCAGCGAACTGGTGGCCGAAGCGTTGAAGCAGACCCAGGACACCTTGGGCGAGCTGCGCGCGATATCCCGGGGGATCGCGCCGCCGATCCTGGTGGACCGCGGGCTGCCGGCGGCCGTGGAAGCAGCGGCCGCCCGCACTCCGGTCCCGGTCACGGTCCGCGTGGAAGGCCTGGGCAAACGCAGACTGGCCGAGAACATCGAGAACACCGCCTACTTCGTGATCGCGGAATCGCTGACGAATGTGGCCAAGCACGCGCACGCGACGTGCGCCGAAGTCACCCTGCGCAAGGAGCCGGGGCAGCTGACCGTGCAGATCGCCGACGACGGCCAAGGCGGAGCGCATTTGGGCAAAGGGCACGGGCTGGTCGGCTTGCAGGAACGCGCAGTCGCCAACGGCGGCAGCCTCGAACTGGCTTCGGACGGATCGGGAACCACGGTCTCGCTCACCCTGCCGCTGGCAGGCTGAACCGGCGAAATCCCGCGGCTGGGCAGGGACTACGCTGAGATGCGTGACTGCGATCAGAGTTGTGCTTGCCGAAGATTCCGTGTTGCTGCGCGAAGGATTGGTGCGGCTGCTCGGTGAGGCGGGCTATCAAGTCGCGGCCGCGGTCGGCGATGCCGAATCGTTGCTGACCGCGGTCGCCCAGGCCGAACCCGAGCTGGTGGTCACCGACGTCCGGATGCCGCCGGGGCACAGCGACGAGGGGCTGCGCGCGGCCTTGCAGATCAGATCCCGGAATTCCGGGATCGGGATCCTGGTGCTTTCGCAATACGTGGAACTGGCCTACGCCCGGGACCTGCTGGCCACGGCGGGCGCCGGCCGGGGTGTCGGCTACCTGCTCAAGGACCGGGTCACCGATGTCGACGAACTCGCCGACGCCCTGCAACGGGTGCATGCCGGCGGCACGGTGCTGGACCCGGAAGTCGTCTCCGCATTGTTCGCCGGGAATGCCAAAGGGCCCTTGCACGACCTCACTGCGCGCGAGCGCGAGGTCATGGGGCTGATCGCCGAAGGCCGGAGCAATGCGGCGATCAGCGAACAGCTGGTGGTCTCCTCGGGCGCGGTCGAAAAACACATCTCTTCGATCTTCGCGAAACTCGACCTTCCGCCGTCGGCCGAGGACCATCGCAGGGTACTGGCAGTGCTGACCTGGCTTCGACAATGAGTGCTGGAGCCGGTGGCTGGCGTCAATCTCGCCTAATGTATGGTGAACTAGGTTTTTGGACCGAGGCCGTTGAACCCGGTCCGAAGGCAGCATCGACAACAGAACTTTCAGCAATACCGTAGGAGAAACGTGCCCACCAAGGCATCTAGCAAGCGCGCATCGACCGGCAAGAAGCTGGTTATCGTGGAGTCCCCGGCAAAGGGCAAGACCATTGCCGGCTATCTCGGCGAGGGCTTCGAGGTCGAAGCCTCCTACGGCCATATCCGCGATCTGCCGCAGCCTTCGGACCTCCCTGCCGAGTTGAAGAAATCCTCGGTGGGCAAGTTCGCCGTCGATCTGGACAACAACTTCGAGCCGTACTACGTGGTCCCGGTCGACAAGAAGAAGCGCGTCGCCGAGCTCAAAGCGGCGCTCAAAGACGCCGACGAACTCTATCTGGCAACTGACGGTGACCGCGAAGGCGAAGCGATTGCCTGGCACCTGCTCGAGGTGCTCAAGCCCAAGGTGCCGGTCTATCGGCTCACCTTCCCGGAAATCACCAAGGAAGCCATCCAACGCGCGATGGGCGAACTGCGCGACGTCGATATGCCGATGGTCGATGCGCAGGAAACCCGACGCGTCCTGGACCGGCTCTACGGTTATGAAATTTCCCCGGTGCTCTGGCGCAAGGTTTCCCGCGGGCTGTCCGCGGGCCGGGTGCAGTCGGTGGCCACCAGGCTGGTCGTCGAGCGGGAACGCGAGCGGATGGCTTTCCGTTCGGCGGAGTATTGGGATTTGCTGGGCGAATTCTCCCCGGTCGGATCGGCACAGACGTTCAAAGCGAAGCTGGTTGCCCTCGATGGCGCGCGGGTCGCCACCGGGCGGGACTTCAGCGACACCGGAGCGCTGACCGGCAAAGGCGTGGCGCACCTCGATTCAGCCACGGCTACGGCTCTGGCCGAAGGTCTGCAAAACGCCGAGTTCGCAGTCCGTTCCGTAGAGCACAAGCCTTACACCCGCCGCCCCGCGGCGCCGTTCACTACCTCGACGCTGCAGCAGGAAGCGGCCCGCAAGCTGCGTTTCTCCGCCCGGGTGACCATGCGGGTGGCGCAGAGCCTGTACGAAAACGGCTACATCACCTATATGCGTACCGATTCGACGGCGTTGAGCGCCCAGGCCGTCAACGCCGCCCGCCGTCAGGCTGCAGAGCTGTACGATCCGTCCTTCGTGCCGGATGCACCGCGGGTCTACGCGGGCAAAGCCAAAAACGCCCAAGAGGCGCATGAGGCGATCCGCCCGGCCGGCGATTCGTTCCGGATTCCGGCACAGGTCGCCAAAGCGCTCAGCTCGGACGAGTTCAAACTCTACGAATTGATCTGGAAGCGCACCGTGGCGTCCCAGATGGCCGACGCCAAGGGTTCCACCGCTTCGGTCCGGTTGGGTGTCACGTCGGCAGCCGGTGCCGATGGGAAAAAGCACGACGCCGAGTTCGCCGCCTCCGGTACCGTGATCACCTTCCAAGGCTTCCTGGCCGCCTATGAAGAAGGCCGGGACGAGGGCCGGAACAAGGACGACGCCGACTCCGACGGCGGCCGACTGCCGAACCTGGCCGCTCAGGACGCGCTCGAAGCGCAGGTGCTCGACGCCGTCGGGCATGAGACCTCGCCGCCGCCGCGCTACACCGAAGCGTCCCTGGTGAAGACCCTCGAAGAGCGCGGCATCGGCCGTCCTTCGACGTATGCCGCGACGATCTCCACGATCATGGACCGCGGCTACGTGAGCCAGCGCGGTTCCGCCTTGGTGCCGAGCTGGGTCGCCTTCTCGGTGGTGCGGCTGTTGGAGCAGTATTTCCAGAACTACGTGGACTACGACTTCACTGCCGGGATGGAAGAAGACCTAGACCGGATTTCCCGTGGCGAAGAGACCGGGCCGCACTGGCTCAAGCTCTTCTATTTCGGCAACGACGACGGTTCCGGTTTGCTGCCGATCGTGAACAATCTGGGCGAAATCGACGCCCGGGAGATCAATTCGGTGCCGATCGCCGAAGGCATCACGCTGCGGGTGGGCAAATTCGGTCCCTACCTGGAAAAGCCGGTGCCGATGGATTCCCCGGAGGGCACCGAGCCGGAGCGGGCGAACGTGCCGGAGGACTTGGCTCCGGACGAGTTGACCGCCGAGAAGGCGATCGAGTTGATCAACACGGCAGCCCCGGAGGAGCGCGTGCTCGGCAACGACCCGGTCACCGGGCGCGCTGTGGTGGCCAAGAACGGCCGTTACGGCGCCTATGTCACCGAGATCATCCCGGAGCCCACGGCTGAGGAGTTGGCCAACGCGCCGGTCCAGTACTACAAGAACGGCAAGCCGAAGCCGCCGAAGAAGCCGGTCAAGGCCAAGCCGCGCACCGGTTCGCTGTTCGCCTCGATGACCGTGGAGTCGGTGACTTTGGCCGAAGCGCTGCAGCTCATGTCCCTGCCCCGGGTGCTCGGCGCCGACGCCGAAGGCAACGAAATCACGGTGCAGAACGGCCGCTTCGGCCCGTATCTGAAGAAGGGCAGCGATTCGCGCTCGATCGGTTCCGAAGAGGAGATCTTCACGATCACGTTGGAACAAGCCCTGGAGATCTATTCGCAGCCGAAACAACGCGGCGCCCGTGCCGCGGTGCCGCCGCTCGCCGAATTCGGCGACGACCCGACGTCGGGCAAGAAGATCGTGGTGAAGGAAGGGCGCTTCGGCCCGTACATCACCGATGGCGAAACCAACATCACGGTGCCCCGGTCGACGTCGATCGAAGAGCTCACCCGGGAGCGCGCAGTCGAACTTCTGGCCGAGAAGCGCGCCAAAGGGCCGGTCAAGCGCCCGGCAAAGCGCCCGGCGGCCAAGGCAAAAGCCGGCAGCCGCCGCTAGCCGAGGCCCTCGCCACGTAGGGACCCGCGAACGCACACGTGAGCGTTCGGCCCTTTCGTGTCGAACTCCGTTCGCCACGTAGGGACCCGCGAACGCACACTTGCCGAGGGTGCTTTTGTGCGCGGCGCCGAGTCCGCCGGTGCGCTACGACATAATGTGATCATGCGACTCGGCGTTCTCGACATCGGTTCCAATACCGTCCATCTGCTTCTCGTCGATGCGCACCCCGGAGGGCAGCCGGTACCCTTCGCCTCGCACAAACGTCCGCTCTCCTTGGTGCAGTATTTGGACCAGGACGGCGCGATCAGTGAGGCCGGTCAGGCGGAGCTGATCAGTTTCGTGCTCGAGGCCTGGGAATTCGCCGCGAAGCACCAGGCCGAAGACCTCCTGGCCTTCTGCACCTCGGCGATCCGGGAGGCTGCCAACGGGGCGGAGGTGTTGCAGCGGGTGCAGACCGAAACCACGGTGCAGCTGCGCGAACTGACCGGCGCAGAGGAAGCCGCCATGACGTTCTTCGCGGTGCGCCGTTGGTACGGTTGGGGCGCCGGAACGATTTTGGACCTGGACATCGGCGGCGGTTCCTTCGAAATGGCCATGGGCGGCGATGAATTGCCGACGAAGGCGGTATCCGTCCCGCTCGGCGCGCAGCGGTTGACCCGGGACTGGTTGCCCGACGATCCGCCCAGCGCCAAAAGCGTCAAGGAACTGCGCAAATACATCCGCAGCACGCTCAAACCGCACATCAAGGATTTCCTGTCCCTGGGCGTCCCGACTTTGGTGACCGGTACCTCGAAGACTTTTCGCTCGCTCGCCCGGATCACCGGGGCCGCGCCTAGCGGCATGGGACCCTTCGTGCGGCGGGAACTGCACGGCGTCGACCTCGGTTTGTGGACGCAACGGCTGACCGCGATGAGCGCTGCGGACCGCTTGTACTTGCCCGGAGTTTCGCAGGCCCGGGCCAGGCAACTGCTGGCCGGCGCCTTGGTGGCTGAAGCCGCGCTGGAGGCGTTCAAGGCGAGCACGCTGCAGATTTGCCCTTGGGCGCTGCGTGAAGGCCTGATCCTGCGCCGATTGGACCAGTTGGTGTTCGACGGCCCGCTCGACCCGCCACGGCACGTCACAGCGCGTCCTGCCGCAGCATCTGCACAGCCTGCCGTGGCAAAATAGCCCCGATGACTGAGCAGACAGCAGCGAACCCGAAGCGTCCGGCAATCCCGGTTGCGCTCTCCAGTGCCTCGGTTTATCCGCTTTCCGTCCATGACGCTTTCGCCGTCGCACACGACCTCGGTTACGACGGGTTGGAGGTCATGGTGACCAACAATGTCACCAGCCAGGACCCGCAGGCCCTGCAGACGCTGAGCGAGCGCTACCGGATCCCGGTGCTCGCGGTGCACGCACCCACTCTGTTGCTGACCCAGCAGGTCTGGGGGAGCGCTTGGAGCAAAGTCGAACGTTCGGTCGACATGGCCGGCCAGCTCGGGGCCGGCGTGGTGGTGGTGCACCCGCCGTTCCGGTGGCAGAGCGACTACGCGGAGAGTTTCAGCCAGGGCGTCCGCGACTTGGCCGATTCCAGTGGGATCCGGATCGCAGTGGAGAACATGTACCCCTGGCGGATGCGCGGCCGGGAAGCGAAGGCGTACCTGCCGCACTGGGACCCGATCGAACAGGATTACGACGACGTCACCTGGGACCTGTCGCATGCCTCGACCGCGGGGGTTGCTTCGCTCGAGGGTGTGCGCGCCTTGGCTGGGCGGTTGCGCCATCTGCACCTCACGGATGGCTCCGGCTCCAACCGGGATGAGCATTTGGTCCCGGGGCACGGGGATCAGCAAGCCGCCGAAGTCCTGCAATATCTGGCCGGTGCCGGATTCGACGGGACCGTCGTCGCGGAAATCTCCACCCGCAAGGCCAAAGCTGCCGGCGAACGGGAAGACTGGCTCAGCGAGACGTTGCGGTTCGCCCGGCAGCATCTCGGCCAAGCGGACTGAGTATCCGCGCTGAACCAGATGAGATAGCTAAAACGCTTTGAGATAGCAAGAGGGCGGGCTTCCTGCTATCTCAAAGCCAGCTGGCTATCTGGAACGAGGGGTTAAACGAGAAAGCACCGGAGAGTCGAAGTTGCCAGTGGTTGGGGGGAAACGCTGGCAGACTCTCCGGTGCTACAACCGATCAGGCAAAACCCGATCGATCCGCAATCACTCGCACCTTTATGAGGTACTTACGAATTTAGGACCCGTTTCTGGGGAAAACCTGCCGTGAACCTGGGAATAAGCTGGTAATAAGGTAACCAGAGAGTGAAGTATCACTTTTGGCTGAAATCCTTGAAAATAAAGCAAAGTAAGCCATCGAATCGTGAAAATGAAGCAACCCCTTTTTTCGGTACCCGGCCGGGGTTGGTGACAGGATGGACGGATGATCAACAGAATTGCATTCTTAGGCTGCGGCTCGATGGGCGAAGCCATTTTGGCGGGCCTGCTCGCGGGATCGTTCGAGCCGGCCTCGGCCATCGCAACCGTCCGCCGGGCAGAACGGGCCGCGGAATTGGCGCAGCGCTACGGCATCACCGCCGTGGCGAATTCCGAGGACGCCAATGCCAACCGGGCGGCGGTCGCCGGTGCCGACGTCGTGGTGCTGGGCGTCAAACCGGCCCAGATCGCGGCACTGTGCCGGGAAATCGCCGGATCATTGGCACCGGGAACCGTCGTGGTGAGCGTCGCCGGGGCAGTGACCATCAAGCAGATCGAAGCCGCCTTGGCTCCCGGGCAGCCCGTGGTGCGCACGATGCCGAACACGCCTCTGATGGTCGGCCGCGGCGTCGTCGGGCTGGCTTTGGGCGGCTCGGTCGACGCCGGGCAAGCGGCAGCTGCCCGGGAGGTCTTTGCCGGCTCCGGGGTGGTGTTGGACGTCGCCGAGTCGCAGATGCAGGCGATCGGGGCGATCAGCGGTTCCGGCCCGGCGTACGCGTTCTACCTGGCCGAGGCCATGGCGGCCGCCGCGCGGGAATTCGGCTTGGATCCGGAAACCGCGAAAACCCTGGCCAACGAAACCGTTGCCGGGGCCGGGCTGATGCTGGCCGCGCCCGGGGCCGACGCCACCGCGCTGCGCAAGGCCGTGACCAGCCCCAACGGCACCACGGAGCAGGCGATCGCCACCTTCGACGAGCTTGGCTTGCCCGCCACGGTCTTGGCCGGGGCGCGGGCTGCGGCAGCGCGTTCGGACGTGATCACCGCGGAGCTGGACGGCCTCTGACCGGGCCCGGGCCTGGCTTCGAATCGGAACCGTGCCGGTTCAGGGGCGGGCCGCGAACCGTTCCAAAAGGTCGACGTGGCCGGACACGATGAGCGTGTCCCGAGAGGAGACCTTGGTGTCCGGTTGTGCATAGGTGAAGTCTTCACCCGGTGACTTCACCCCGACGATTGTCACGCCGTACTTGGAACGGACTTTGGACTCCTCCAGCGTGAAGCCCTGGGTCTCCTTCGGCGGGTTCATTTTCACGATCGCGAAATCGTCGTCGAACTCGATGAAGTCGAGCATCCGGCCGGAGACCAGATGGGCGGTCCGGATACCGGCGTCGGCCTCGGGGTAGATCACGTGGTTGGCGCCGATCCGGGTCAGGATTTTGCCGTGCGACTGGGTGATCGCCTTGACCCAGAGGTGCTCGATCTCCAGATCGACCAGATTCACCGTGATCAGCACGCTGGACTCGATCGAGGTTCCCACACCGACGACTGCGGAGGCGAAATCCTGGGCGCCCAACTGCCGGAGGGCGTCGATGTTCGTCGCATCGGCCTCGACTACGTGGGTCAAGGTTCCGGCCCACTTCTGCACCAACGCGGGGTCGCGCTCGATCGCGAGCACCTCCCGGCCCTGCCGTACCAGCTGTTCAGCGGTCGCCGAGCCGAACCGGCCCAAGCCGATGACCAATACCGGCGCATTGTGCGATGGACGTTGGGACCGTGATTTCTCAGCCAATGATCGGCCTCTCTTCCGGATAGCGGAACAATTGTCGGCGCTGGCGCAGTGCCAACGCCGCGGCCAGGGTTATCGTGCCCACCCGGCCGGCGAACATCAAAAGCGAGAGCACATACACCCCGGCCGGCGGCAGCTCCGCGCTGAGCCCGGTGCTCAGGCCCACGGTGGCGAATGCCGAGATCACTTCGAAAAGCACCTTGTTCAACGGTGCGTCGGTGATCATCAAAAGCGCGCCGGTGGCGAGCAGGACGAAGGTCGCCCCCATCATGATCACCGAGATCGCCACCCGCATGGTGCCTTGCGGGATGGTGCGCCCGTAGACCTTCACGTCCGAATCGCCACGGGCCTCCGCCACGATGGCCAGGAACATCACCGCCAGGGTGGTGACCTTGATACCGCCGGCGGTGGAAGCCGAACCGCCGCCGGCGAACATCAATGCGTCGGTGAACACTTGGGAGACCGGTGTCAGCGAGTTCATATCGACCAAGTTGAAGCCGCCGGAACGGGTCATGATCGAAGCGAAGACCGAATGCAGCAATTTGTCACCGGGGCTGAGCCCGCCCACGGTTCTGAGGTTGTTCCACTCGAAGACGGCGAAGCCGATCATGCCGACCAGGACCAGGATCACCGAGACCTGCACGGTGAGTTTCGTGTGCAGGTTCCACTTGGAAATCCGGAACCCCTGGGAGAGCAGGACCATCATCACGGGGAAGCCCAAGGAGCCCAGGAACACCCCGACCATGAGCGGGGTCAGGATCCAGGGGTCGAATTCATAAGGCACCAGGCCATCCGACTGCGGCGTGAAGCCGGCATTGTTGAACGCGGAAATCGAATAGAACACACCGTGCCAAACGGCTTGCCAGAAGTCTTCGCCCAAGATCATGAAGCGGGGGATCAAAAACAGGGCCAGAATCACTTCGATCGCCACAGACGTGGTGATCACGATCCGCAACAAGGTGCCGACTTCGCCCAAGCGGCTCGCGTTCATTGCTTCCTGGGCAATCAGCTTGCCGCGCACGCCGAGGCGTTTAGAGACCATGAGGGCCATCAGCGAGGCGAGGGTCAAGATGCCCAAGCCGCCCACGAAGATCGCGATCAGAATGACCAGCTGGCCGAAGAAGGACCAGTGCAATGCGGTGGAAACCGTGGTCAGACCGGTGACGCAGACCGCGGAAACCGCGGTGAAGAGCGCGTCGTGGAAAGCTGTGACTTTTCCGCTGGCCGAAGCGATCGGCAGGGTGAGCAAGGTGGTGAAGAACATGATCACCAAGGCGAAGACGATCAGCGCCAAGCGAGCCGGGGACGAGTTCGCCACCGAGTCGATGAAGTCTCTGATGACTCCGATGAACGCAAAGCGTCCGCGCTCGGCCGGCGGGTGCCAGCCAGATTGACTCCTGGTCATCTGGGGTGAAACTTTCTGCCTGCGGAAAATGTTGATCTGACAAGTAGTTAACCACCTTTGCCGGGCTTTGCCGCATGCGCCCCGGGAGTTCCTGCCGAACCGGAAGCGAATGCACCCGATTGCGTGGCTGTGCGGGAGATCACGTAGCCTGTCAAAGATGGACTTGAGTTCAGAGCCGACGACGGCGCCGCTGCCAAAGACCTGCGTGGTCTGGGACCCGGCGCTCACCGCATACAATTTCGGTCCGGGCCACCCGATGGATCCGGCCCGGCTCGCTTTGACCGCAGACCTGGCCGAGCAGCTGGAGTTGTTCTCGCGTGGCTCGGTCCACCGGGCGGAGCCGTTCGTGGCCAGCGATGTACAGCTCAGCACGGTGCACGCCCCGAGCTACATTGCAGCGGTGCGATCGGTCAGCGAGACGCCTCGGGAACTGCCGGAATGGGGGCTCGGCACGGTCGACGATCCGGTGTTCCCCGGGATGCACGAAGCGAGCGCCCGGTTGGTCGGCGGCTCGCTGCTCGCGGCCGAGGCAATCATCGACGGCAGCGCGCAGCGCGGAGTCAACTTCTCCGGCGGCATGCACCATGCCAGCCGGGACCGGGCCAGCGGTTTCTGCGTCTACAACGACGCGGCCGCTGCGGTGCAGCGGCTGCTCGACTCCGGGGTGCGCAAAGTCGCATATCTGGACGTCGACGCGCACCATGGCGACGGTACGCAAAGCATTTTCTACGACGACCCGCGGGTGCTGACCGTCTCGCTGCACGAAAGCGGGCTCTCGCTCTTCCCAGGCACCGGTTTCGCGAACGAGACCGGTGGGTCGGCAGCCATCGGCTCGGCGGTCAACATCGCGTTGCCGGCCTACACCGGCGACGGCGGTTGGCTGCGTGCCTTCCATGCGGTGGTCCCGCAGGTCACCCGAGCTTTCGGTCCGGAGGTCATCGTTTCGCAGCACGGCTGCGACTCGCACCGGGAAGATCCGTTGACCCATCTCGGTACCAGCGTGGACGCGCAGCGCGAGGCTGCGCTGACCATCGGCATGCTCGCCGACGAGCTGTGCGAAGGGCGTTGGCTGGCGACCGGCGGCGGGGGCTACAGCGTGGCGGATGTGGTGCCCCGGGTCTGGTCGCATCTGATCGCGATCGTCTCCGGAAAGCCGGTGCCGGTGCGCACCGAGGTGCCGGAGCAGTGGCGGCAGCGGGTGCGCGCCGAGTTCGGTGCCGAGGCACCCCGATTGATGGGCGACGACGTCGAACTCTGGTGGCGTTCCTGGCAAGTCGGCTACAACCCGGCCGACGCCGTCGACCGCTCGATCATGGCCACCCGCAAGGAGATCTTCCCCCTGTACGGGCTGGATCCCTGGTTCGACTGAGATTGGGGCGCTCCCATAGTGTCGCGCTCGCTTGGGCGCAGGTGCTCGCTGGGGGCACAGATGCCTTTTGGCGTATATATCGCTAGGGTAGTTCCATGGTGAACGAAGATGTCTTTACCGTGCTTGCCGAGCAGACCCGTCGGGAAATCCTCGCGGCGCTTCGCGATGGCGACAAGGCAGTGGGCGAATTGGTCGACGAACTCGGCGCGAGCCAGCCCACGGTCTCGAAACATTTGCGCGTTTTGCGCGAAGCCGGCCTGGTCACGATGCGGGCCGAAGGGCAGCGCCGCTACTACAAACTCGAAACCGCCCCGCTGAACGGGATCAGCCAGTGGCTGGACGGTTTCGGTCTGCCGTCCACCCGCCCGCTGCTCGTCGAGGGCCCTGCCACCGAGCCTTCCGCCGCATTGGCGGTAGCGGAAAATGAGCTGTCGATCCCGGAGGGGGATCCGGAGTCCATGCCGCAGCAGATCGGCCGAAGCGTCGGCCGGGCAGCGACCAAAGCTGCGGATCTTTTGGCCAACTTGCCGAAGTTCGGTCGCCGCAAGGAATCCTGAAACCGGTCTGCCGGGGGATCAGCGCCGGTCGCCCGGGTTCAGACGGTTTCCGCCCGTTGGTTCAGGTGGTCCGGGTTGAGTTCCGCGACCGTGGAGACCCCCAGCAGTTTCATGGTCCTGGTGATTTCGGATTGCAGGATCGCCAAAGCCCGGCTGACCCCGCGTTCGCCACCGGCCATCAGCCCGTACAGATAAGCCCGGCCGATCAAGACGAAGTCCGCACCGGAAGCGATGGCCGCGACGATGTCCCCGCCGGACATGATTCCGGTGTCCATCATCACGGTGGCCTTTTCGCCGAGGGCTTTTCTGACCTCCGGCAACAGGTGGAAGGGCAGCGGTGCCCGGTCCAGCTGCCGTCCGCCGTGGTTGGACAACACCACGCCGTCGGCTCCGTGGTCCATGGCCCGTTGTGCGTCGGCGACGGTCTGCACGCCCTTGACCAAAAGGTTTCCGTGCCAGTTGGCACGAAGCCATTCCAGGTCCTGGTAATCCAGGCCGGGGTCGAAAGCGCTGCTGAGCAGTTCGGAAACGGTGCCTTCGAAGCTGCTCAATGAGGAGAACTCGAGGGGCGCCCGGGTCAAGAAGTTGAACCACCAAGCCGGCCGGTAGGAGGCATCGAGCACCGTTTTGAGGCTCAGTTGCGGCGGAATCGTCATTCCATTGCGCACGTCGCGCAAACGCAGACCGCCGACGGCGGTGTCTACGGTGAGCATGATGGTGTCGTTTCCGGTCGCCTCGGCTCGCTGGATCAAAGACAGATTGCGTTCTTTGTCCTGCGTCGCGTAGAGCTGGAACCAACGCCGGGCTTGCGGCGCATGTGCCGCCACCTCTTCGACCGAGGCGGTGCCCAAAGTGGAAAGCGTGAAGGGGATGCCGGCCGCTGCGGCTGCCGCACTCCCGGCGTATTCGCCCTCGGACTGCATCAGCCTGGCGAAGCCGGTAGGGGCGATGCCGAAAGGCATGCTGGAAGTCCGGCCCAGGATCTCGGTGCGCAGATCGACCTCGGCGACGTCGCGCAGCACCGCGGGATGGAACTCGATCTGCCGGAAGGCCTCGCGGGAGCGGTTCATGGTGATTTCGCCGTCGGCGGCACCATCGGTGTAGTCGAAGGGTGCGCTCGGCGTGCGGCGCTTCGCGATGGCGCGCAAGTCCCAAATGGTGGCGGCCTTCGCCAACCGGGCTTCCGTGCCGAAGCTGGGCAAGCCGAATTTCATCAACTCGCCCAAAGCCTGGACATCGGGCAGTCGTCGGCGCAGTGCTGGTGGTGTGCTCATTCGTCCTCCGTCGTCGATCAGATGTGGTTGGACCACATTGTTGCCTGCACTTTACCCGATGTGGTCCAACCACAGATAGCATGGCTTCATGCGGACCCATCAATTGGTGCTCGGGTGGATCGAGGAGCAGCTGCGTGCTGGCAGCTTGGCGATCGGGCAGCGACTCCCCGGGGAGCGCGCCCTGGCCGAGCAGTTCGGCCTGTCCCGGACTTCAGTGCGCGAGGCGATCCGGGTCCTCGAAGCCCTGGGGGTGGCCCGTTCCGGAGTCGGCTCCGGGCCGGAGTCCGGAACCACCATCGTCGCGGACCCCTCCACGGCGCTCGGCTCCGCGTTGCGATTGCACGTGGCAAGTTCGCATCTCCCGGTCGCGGACATGGTGCAGACCCGGATCATGATCGAGAGTTGGGCGTGCCTGCACGCTGCGCCCGATTCGCCGGCGCTGCCCGAGGCGGCGGAATTGCTGACTGCCATGGAACGGCTCGGTCCAGAGGAGATCGAACAATTCCTGTTGCTCGACGTGCGATTCCACTTTGCCCTGACCGAAGCCGCCGGAAATGCCGTGGTCAGCGCAATCATGCTTTCCTTGCGCGAGGGCATCAAAGGCTATATCTCTGCCGCTACGGACGGCCAGGAAGAATGGCCTGCCGTGGCAGCTCGGCTGCACACCGAGCACCGGGGGATCCTCGCCGCGATTCAATCCGGACGATCCCGCGAAGCGTCGGATTTGGTCGCCGAACACATCGAGGGGTTTTACCAGGATCTGCGGACCGGGCGGCTCACCGGACCGACGAATTGAATATCAACCTATGAATTGGCAAGTTGTTGCTCCGGGCATGGCACTATTTAGAAATACTGTTATACCAAGATAGACAGCAGTACTCCGGCAACGGCTCGGGCCGGAGTGGACAACCGAGGTGGTGGCGATGAAAACGGTTGATCGAGTCGCGGAGCTCGGCAGGCTCATCGAAGTCAATGCTGCCGATACCGAATCTGCCTTGGTGGTCATCGGTGACGCCGGTCTGGGCAAGACCTATTTGCTGGAACGCTTTTCGCAAGAAGCCGAGGGCGTGATCCTGGTCCGGGCGAATCCGGCCGAGCGGGCCTGGGAATTCTCCGGGCTGTCCGCCTTCCTCGCCGCATTGCGCGATCCGCAGGCGCAGGCGCTGTCGAGTGACCTGAGTTGGGCCGGCACCGAGGGGCCGTTCCGGGCCGGGCAGGAGCTTTTGTCCCGGCTCACTGCGATGGAACTGCCGCCGACGACGGTGGCGATCGACGACGTCGACATCATGGACGATTCCAGTCAAGCAGTTCTGGGCTTCTTGGCCCGCCGGCTCGGCGGCACCGGGCTGAAGCTGATCTTGAGCTTGGCCGAGCTGGGGCCCTGTGGGCCGTTTTCGTTGCTCCCGGAGCTCGCTTTGGCGGAGCTCGATCCGACGAAAAGCATTCTCCTTGGTCATCGTCTGGCCAAACCCGGCACCGATCCTGCGGCCATCCAGATCATTGCGGTGATCGCCTCGGGAATCCCGGTGTATTTGCGCGAGGGCCTGGAAGCCTTGACCGAGGCCGAACGCCAAGGCCGGGATCCGCTGACCTATCCGGTGCAATTCGGCCCCCGGGCCGCGTTCGCAGCGCAGACCCTGCTCGCCGCGCAGGACGACTGCGGCAAGGAGGTCGTGCGGTTGGTGAGTACCGCTCCCGTGCACCTCGAAGTGGCCTTGCGCGAGATTCTGGCCGAACACCAATCCGCGCTCGACGAGTTGCTGGCCCGCCGGATTCTGGTCCGCGCCGGCGATTTCATCCGGATGCGGCAAGCCGTGCTGCGGTGTGCGTTGTACGTTTCGGTGGCCGCCGTGGAGCGGCAGAGACTGCATGAGCAATTGGAAAAGGCGCACCGCAAGCACAAATCCAGTCTGGAGCAGTGGCACTCGAGCTTCCTGCACGATGGTGAGACCTCGCCCCGGATGCTCCTGAGCACCGCTTTGGAGTTGGTCGAACGCGGCGACAGCGGCTTGGCGACGGCGTACGCGGACCGGGCGATCTTGCTGCTGAGTTTCGAAACCGAGGAGATTTCAGATCTGCTCTGCGATCTCAGTACTGCGATGGTGGACATGGGCGAATTGGCCTACGCCTCGCGGTACTTGCGCAAGGCTGCCGAGCTTTCCAATGATCCGACCATCCGGATCCGGAGCATGCACCAGTTGATCCGGATCCGGTACATGTCCACCCACGACTTGAACAGCCGGGACGTGGCCGGAGTGCTCAAGCAGTACGGCACGGAGTTTCCGGATCTCTGCCTGGAGCTGGCCAGCATGGTGACGATCTTCCACGCCGAAAGGTGGGAGATGAAGTTGGCCGAACGGATGCTCAAGCTGGCCGAGCCGTTGGTCCCGATGGCCGGCGAAGTCGCCAATGGCGTGCACCGGTTCGCCCTGATGACGGTATCCGTGCTGAACGGAGATCCGACCCCGGCCACCGAGCAGCTGAAAGCGGTGACCGCCCTCGGGCTGCGCGAAATACCGATCCCGGTGCTGATGATGCTCGGCCGGTCGCTGACTTTCGCCGAACGTTATGAAGAGAGTCGGATGGTCTTCGATTCGCTGCTCAGCAGAACTCCGCCGCCCAAGCCTATCTGGTTGGAAACCATCAGATTCTTCCGGACCGAGAACGAAATGCGCGTCGGCAATTTCCACCGGGCCGGAGAAGCCGTCGAATCGTTGCATTCGTCGCCGGACGTCAGGCAGTTCCATGTGACCTACTTGCACATCCTGCGGTCTTGGTACTTTTTGGTCCAGGATGACGAGGCGGCGGCGCAGACGCACATCGACGCGGTGCTGACGGTCGCCAGTGGAGGCGGGAATTGGATCAATGCGGCCCGGATTTCGGCGCTGCGCGGCCGGCATGCGCTCGCGCACGGCCGATTCGAGGAAGCGTTCCACCATTTTCTCAGAGTGCACGAATCCGGCGGTGGAAAACTGAACCCGGCGTTCCTGCGCTACGAGGGCGATCTGATTGAAGTCCTGGTGGCATTGGGCCGGTCCGCAGAGGCCAAGCGGTTCATGATGGACCTGGAGTTGCGCAATCGGCAGACTCCCTCGCTCTGGGCCACGTTGGTCGCGGCCCGATGCCGGGCACTGGTTGCCGACGGCGAGCTTTCGCTGCAACTCTTCCGACAGGGCATCAAACTCGCGCGGGAGCTGGGCACCGGCTACGAACAGGCCCGCAGCCTGCTGGACTTCTCCGAGCGCTTGCGCGAGTTGGGCTATTTGGCGCAGAGCGAGCAGCAGAAGAACAAGGCGAAGGTCTTGTTCGAGGAGCTCGGGGTGCCTTCCTGGTCCGAGCGGCCGCCGATCGACCGGCGCGGCCGTAGCGGTACGGTGCCGCGGTTGCGCTCGGCGCTCGGCAAAGACGGTGCCCGGAGCATTCTGGGCGCACCGCTTCCGGAGCCGGCGGCGAATCTGCCGGTAGCCGGTCCGGACGCCCCGGCCAGGGGCGCCGAGCTGATGCGGAAACTTTCGCCCGGCGAGCACCAAGTCGTGGAGCGGGTATTGAGCGGGTTGCGGAACAAGGAGATCGCCGCTTTGCTGGGTGTCTCGTTGCGGACGGTCGAAACCAGGCTGACCAATGTCTACAAAAAGACCGGAGCTTCCTCCCGGGCCCACCTGGTGGCGTTGATCAATGAAGAATCCGGAGCACCTCGGGACGCGCCGGACCACGGGAACGTGGTGAATTTGCGCTCGCTGGAAGGCCTCACCGGCGGCTGACTCGGACTCTCTTCCACCGCCGAAGGGGTGGTCCACAGACGGAACCGCTCCGTGGACCACCCCGCCATGCTGCCCGTCGCGACGGTCCAACCTGAGTCGGAGCTACTTCCTCGCCCCCAATAACAGCACAGGAAGGAGCATCGCCGCTCCCGAGTTGTTTGCCCGCTGCATATGGCGGTTGCCGCGGTGCAACTCGGTAGATTTATATTTATAGCTTTCGAGTTTGGCCAAACCCTGATTTACCCGGTGGTTAACCACAGAATGGCTTGGCCTTACGGGTTTTGGCGGCTAACGAGCCGCTGAAGGTCACAAATGGGTGAGTGGTTGCGGTTAGCCCCCGCACCGGCCACTTCCCGATGTCGCCGTGGCGTTGACCGGTTGCTGTGTAAAGTTATGGTAAAGCACTTTCACTTTGGTCACTCCAGCATCTAGAGTATCTCTGAGCGGATGAGTGGCTGGTTGAGCGTCTCGCCGTCATGGGTTGCGTTTTCAACTCTTTGACCTAAGGAAGCAAGATATGGCCGAGGCGAACACCTTTTCCAACGTGCGATTTCTGACCGTGGCAGAAGTCGCCGAGGTGATGCGTGTGTCCAAAATGACGGTCTACCGGATGGTGCATTCCGGAGAACTCCCGGCGGTCAGGTTCGGACGCTCCTACCGGGTTCCGGAGAACGCCGTGAACGAACATCTGCGGGCCGCAGGACTGCACGGTTCGGCGGACACTGCTTGAAGGCTGTACCCTAGTAGGGATCCAGTCGGACATTTTATTTAAGACACTCTGGCGCTCGCAGTCGATTGGCTGTTGCCGGAAGAGACGTTTGTGAGGACTTTGTGGGTTCAGTAATCAAGAAGCGCCGGAAGCGGATGGCGAAGAAGAAGCACCGTAAGCTGCTTCGCAAGACTCGTCACCAGCGCCGCAACAAGAAGTAAAACGGCGCCTCAGCGCTCAAAGGCCCGTCATGGAAATGGCGGGCCTTTTACGTGCCCGGGGCAAGGCTGCTGCCGGGGTCAGTGCCGGCGCATCCGGCTGAAGCCGCGCCAGAGGCCGTAGACCGCCCCTGCGACGGTCGCGGCGCGCAACCCCAGGGTCGCGGCCCGGCGGCCGGCGCGGAAGTCGTAAATCGGCCAATTGTGGTCCCGGGCATGACGTCGCAGTTTGCTGTCCGGGTTGATCGCCACCGGGTGGCCGACCAGGGACAGCAACGGAATGTCGTTGTAGGAGTCGCTGTAAGCCCAGCTGCCGTCCAGATCCAGGCCATGTTCTTCGGCCAAAGCCTGCACCGCGACGGCTTTTGCCGGCCCGTGCAGGATCTCACCGACCAATCGACCGGTATAGGCCCCGTCCTCGATTTCACCCACGGTGCCGAGGGCGCCGGTCAGCTGCAAGCGCGAGGCGATCACCTGGGCCACCTCGATCGGCGTCGCAGTGACCAGCCAGACCTTGCGGCCCACGCGCAAATGCTGCTCGGCCAGCGCCCGGGCGCCCGGCCAGATCTTCGACTCGATCATTTCGTCGTAGACTTCCTGGCCCACTTGGGCGACGAAGTCCGCTTGGATCCCCGCCGCGAGGGTCAAGGCGGAGTTCTGCACCGAATGGATGTCATCCAGGTTTTCACCGCGCAAGATGAACTTCGCCTGCTTCCAAGCGAAACCGCAGGCCTGGCGGAGCGTGAAGGCCTTTTTCTGATACATCTTCCGGGCCAGATGGAACAGGCTGGCGCCGCGCATCAGAGTATTGTCGACGTCGAAAAATGCAGCCTCGCCCGGGTGGCCCGAGGTGGCCGAGGGCAGCTCGGCGACATGGGTATTCACTTCGGGCATGGTACTGAGTTTAGTCAGTCTTTGCCCAGTGCCTAAGTTCCCGCGCGGACACGGTGCCGAAGTAGGCTGGGAACATGCCCGAAGACGCCCTGCTCCTCTTGGTGAAATCCCGGTGCCACCTCTGCGCCGCAGCCCGATCCGTGGTCTCCGAGGTGGCCGCCGAGTTCGGTTTGGCAGTCGCCGAACGCTCGATCGATGGCGACGCCGATTTGGCCGGCCGGTACGCCGAGGAGGTGCCGGTGCTCTTCATCGACGGGGTGCAGCGTGATTTCTGGACCATCGATCCGGACCGGTTGCGGCGGCTGCTTTCGGCGCGCGCCGGCTGACCAGGTCGGGCCGCCGGGGGCAATCGGGTTTTGGGAATGCGCAGACCGAGGATCTACAGTGGAAACATTCCCGTGCAGCACGGCCTCGGGTGCTGACTCGGTGGCCGCGGCACGGAGGCTTCGACGTCCGACGATGGAGAACAGGTGACCGCAGCGCAGATCCCGCCGCAAGGCAGTGCTGCGGGTTCTCCGGGCGCGGAGCAAGATGTCGAAGCCCGGGTCATTCCGCCGGCCGCGGTGGCCCGATTGACGCTTTATCTGCGGGCCTTGAACGTCTTGCTCGCCGAGGGGACCGAGCGGGTGTCCTCCGAAGAGCTGGCCGAAGGATGCGGCGTCAGCTCGACCAATGTGCGCAAGGACCTCTCCTACCTGGGTTCCTACGGCACGCGCGGGGTGGGCTATGAGGTCCAATACCTGAGCAGAAGGATCTCCAAGGCGCTGGGGCTGACCCAGGAATGGCGGGTTGCCATCGTGGGCGCAGGCAACCTGGGCCGAGCCCTGGCCCGCTACGCGGGTTTCGAAAACCGCGGGTTCGACGTGGTGGCGCTGTTGGACGCGGACCAGATGGTGATCGGCCAGGAAGTCGGCTGGTTGCGGGTCAGCGATGTGCTCGACCTGGAAGCCGTGCTGCACCGCACCCGGGCCAATATGGTGGTTCTGGCGCTGCCTGCCGGCGCCGCGCAGACCATGTGCGATCGGGTGATCGAAGCCGGTGTGCACAGCATCCTCAGCTTCGCACCGGTGATGCTGCAGGTCCCGGAGCACGTCAACTTGCGGAAAGTGGACATGGCCACGGAATTGCAGATTCTGGCCTATCACGCCCAACGGCTGCCGGAACCCGGTGCTACTAGCGCTTGAAATACTCCCGGCTGGGCGCCAACCAGCAGTAGACGATGCCCAGGACGCCCAAGCCGACCTGGACGATCGCGAAGGGGCTGCCGACCAACATCGTCAAAGACAAAACCGCGAGCACGGTTCCCAGCATCCTGGCCCAGCGCTTGCCGGCCCGGATGTTGAATGCCACCAAAAGGTAGAGCGCGAGTCCGATCGCATTGAAGACGAACGACAACGTGATCACGGTGTCGACCATCGAGGCGTTCAGCTCGGGGAATTGCGCCATGGAGTCCAAGACCACGGACCGCATTTGCGGAATCTGGAACAGCCCGATGACCGAAATCGCCAAATGCACGATCGCTGCGGCGATGATCATCACGAACCCGCGTTGCACCAAGGCCGGGACTCCGGCAGGCGTCGGCGCAGCGGGCTGCCACGGTGGCGGGCTGTGCGGGTCCGGCACCGGCCCGGCCTGGTTCGGTTGAACTTGTTGGTTCGGCGGAACGTAGCCCTCCGGGGCGTACTGGCCATAGCGGGGCACTCCCGGGGCGATTTCCGGGAATTGGCCGGGGACAGCGGGGCTCGAACCGTCGTGGTCCTGCGGGCCGGGGCCCTGCGGCGGAGTGCTCATCTGAATCCTTGCCAATCGAATCGCGTACGGGTGCCGTGCCGCGGTATTCGCTTCGGGTACGAAAAAGCGGGCCGGGGCAGGTTATTCAACCCTACCCCGGCCCGCCCGGTGTGCGCCTGCCGTAGAGCTCAGGCAGTGCCTTGCTTCTGCGAATTGATCCAGGCCGATGATTCCGGCAACCACATCAAGACCGCTGCGATGACTCCCAAGAAGCCGATTCCGGCTCCGAAGAACACCAGGATGAAAGAGATCACGGCGAGGACGCTCAACGCCATCCGGGGCCATTGCAGACCCTCCTTGAGCTTCATCGCGGAAACCACGATCGCGGCAATCACCACCAGGGCGACGATCGAAAGGACGATGCCTCCGATGCCCTGCGCCGTGTAGTCGTAAACCACCACGCCCAGGATGCTGTCGCTTTTCCGGACCAGCAAAGTGAAGGAGAAGATCAAGCCGATAATCGTGGTGAGCAGCCACAGGCCGGCTCCAATGATCCAGATCAGGTAGGAGATTTTCAGGAGCATCGGCAATCCGTTGACATTGAAAATCCCGCTGAAACCGCCCTTGGGCATGACATCGTTGATGGATTTCGGCGCATCGGCCGGGATCTCGAACTTGAAATCGTTGCTCGCGCCCGGCTGTTGCGGAGGCTGCTGGTACTGCGGCTGCTGATACTGCGGCGCCGCATATCCTGGCTGCTGCGGGGTGCTCGTCCCGGGTCCTTGCGAAGCGGGATTCCCAGTCGGCGCACCCGCTGCTGGCTGCTGCGGCGGCTGGTACGGCGGCTCGCCTTGATTCGGGTTTTCGGGGGTTGTACTCATGCGAACACTGTATTGCTCCAGATGGTTTTTGCATAGGGTTTTCGGCTGGCCCTTAAGCTGGAAAAACCCCGGAAATCCGGGGTTTTTCCAGCGCCACAGCAAAAATCTTGCCTCAATGCTGATGAGAATGGCATTCATTCCCGGCGACAGCGTCCCGAAAATATGCCTCTAGGGGCACATTTTCGGGTTCGGCTCAGGCTCGGACGAATTCCAGTTCGAGGCTGATCGTGACCTTGTCGCCGACCAGAACGCCGCCGGCTTCCAAGGCCGCGTTCCAGGTCAGGCCGAAGTCTTTCCGGCTGATCGTGGTTTGTCCGCTGAAGCCCGCGCGGGTGGTGCCGAAGGGGTCGACGACCGAACCGTTGAACTCGGTTTCGAAGGTGGTCGGCAGCGTGATCCCGCGGATCGTGAGGTCGCCGGTGAGCGCATAGGTTTCGCCCTGGCCGGCGAGCGAGGTGGAGACGAAGGTCAGCTCCGGGAACTGCTCGGCATCCAGGAAGTCTCCGCTGCGCACGTGCGCATCGCGATTCGGGTCGCCGGAGAAGAAGCTCTCCGTCTTGATGGTTGCAGTCACCGAAGAATCGCCCAGGGTCTCGCCCACGGTCGCAGTTGCTTCCACTTCGCCGAACTTTCCGCGGACTTTGGAAATCCCGGCGTGCCGCACGGAAAATCCGACTTCGCTGTGCGAACCGTCCAGCGTCCAGGTGCCGGCATCCAGGCCGCTCGGGGTGCTTTCGATGGTCATAAGTCCTCCTCGTATGGCGGTCGGCCGCAACGGGCCGGTGCTCGATTTTGCCGACGGTGTGTCCGGCTCACTTACAAGAATCATGCAAACGCATCTTTTATTCCAGGCTTTCGGAAAAATTCTCAGGGAAGCCGATTACCCCCGGCAACCCGATTTTGAGAGACTGGGGGCATGCCTTCTGCCACCGTCCATCTGCTCCGTCATGGTGAGGTCTTCAACCCGGAGGGCGTCCTCTACGGACGGCTGCCGAATTTCCATCTCTCCGACCGGGGCGTGGCGATGGCGGTACTGGCTGCGGAATACTTCCAGTCCCTGGCCGGTCGAGGCGCGGTGTTCGCGGTTTTGCGGGCCTCGCCGTTGACCCGGGCGCAAGAGACGGCGCAGCCCACGGCCAGTGCACTCGGTTTGGCGATCGGCACGGACCAGCGGTTGATCGAAGCCGGGAACGACTTCGAGGGACTCAAAATGTCGCCCGCGGAATTGCTCAAGCCGATTCATTGGCCGAAGCTGGTCAACCCGTTCCGGCCTTCTTGGGGCGAGTCCTACCGGGCGCAGGTGGACCGGATGCGATTGGCCGTCGATGACGCGCGGCGGGCCGCCGTCGAACGCGCGGGCGACGGCGCGCAGGCGATTTTGGTGAGCCACCAATTGCCGATCTGGGTGAGCCGGCTGAGTGCGGAACGGCGTCGGCTCTTCCACGACCCGCGCCGGCGCGACTGCAGTTTGGCTTCGGTCACCTCCTTGGAGTTCGACGGCGAGCGGTTGTCCGGCGTCGGCTATCACGAGCCGGCCGCAGGGCTGTTGCCGGGGGCAACCGCTACCGCAGGAGCTTGAGCGTGCTCCGGGGATGCGTAACAATTGAATTTCGACGTCTTGTAGAATTGTCTCGGACGGACTGAATCACGAACTCGAATGGGCAGGATCTGGTAGTGGACGCTTGGCGTTTTACGAAACCATCGAATCGACAACCAACCGGAACGCTGCGGCGGCCGGCGAGGCCGAGTCGGCGTTTCCTGTTCGGCGCAATGGCGCTCGGTGCGGCCTTGGTGTTGAGCGGATGCTCGGCCAATGACTCATTGGCTCAGCAGGCGAATGCCGGAGACAACAAGAATTATGTGGCCGGGGACGGCTCGGTCACCGAATTCGCCGCGGACAAGCGTGGCGAACCAGTCAAGTTCGTCGGTACGCTCTACGGCGGCAAAAAGGTCGATTCGAGCTCGTTCGTGGGATCGGTGACCGTGCTCAATTTCTGGTTCGCCGCCTGTGCGCCGTGCCGGGTGGAGGCGCCGGACTTGGAAGCGCTTAACCAAGAACTCGGCCCTAAAGGCGCCAACTTCTACGGGGTCAATGTCCGTGACGCGGAAGGCACCGCGCTGCCGTTCATCCGGACCTTCAATCTGACATACCCGAGCTTCGAGGACAAGGACGGCGCAGTTCTGCTGAGCGTTTCGGCCACCGTGCCGCCGGCGGCTGTGCCCACCACCTTGGTCCTGGACAAACAGGGCCGGGTTGCCTCCCGAATCCTGGGCCTGGCCGAAAAGAGCACCCTCGACGCCTTGATCAAAACTGCTTTGAACGAAGCAGGCCCGGACGCCGGTACGGGCAGCGGCTCTGCTTCGCCCTCGGCGCAGAAGTGAACAATCCGTTCGCCGAGGCGATTCAGAACGGCTCGCTGCTGCTGGCAATGCCGGTGGCGCTGCTGGCCGGTCTGGTCTCCTTCCTTTCGCCCTGCGTCCTGCCTTTGGTGCCCGGGTACCTGGGGTATGTCACCGGCCTCACCGGAGTAGACCTGGGTCAACAGCGCCGCGGCCGGATGTTCTTGGGGATTTCGCTCTTCGTGCTCGGATTCACCGTGGTCTTCGTCGCTTTGGGCACGGCGCTGGGCGCCATTGGGACCTGGGTCTCCACCAATGCGGGCTGGATCACCCAGCTGATGGGCGTCGTCGTGATCGTGCTCGGCATCGTTTTCATGGGCGGTTTCGGGATGTTCCAGCGCGAGGCGCGGATCCATGCCAAACCGCCGGCCGGGCTCTGGGGGGCGCCGGTGCTGGGCCTGACGTTCGGCTTGGGCTGGGTGCCCTGCATCGGCCCGACGCTGAGCGCAGTCCAATTGCTTTCCTTCTCGGGCGGCACCAGCGCCACCAAGGGAGCGTTGCTGACCTTCATCTACTCTCTGGGGTTGGGGCTCCCGTTCCTGCTGATCGCGCTCGGTTTCCGGCGGGGCATGGGCGCGCTGGAGTTCTTCCGCAAGCACCGCTTGCTGCTGCAGCGGGTCGGCGGTGGCATGCTGATCGCAGTGGGTCTGCTGATGGTCACCGGAGTGTGGAATCTTCTGATCAACCAATTGCAGCTGTGGGTCTTCACGGTTAAGTTGCCGATTTGATGGGTGAGAAATTGAGTTCGAAGAAAAAAACGTCCGGAGCAGCGGACCAGACGGCCAAGGACGATGTCGCCCTGCCGAAGTTGGGATTCCTCGGCATGCTGCGCTGGATCTGGACCCAGCTGACCAGTATGCGGACGGCACTTTTCCTGCTGCTGATGGTGGCTGTGGCCTCGGTGCCCGGCTCGATCTTCCCGCAGCGGATCCAAAGCACCGCAGTGGTCGCCAAGTACATCCAGGACAATCCGGTCTCCGGGCCGATCATGGACTGGTTCCAGCTGTTCGACGTGTTCGAATCATCCTGGTTCTCGGCAATCTACATCTTGCTTTTCATCTCGCTCATCGGCTGCGTGGTGCCGCGGGCCCGGCAGCACTACAAAGCCATGCGCTCGGTGCCGCCGCGCACCCCGGCGCGGCTCTCCCGACTGCCCGAATACGGCACGCTGCAGATTCCGGCGGCCGCCGGCCTGAGTGCGCAGGCGGCGATCGAAGACGCCCGGGCCATCTTGAAGAAACGCGGTTACCGGGTCGACGTGCGGGACGGGGACCGGCCCAGCGTCGGGGCCGAGCGCGGATTCCTCAAGGAAATCGGCAACCTGGTGTTCCATGTATCGCTGATCGGTGTGCTGGTCGCGGTGGCGATCGGCGGCCTGTTCGGCTTCTCCTACCAGCGGGTCTTGGTCACCGGGGACACCGTGGTCAACAACCTCGCCTCGATCGACCAATTCACCAAGGGCACGAACTTCGACCCGAATTGGCTGCAGCCGTTCTCGGTGCAATTGGACAAGTTCGATGTGCAATTCGACCGGAATTCGACCTCGCGGAAAGTCCAGCCACTGGATTTCACCGCGTATCTGACGGTCAAAGACTCACCGGAGGCGCAACCGCAGCAGAAGATCCTCAAGGTCAATGAGCCGCTCGAAGTCGCCAACACCTCGCTCTACCTCTTGGGCAACGGCTATGCGCCGCACTTCACGGTCAGGGACGGGAACGGCAATGTCGCGTTCTCCGACTTCGTCGTGGCCAGGTTGCAGGATCCGGACTTCACTTCCTCGGTGGTGATCAAGGTCCCGGATGCCAAACCAGACCAACTGAGCTTCTCCGGGCTGTTCCTGCCGACGGCTTTCCAGGGCGCGGACGGGGTGGACATCTCGATCGATCCCGATCCCGGCAACCCGAAGGTGCTGCTCAATTCGTACTACGGCGACCTGGGCCTGGACAATGGCCAACCGCAGAACGTCTTCGTGCTGGATGCATCGAAGCTGAAGCCGCTCAACGACCGGAAACTCCCGGCCGGCGGAATCAGCCTTTCCGGCGGGCAGACCTACCAGCTGCCGGAGGGCAAAGGGTCGATCACCTTCGACGGGCTGACCCGGTATGCGGGCATCGAAGTGCGGTCGAACCCGGCCCAGCAATACGTCCTGCTCTTCTCGGTCACCGCGGTGATCGGGCTGCTCGGATCCTTGTTCCTTTCGCGGCGTCGGATCTGGGTCCGCACGGGTGAGCATCCGGACGGCCGGGTGATGGTGGAGTACGGTCTGCTGGCCCGCGGCGAGGACTACCGTTTATCCTCCGAGGCGAGCGGTTTGCGCAACCAACTGGTCAAGACCTGGAATATCTCGGAGAATAGCGAACAGGATGAACGTGCTGGGGCCGAAGACGCCACCGCTGCCGAAGATCCGAAAGCAAAGGAAGACTAATGCCAGAGATCAATGAATCACTCGGCCAATACAGCGCGTTGTTCATGCTGTTGGCGGCCGCCACCTATGCGGTTGCGTTCTGCGCATTCACCTGGGATCTCGTGGTTTCGAGCCGGACGACCAAAGCTGTGGAACTCCAGTCGAAAGCCGCCCAGGACGCGATGCTGCGGGAGCCGGTCAGCGTTGGCGCGGCGTCCAAGGCCAATGGCATCACCGAAGATCTCGCGGAACGGCCGGTGACGCCGTCGTCCTCCGGATCGGCGGCGATTGCGCCGGACTCCATGAAGTACGCGGGCGAGCGCCGGGTGGCTGCGAGGGTGGGCGTCGCGCTGACCCTGCTCGCGGTGCTGATTCACGGCGTCGGCGTGGTGACCCGAGGGGTAGCCTCCGGCCGGGTGCCATGGGGCAATATGTACGAATTCTGCACCACTGGCGGATTCCTGGTTGCCGCAGTCTTCCTGATCGTCCTGATTTGGCGTGATCTGCGTTTTCTGGGCACTTTCGTGATCGGGCTGGTGCTGGTGATGCTCTTCGCCGCGGCCAGTGCCTTCTACGTGCCGGTGGGACACCTGGTGCCGGCGCTGCAAAGCTATTGGTTGATCATCCACGTTTCGATCGCGGTGCTCTCCTCGGCACTCTTCACGCTGACCTTCGCGATGAGCGTGCTGCAGCTGATCCAGTCCCGCCGGGAAGGGCGCCTGGCTGCCGGCAAGCCCGACAAACTGCCGTTCATGCGTTTGTCCCCATCGGCTTTGAGCCTGGAAAACCTCTCCTACCGGTTGAACGCGATCGCCTTCGTCGGTTGGACGCTGACCTTGATTTTCGGTGCCATGTGGGCTGAAAAAGCCTGGGGGCGTTACTGGGGCTGGGACACCAAAGAAGTCTGGACCTTCGTGATCTGGGTGGTCTACGCGGGCTATCTGCATGCCCGGGCGACCCGTGGCTGGACCGGTACCCGCGCCGCCTGGCTTTCGATTGTGGGCTGGCTCTGCGTGGTCTTCAACTTCACGATCGTGAACATCTACTTCTCCGGTTTGCACTCTTACGGCGGAGTAGCACCGGGCTAAACCGGTCGCATGACGAACCATGCAAAACGCCCTCGGGGCGGAAGCTCCTGCTTCCGCCCCGAGGGCGTTTTGCATGTGGCGAACCAGCTCAGCTGTCTTGGTCCCGGAGTTTGCGTTCGCGTTCCTCGAGGTCCCGACGCAGCTTTTCCAAACGTTCTTCTTCAGCCCGCTGCCGGCGGGCGACGTCGAGGTTGCGCAGGAACTCCGGATCGTCGTCGGGTGCGAGCACCGCGGGCCGGGCCGCCGGGCCTGCCGCGTTATACCGGGGTCGGCCCAGGGTGAACCAGAGCACCAAGCCGACGATCGGCAAAAGGATGATGATTAGCACCCAGGCGGACTTGGGCAGGGTGCGGACATCGGCGCGTTCACTGCGGAGGCAATCGATCAAAGCGAACAGTTCTAGGCCGACGATGATCAGGAGCGGCACGTAACGAAGCATGCTCTAGTCTATCGTCGCTGGCTGTGCAGCCGCCAAAGCCGCGGTTCCGGACCGGCAAAGCGGATGCCCAGCGAAGCCGGGTAAACTGGCTCCGTGGCTTTCTGGAAATACTTCCTCATCCGAGTAGCGGTCTTCGTGCCGCTCTTCATCGTCTTCCTGATTTTGCAGTTGGGCGCCATTTTCTCGGCGATCGCCGCAGCGTTGATCGCATTCTGCATTTCCTACCTCTTCTTCCGCCCGCAGCGCGACGCCGCAGCAGCGGCAATGCGCAGCGCGGTCTCCCCGGAAGCGCGCCGGGAACGGGCCAAGCGCAAAGTCACCGACGGCGACATCGAAGACTCCTTGGTCGCGGAGAATCCCGAGGTCACGATCAACTCGGCCCAGAAGCCGGCCAAGCCGGAGGACCGGGCGGGGCAGATCCCGAAAGACTTCCTGGCCAACTGAGCCGTCCTTGCCGATTCGGCAGAGCCTCAGAAGCTTTTGGCCAAGACCAACGCCACAGCGTAGAGCACGCTGAATCCGAGGTTGATCAGACCGGTCTGCTGCAGCACCGGGATCAGGGCTTTGCGGGTTTTCCCGGAAAGCATGATCCAGCTCGGCAGCAGGATCGCCGGGACCAGCAGCAGCACGATCAGCAGCCAAGGGTGTGCTGCGACCAGGACCAACGGCAACAGGATCGCGACCGCGAGCATCACCACATAAGCGCGCCGGGCATTCCGGTCGCCCAAACGGACGGCAAGCGTGCGTTTGCCGGCCTGGGAGTCGGTGGGGATGTCCCGGACGTTGTTGGCCATCAGGAGCGCCGTCGCAATCAACCCGGTGCTGACCGCGCCGATCACGGCTTCCCAGCTGATCCTGCCGCTCTGCGTGTAGGTGGTGCCCAGGGTGGCGACCAGGCCGAAGAACACGAAGACGAAGAGGTCGCCCAGACCCAGGTAGCCGTAGGGATTTTTCCCACCGGTATAACCCCAGGCCGCGAGGATGCATCCAGCTCCGACCAGGAGCAACCACCAGGATTGCGAAATCACTACCAGCAGCAGGCCGGCCAGCATCGCGACGCCGAAGGTGGCGAAAGCCGCGAACTTCACCTGCCTCGGCGACGCCGTGCCGGAACCCACCAGACGCAAGGGCCCTACCCGTACGTCGTCGGTGCCGCGCACGCCGTCCGAATAGTCATTGGCGTAATTGACCCCGATTTGCAGGAACAGCGCCACCACCGCGGCGAGCAACGCGTTCAACAAGCTGAAGCTGCCCATCAGGTAAGCGGCGGCCGAGCCGATGATCACCGGTGCTATCGCCATCGGCAGGGTGCGCAACCGGGCGCCTTGGATCCACTGGCTCACGGTTGGTCGACGGGCAGGGCTGGCCACAGGGGTCCTTTCCACGGAATTTTCGTTCAACGTTGACCATTCTCCCCGAGATCGTCCGAATCCGCCGCGCGCAACCGTTCGATCAGCGCCTGCCGGTCGATTTTGCCCTGCGGCAGATACGGGAATTCCGGCAGGACCAAGAACCGCTTGGGCACCTCGTGCGGGGCCAGCAACTCTTTTGCGGCCGCACGCAGCCTGGGTTCACCGAGTTCGCTGCCAGGATCGAGCAATACCGCGGCAAGCACCCGTTGCCCCCACTCCGGATCCGCCACCCCGGTGACGAAGGCGTCGCGGACCCCGGAAAGCTGTTGCAGCTGCCCGGCCAGCGTTGCGGCGGAGACCTTGAGCCCGCCGGTGATGAGCACATCATCGGCGCGGCCGATCACCCGGAGCCGGCCGGACTCGTCGAACTCGCCCAAATCCTCGGTCCGGTACCAGCGTTTTCCGTTGAGTTCGCGGAACGTCGCTGCGCTGCGCTGCGGATCGCCGAGATAGCCGGCGGCCAGGACCTCGCCGCCGAGCAGGATCCGGCCGTCGTCGACCGCGACCTCCACGCCGTCCAGCGGTTCGCCGTCGTAAACGCAGCCCCCGCAGGTTTCCGCGCTGCCGTAGGTGGTGAACACATTGAGTCCGAGGTCCAGCGCCCGGTGCAACAGCTGCTCGCCCGCCGGGGCGCCGCCGAGCAGGATCGCATTGAACCTCCGGAGTGCGGAGAGCGACTCCGGGGCGTCGATGAGGCGCTGCAGCTGGGTGGGGACCAAGGAGGTGAGGCGGAAGGGATCGGTCATCTCCTGCGCTGCGGCGGTGAAGGCTTCCGGGCTGAAGGCGCCTCGCATCACTTCGGGCCGGGTCCCGGCGAAAAGCGAGCGGACCAGGACTTGGACTCCGGCCACGTAGAACGTGGGCAAGGCCAAGAGCCATTGCCCTTCACCGCGCAGCGCGACTGCAGTGCCCATGCTGGAGGCAGCCAGGGCGTCGACGCCGAGCATGGTCCGTTTGGGCCGACCGGTGGACCCTGAGGTGCCGACCACCACGGCGGTGCCTTCCGGAGCTCCGGCAGATTCGGCGTCGATCAGTTCCACGCGGTCCGGGCTGAGGCTGACCGCGCGGCCTTCACCGGCCAGCGCGGCGGCGAGCGCCTTGAGCAATTCGTCGGGGTTCACGGGTGGGCCTCAGAAGTAGTACGGGAAGTTCTGCCAGTCCGGATCGCGCTTCTGCAAGAACGCATCCCGGCCTTCCACCGCTTCGTCGGTCATATAGGCCAGCCGGGTCGCCTCACCGGCGAAGACTTGCTGCCCGGCTAGGCCGTCATCGGCCAGGTTGAACGCGAATTTGAGCATCCGGATGGCTTGCGGCGACTGCCTGGCAATGTCCGCAGCGTAGTCCAGGGCGACATTTTCCAGCTCGGCATGCGGCACTGCTTCGTTGACCGCACCCATTGCAACCATCTCGTCCGCCGAGTACTCGCGGGCCAGGAAGAAGATCTCGCGGGCGCGCTTTTGGCCGATCTGCCGGGCCAGCAGCGCGGAACCGTAACCGGCGTCGAAACTCCCCACCGTGGCGTCGGTCTGTTTGAACTTGCCGTGCTCTTTGGACGCGATGCTGAGATCCGCGACCACGTGCAGCGAGTGGCCGCCGCCGGCCGCCCAACCGTTGACCACGGCGATCACCACTTTGGGCATGGTGCGGATCAGGCGTTGCACTTCCAGGATGTGCAGCCGGCCGGCGCGCGCCGGGTCGATGGTTTCCTGGGTCTCGCCTTCGGCATAGCGGTAGCCGTCCCGGCCCCGGATCCGCTGGTCGCCGCCGGAGCAGAAGGAATGTCCGCCGTCTTTCGGGCTGGGACCGTTGCCGGTGAGCAGCACAGTGGCCACGTCGGGCGTCATCCGGGCGTGGTCCAAAGCCCGGTAGAGCTCGTCCACGGTTCCCGGCCGGAAAGCGTTGCGTACTTCGGGCCGGTCGAAGGCGATCCGCACGGTGGGCAGGTCGACACCGTTTTCGTGTTGCCGGTGGTAGGTCAGGTCTTGGAAGTCGTCGAAGCCGCTGACTGCGCGCCAACGGCTGGGATCGAAGATGTCCGAGACTGATTCGGTGCTTGATTCGCTCACCCCGCCAGTTTACTGATCGGAAAGCCCACGACGACGTTTCACGCTCACACCGGATGGACGGATTCGCCACGCTCATGGCTTCAGCCCGGCCTGGGCGAGCCCGGACTATCCGATGCAGAACTCGTTGCCTTCCGGATCGGCCATCGTGTACCAGTTGTGCGGCCCCTGGCTGGCTGCCCAGAGGAAGCTCGCGCCCCGGGCTTCCAGCTGGGCGCGGACTGCGTCTTTGTCGTCTCCGGCCAACCTGATATCCAGATGAACCCGGTTTTTGACCTGCTTGGCTTCGGGTGCGGTCTGGAACAGCATCCGTTCGGCCGGGTTCGGCCCCGCATCGCCGGGTTTGCGGATTGCCGCGCCGTCCTTCCACACCAGAACGCCCCGATGCAACGCGGTTTGATCCTCAGTGGCGAAGCCCTGAGCGATCATCGAGCGGATGAACTCCTCGTTCGACGGCTCGACCTGCCAACCGAGAGTTTCCGCCCACCAATCTGCTTGGTCGTGCGGGTGTTGCGCGTCGACTGCGATTTGGACTGAATAGGTCATGGCCAAACGCTACGCCGCAGAACTCCGGGGCGACAGGATATCGCGGACAGCTTCAGTCCTCGAAGGCAGCCAGCTCTTTCCGGTAGCTGCTCGGCGGCCGGCCGAGCACCCTGGCGAAATCACGGGAAAAGTGCGCTTGGTCCGCGTACCCCGCCTCGGCAGCCAACTCTGCCAAGGTGCACTGCGGCCGGGCGGCCAAGTGTTCCGCGGCCGATTGCAGCCGGGCGCGGGAGAGGATCCATTTGCTGCCCAGGCCCACCTGCTCGGTGAGCAGCCGATTGGCACTGCGCGTGCTGATCGCGAAGAGCCGTTCCAGATCGGTTCCGACGCGCAGTGCCGGGTTTCCCATGCGATTTGCGAGCCGGGTGCGGTCGGTGGGCCGGGCCCGAGGCGAGAGCCAATTCTGGGCTGCCTGGCAGCGTTCGGCGAATCCGTCGCTATGCCAAATCCGCGCTGCCAGATCTGCGATTCCCGGGATTCCGGCTCCGTCCGCCGTGCGATCCGTGAACTCGCCCGGGGCCAGGCCCAAGGCTGCATGGAATCCCGCGGGCCGGAACTTGATCCCGAAGACTTCCCCTTCGCCGGACAGTTCGCGTTGCCAGACCCGCTGATAAAGCCCGGTGATCCGGATGCTGCACACACCGTCCAGTCTTTCGAAGGTCAGATGCTGGCAGGGGAAAGGCAGCGTCTCGGTAGTTTGCGGCCGCCCCGGCGGAAAGTCCCAGCTGGTCTGCCAGAAATGTTCGACGACGTCGTCCAGCTCGCTCCGGTCCGGGAGCTGCCGCTGCGGCAAGGCGTTTCGAACCCCGTGGGCCGATGATCCCCTGGGTGCTGGTCAATCGCTCGATAGCGCCGGGCATGGACCAATCGTAAAGGACGCTGCTACCGTTGAAACATGGACAACTGAGCGCAATCCACCCGAAACGTCTACCCACGTTCGATTGCGAGGTCCACTATGGCGTTTTCCCGCCACGTTAGATTCGACATGCCAACCCTCCCGGCCACTGCTTCGGCAGCGGTGCCACTGCTGCTGCGCGGCGTCTCGCACGGCTACGGTGACCGGCTGCTCCTCGACTCGGTGGATTTGAGCATTCCGCCCGGCGAACACGTCGTCGTCATCGGGGAGAACGGCGCCGGCAAATCAACGCTGCTGCGCTTGCTCGCCGGGCAGGAGTTGCCGGAAGCCGGGCAGGTGCAGCCCGCGACTGCGGCGGGATATCTGGCGCAGCAACACCGCTGGCCGGAAGGCAGCACGGTGCAGACGGCGCTTGACGCGGCCTTGTCCGAGGTGCGGGCGATGGAAGCCGAGCTGCACGTCCTCGAGGCGCAGCTCGCGGCGGCCGATCCGGAGACGGTCGACCGTTACGACGAGTTGGCCACCCGCTTCGCGCTGCGCGGCGGTTACCGTGCTGAGGCTTTGCTGGATGCGGCGATGGACCGCTTGGGCCTGGGCCGGATCGTCCGGGACCGCAAGGTGTCCAGCCTCTCCGGCGGTGAGGCGGAACGGTTGGCCTTGGCCTGCCTGTTGGCGGATCCGGCTCCGGTTTTGCTGCTGGACGAACCGACCAATCACTTGGACGCCGCCGGCTTGGATTGGTTGGAAGGCCGTTTGGCCGGGCACCGCGGCACGGTGGTCGTGGTTTCGCACGACCGGGTTTTGCTCCGGCGGATTGCGCAAACCGTGCTCGAGGTCGACGCTGACCGTGCCGAGCTCCGCCGGTACGGCAATGGCTATACCGGTTATCTGTCCGAAAAACGCGCTGAACGGGCCCGCTGGGAACAGGCATACCAACACTGGTTGAGCTCGATCGCCCGGGAACGGCAGAAAGCCGCGGGGGCCGAGGGCAGGGTTGCCTACGGCCGGATCAAGGACAAGAACAAAATGGCTTTCGACCGGCACACCGGTTTGGTCGAGGCTGCGGTCAGCTCGCAGATCCGCAATGCCCGGGAACGATTGCGCCGGTTGGAAGCCAACCCGATCGACCGCCCGCCGGAGCCTCTGCGGCTCGCCGCGCAGCTGGGTGCACCGAGCACTGCCGGCGCCGTGCTCGAGGCGCGGGGGCTGCGGGTTCCCGGCCGGCTGGACCGGCTGGACTTGTCGGTGGCGGCCGATGCGAAGCTGCTGGTCACCGGGCCGAACGGTGCGGGAAAGAGCACTTTGCTGCATGCGCTGGCCGGCGCCGGCCAGGTGGCGGTGCAGGGCGAGGTGCGGCGTCGTGGCAACATCGGGTACCTGCCCCAGGATCTTCCGCTGCCGGAGCGGCCGAACCAGCGCTTGTTGCCGGCCTACGCGGCCGGCCGGGTCGGTGACATCGATGAGCACGCCGAACTGCTTTTGCGCCTGGGGTTGTTCCGCAGTGCGGATTTCGCCCTGCCGGTGGGAACCTTGTCCGCGGGCCAGTACCGGCGGTTGGCCTTGGCGCGTCTGCTGTCGGCTGGGCACGACGTGCTTTTGCTCGATGAACCGACCAACCACTTCGCCCCGCAACTCGTCGATGAGCTCCAAGAGCTCTTCGGCCAGTTCGCGGGCGCTCTGCTCGCGGTCAGCCACGACCGCGACTTCCGGCGATGGTTTGGGAGCTTGCCCGGTTCCCGGGAGTTGGCGATGTCGCAGGGCCGGGTTGCCGAGTCCCGGGCAGCTCAGTCAGAGCATCGAATAGAAGACCAGCAGGGCGAGCAGGTTCTTGGCCAGATGCAATGAGTAAACCAGGAGCAGGTTCCGGCCGCAGAGCACATAGACCAGCACCAGCACCAAGCCCAGACCCAGATAGGGCGCCAGCGTGGGGAAAGTGATCGCTTCCTTGCCGGCCAGGTGCAGCAAAGCGAAGGCGAAGAGCGAAATCGCTGCGCAGATCCAGACGTTCAGGTATCGGCTGAGTTTGCCGATCAGCAGATGCCGGAAGACGAATTCCTCGACGAAGGGGCCGGTGACCACCAGCAACGGGACGACGGCGGCCGGGGGCAGCACCCGCATCATCGATTCCAGCCCGCTTTGGTTCACCGACCCGGCGGGGCCGCCGGCGGCGAGTACCAGCGCCGCGGTGCTGATGAGCATCGCCACCAAGGCCAAGGGGACGATGCCGAAAGCCAGGAGCGGCCGACGCCGGTAGAGCAGACTGTCCTGCTGCAGGGCCGGCCAGGCCGCGATCAGTGCGAGGATGAAGAGGCAGCTGGAAAGCGCCAGATTCACCGCGAGATTGACCGCTTCCGGGCGGTGCAGGATGCTCAGCAACCACTCCGAGAGGGCGCCGTCGACGGTGATCGCCGCAGAACTGAAAAGCAGCAGGCTGCCCAGGAAAAGCCCTGCGACCACCAAGTCGAGGACCCGGAATCGTTGCAGGGGACGGTTCGCGGCAGGCATGTTTCCAACATACGCGGTGCCGCAGCGGTGATTGACCGCACTCGCGGCGCTGTGGAATGCTGGAGGCAATTAGTGAACGATTGGTCAGTAATTGACTGACGGTCTTCAGCGTTGAGGAGTGGCAATGGCGCAAGCGTTTCTGGTCGATGGGGTGCGGACTCCGGTAGGCCGCTATGGCGGGGCGCTCTCCTCGGTGCGCCCCGACGATCTGGCCGCCACCGTGCTTGCGGCGTTGCTGGAACGCACCGGCATCGATCCGGCAGCGGTCGACGAAGTGATCCTGGGCAATGCGAACCAATCCGGGGAGGACAACCGGAACGTGGCCCGGATGGCTTTGCTGCTGGCCGGATTCCCGAATACCGTGCCCGGGATCACCGTCAACCGATTGTGCGCCTCCGGAATGTCTGCGATCACGCTCGCTGCCCAGATGGTCGCGGCAGGTGCCGCCGACGTCGTTGTCGCCGGTGGAGTCGAGTCGATGAGCCGGGCGCCCTGGGTCATGGCGAAACCGGAGAAGGCCTTTGCCCGGCCCGGACAGATCTTCGACACGTCGATCGGCTGGCGTTTCAGCAACCCGAGGTTCAGCGAACGGGATACCTTCTCGATGCCGGAAACCGCCGAAGAAGTCGCCGCGTCGGACGGCATCACGCGCGAGGTCGCCGATGCCTTCGCCCTGCGTTCGCACCAGCGGGCCGTCGCTGCCGTCGATGCCGGGCGATTCGAGGCGGAAATTGTCCCGGTGGAGGCAGTGGCGGGCAAATCCACGGTGCTGGTCACTGCAGACGAAGGACCGCGCCGGGATACTTCATTGGCCTCGCTGGCGGCACTGCGTCCAGTCGTCCGGCCGGGCGGCGTAGTCACTGCCGGGAATGCCTCTCCGCTGAACGACGGGGCCTCGGCCGTGCTGGTGGTTTCCGATACAGCGCTGCAGCGCTTCGGGTTGAAGCCCAGAGCCCGGGTGGTCGATGGCGTCGCAGCGGCCCTGGAACCGGCGATCATGGGGCTCGGCCCAGTGCCGGCCACCGAGAAGATCTTGGCGCGGACCGGCGTCGGGCTGTCCCAGATCGGTGCGGTGGAACTCAACGAAGCGTTCGCCACGCAGTCACTGGCCAGCATCCAGCGCTTGGGCCTGGACCCGGAGATCGTCAATGCCGACGGCGGCGCCATTGCCTTGGGGCATCCGCTCGGTTCCTCCGGCGCCCGGATCGCGATCACTTTGCTCGGCCGGATGGAACGGGAAAACGCCGCACTGGGTTTGGCGACGATGTGCGTCGGCGTCGGCCAGGGTACGGCTTTGCTGTTGGAGCGGGCATGAACCGGCAGCCGGAAGCTGATTGGCAGACCCTGATCATCGAGGAATCAGCGGATCGGGTGCTGGTCCGGCTCAACCGGCCCGAGGTGCGCAATGCGATCGACCAGCAGATGGTGGACGAACTGCACCGGGTGTGCGCGTCGCTCGAAGCGAGTCCGAAGATTCTGATCCTGACCGGAACGCAGCAAGAGCGGGGCGGCTTTTTCGCCTCCGGGGCGGACATCGCCCAGCTGCGTGAACGCCGTCGTGCTGATGCCCTGGCCGGGATCAACATCAAGCTGTTCATCCGGATCGCGCAGCTTCCGATGCCGGTGATCGCGGCGTTGGACGGTTATGTGCTCGGTGGTGGCGCAGAACTGGCATTCGCCGCGGATTTCCGGCTGGGCACACCGTCGATCAAGATCGGCAATCCGGAGACTTCGCTCGGGATCCTGGCTGCGGCCGGTGCCTCTTGGCGATTGCGCGAGCTCGTGGGGGAGCCTTTGGCGAAAGAAGTACTGCTCGCCGGCCGGGTATTGGACGCCCAGGAGTCGCTGGCTGCAGGTCTGGTCTCCGCGCTGCATCCCCCGGAAGAGCTGATCGCGGCGGCGAACGCGCTCGCCGATCGGATTGCCGCCCAAGACCCGCTTGCCGTGCAGTACACCAAATCGGTGTTCCATGCCCCGGCGGGGGCGCATCCGGAAGCCGACATGGAAGCCCAAGCGGTGCTGTTCGAAGCGCCGGCGAAGTTCGAACGGATGACGGCATTCCTGGAAAGGAAGAAAAAATGAGCAGCCTGCCCAGCGCTAGCGGTTTGCCCGGCAACGTCGGGGTGATCGGCGGCGGTCGGATGGGCGCCGGCATCGCCCACGCCTTTCTGGTCAACGGCTGCGCGGTGACCGTGGCCGAGGCCTCGGCGGAGTTCATCGCCGCAGCCCGCGGCCGGGTCGAGGAGGCAGTGCTGAAATCTGCGGACCGGGGGATGCTGGCGGGCCCGCCGGAGCGTGTTCTGCGCAACCTCTCGGTGGTCACCTCGATCGAGGAGCTCAGCGGCTCAGACCTCGTGGTCGAAGCGGTTCCGGAAATTTTCGAACTCAAAGTCGCAGCGCTGCAACGGGCTGAAGCGGCATTGTCCGCCGGAGCCGTGTTGGCGACGAACACGTCCTCGCTGTCGGTCAACGGGCTGGCTGCGGTGCTCGGCCGGCCGGAACAGTTCCTGGGGATGCACTTTTTCAATCCGGTGCCGGCCTCGACCATGGTGGAACTGGTGCGCGGTGAACGCAGCCCGGACGCCTTGGTCGCGACCGCGAAGAACTGGATCGAAGCGTTGGGCAAGCAGGCCATCGTGGTCCGGGATGCTCCGGGGTTCGCTTCGTCCCGGTTGGGCGTGGCCATAGCCTTGGAAGCGATGCGGATGCTCGAGGAAGGCGTCGCCTCCGCGGCGGATATCGATACCGCGATGGAATTGGGCTACAAGCATCCGATGGGGCCGTTGCGGACCACAGATGTCGTGGGCCTGGACGTGCGTTTGGGCATTGCCGAATATCTCGCCGGCACCGTGGGGCCGCGCTTCGAGCCGCCGCAGATCTTGCGGGACAAGGTTGCCCGCGGCGAACTGGGCCGCAAATCGGGGCAGGGCTTTTTCAGCTGGTAGCAGCCCTGCCCCGAGTGCTCGGTAAACTCGCGGTTTGCCGTGAGGCGGCTTATCAGCTGAGCGCTTTTGCCTTCAATGCCGCATATTCGGTCGCGTCGATGCCGCCTTCGTCCAAGAGGATCTTGGCGGCGGCAATTTGCTCGGTCGGCCATATCGTCACCATGGATGATCAGGTGCACCAGCGCTGCGAACACTGGGAAGACCAGCAGGAAGAATACCCAGAGGGCCTTGGCCAGGCCGCTCTGATCGCGGTTCCGGAACAGATCCCCAACGATTTGGAAGAGCAGAATCAAATAGCTTACCAAGACAAAGAAAAAGACAATCGCCCAGATTGTTTCCCAAAAAATCATATTTCCCCCATAAAATATGTTTTCAACATGGATCGTCTCATCAAACGGGCTGCCTGAAGGGCATTTCATCCTAACAGAAACGGGATTCCGTTGATTCCGGAGTGTGGGTTACGCATTTTCGGAGAACGGGTCGAGTATTTCCGCGAATGATTGTTATCATTTCCTATTTCTTAAATCAGAAAAAGAGATTCACTACCTCAGTTGAAGAGATGATGTCTTCTGCGAGCCGATTCACGGAACTGCCGGTGGGTTCCGGGTCCTAGGATGGGGATCATGACGTCGATCCTGCCCGTGACTTTGACCGGAGAATACGTCCGTCTCGAGCCGCTCAGCCAGGACCATCACGATGGTCTGGTCGATGCGGTCAATGACGGCGAGCTGTGGAAGCTCTGGTACACCGCGATCCCTGCACCGGAAGCAATGGCGGCGGAGATCGACCGCCGGCTGGAGTTGCAAACGCAAGGGTCGATGCTGCCGTTCGCAACCCGTCGGCTCGGCGACGGCAAGCTCGTCGGGATGACGACTTTCATGAACATCGACGCTTCGCTGCCCAGGGTGGAAATCGGATCCACCTGGAACGCTGCCGGGGCCCAAGGTTCCGGTACCAATCCGGATTCCAAACTCTTGTTGCTTTCGCACGCTTTCGAGACGCTGGGTTGCACTTCGGTGGAGTTCCGGACCTCTTGGCACAACCACCAGTCGCGTGCGGCGATCGCCCGGCTCGGCGCCAAGCAGGACGGCGTGCTGCGCAGCAATTCGCGGCTGCCCAACGGCACGCTGCGCGATGTGGTGGTCTTTTCGATTCTGCCCAACGAATGGCCGGGTGTGAAGGCCGGCTTGGAATTCCGACTGGCCAAACGGCGCTGAACCGATCAGCGCGGTTCCAGCAAGAGGTTGCTGATCCGGAGCGTGCAGAGCCTTTCGCCGGCCTCGTTGGTGATCAGCACTTGGTGGCTGGTCATGGTGCGGCCCAATTGCAGCGGCGTGGCGATGACCGTGATGACGCCGTCGCGGGCGGATTTGTGATGGGTTGCGGAGACGTCGACGCCGACGGCGGTTTTGCCCAAGGTCGAGGCGTGGATCACGGCCGCCCAGGAGCCCACGGCTTCGCCGATGGCCAGCGATGCGCCGCCGTGCAGCAGGCCGAACGACTGGCGGTTTCCGGCCACCGGCATCGTGGCCACCACGCGGTCGACCGACTCTTCGACGATCTGCACGCCCATTTTCCGGTCGAGTTCGCCCAGTTCTATTTTCCACATGCGACCAGCCTATTAGGCTCGGAGCATGGCATTCGATGACGGCAGTGCGGGCGATGCCGACTACACGGCGATCGGAGCAGATTATGCCGCCTACCGGCAGCCGGAGCCGGTGATCGCGGCAAAGATCCTCGAGGCGCTGGGTGGGGCGCGTACGGTGCTCAACGTCGGTGCCGGTGCGGGTTCTTACGAGCCGCTGGACCGGGCGGTCACCGCCATCGAACCCAGCGCCACAATGCGGTCGCAGCGACCGGCCTGGTTGAGCCGGGCGATTCCCGGATCGGCGGAAAGCCTGCCGTTTCCGGACGGCCACTTCGACGCCGCGATGGCCACCTTCACGGTGCACCAATGGCAAGACCTCGACGCCGGTCTGCGGCAGCTGCGGCGGGTCACCCGCGGGCCGGTGGCGGTGCTCACCTGTGATCCGCAGTTGTTGCACCGGTTTTGGCTCGCCGAATATGCGGCCGAGGTGATCGCCACCGAGGCCCGGCGGTATCCGGCTCCGCAGCGGATAGCGCGGGTGCTGGGGGAGGTCAGAAGCGAGACCGTCGAAATTCCGCTCGACTGCCGGGACGGATTCGGCGAGGCGTACTACGGCAGACCGGAAATGTTCCTGGACCCGCTGGCCCGCCGGGCGAACTCCGCATGGAGCTTCATCACCGCGGAACAAGAAGCGGCCGCCGTGCGGTCTTTGGCCGATGACTTGGCGTCCGGGGCCTGGGATGCGCGGTATGGAGCGCTCCGGAGCCAGCCGTTCTTCGCCGGCTCTTTGCTGCTGATCGTCAGCGAGCCGGCGGAGCACTAGTCTAATAGACAGATGTCTATTAGACTGCAGGCATGGCAGGCTCAGCCGAACCCCTGATCCCTTCTGGCCGGGCGCCGGATCCCCGGAAGGTGCGTACCATTGCCCGGCTCCGCTGTGCCGCGATGGAATTGCTGGGTGCTGAGGGCCGCACCGGAGTCACGGTGAGTGAACTCGTGAAGCACGCCCGGGTGAGCCGGGCGGCTTTCTATTTGCACTACGACGATGTGGAATCGGTGCTCGACGACGCGCTCGGCGCCGAGCTGCGGGATATCTCCAAAGCTGCGGAAGGCGCCCATTCCCCGGGGTTCGCCATGGATCCGGCAGCGCCGGCGCAGAATATTCTGGCCTTCTTCCGGCATGTGGACCGGCATATCCGGCTCTACCGGTGGGTGTTCAGTGAGAACGGCAGCGCGCGAATCCAAGCCAACCTTTTGAAGGGGTTCATCGAGATTGCGGCCGAAGGCGCCGAGCACTATCCGAAGCGCCGGGGTGCCAGTGACCTTCGGGTGGCCCGGACCGCGGCCTTTTTCGGCGGCGCGATTTTCGGCGTCCTGCACGAATGGCTGCATTCGGCGAACCCCGGCGATCCCGACGACGTCGCCGGTTGGCTCTGGCGCAGATTCGTCGATTTCGATCGGATCGCCAACGCGGAAGTCCCGGAACCGGCACGCGCCGGGGCTGACGCCACGGCGCGATTGCGCTAAGCTAGGATCATTTACTGACCGCTCGTTCAGTAAAGTTTTCAGTGATTGAGCCAGTTCCCGGATCCAGCTGAAGGAATGTCGACGATGACCAGCACGGCTACTGCCCTGACGATTGTGCCCAGCTACCTGGAAGGCGCTTGGTGGACTCCGGATTCTGCGCCGGAGAACGCGCCGATCGCCCGCGATGCCAACACCGGCGAGGCCTTGGCCGCAGTCAGCGCCGAAGGAGCCGACTTGGCCGCCGTCGTCCGCTACGGCCGGGAAGCCGGGCAGCGGAACCTGGCCGATTCCACCTTCCACCAGCGCGCGCTCAAGCTCAAAGAACTTGCCCAGTTCCTCAACGGCCGTCGTGAGGAGCTGTACCGGATTTCGGCGCAGACCGGCGCGACCAAAATCGACAACCTGGTGGACATCGACGGCGGCATCGGAGTGCTGTTCACCTTCGGTTCCAAAGGCCGGCGCGAGTTGCCGAACTCGAACGTGGTGATCGACGGGCCGCTCGAAGTCCTCTCCCGCGACGGATCCTTCGTGGGAGAACACCTTTACACCCGGATACCCGGCGTCGCGGTGCAGATCAATGCCTTCAACTTCCCGGTCTGGGGCATGCTGGAGAAGTTCGCCCCGGCCTTCCTCGCCGGGGTGCCCAGTATCGTCAAGCCGGCCACGCCGACCGGGTACCTGACCGAGGCGATGGTCCGGTTGATGCTGGAATCCGGGATCCTGCCGGAAGGCGCGATCCAACTGATTTCCGGATCCGCCAGGGATCTCCTGGACCACTTGGATTACCGGGACCTGGTTGCCTTCACCGGCTCGGCGTCCACCGCGAAAGTGCTCAAGGGGCACCCGAATGTGGTCTTCGGCGGCGTCCGGTTCACCTCGGAAACCGATTCGCTCAATGCTGCCATCCTGGGCCCCGATGCCGGCCCCGGGACGCCGGAATTCGATGCTTTCGTCCGCTCGGTGGCAACCGAGATCACGGTGAAGGCCGGGCAGAAATGCACCAGCATCCGGCGCACCATCGTTCCCGAGGTGCTCAAGGCCGACGTCGTCGCCGCACTATCGGCCCGGCTGGCCGAAAAGGTGGTGCTGGGCGATCCACGGGCTGAAGGCGTGACCATGGGCGCGCTGGCCTCCTTGGACCAGTTGGCCGACGTCCGGGCGGCAGTGCAGGCGATGCTCGATGCCGGCGGCGAATTGGTCTACGGAACCCTGGATTCGCCTCAGGTGACCCGGCGCGACGGATCGATCGGTCTGGTCGAATCGGGTGCCTTCATGTCTCCGGTGCTGCTCAGCTGGGATGATCCGGACACCCGGGAAATCCACGAGCTCGAGGCTTTCGGCCCGGTGACCTCGGTGATTGGCTACCGCAGCATCGATGAAGCGATCCGCCTGGCGGCGCTGGGTGCCGGGTCACTCGTGGCGTCGGTGTGCTCCAACGATCCGTTGATCGTGCAACAGCTGGTTGCCGGAATCGCAGCGCACCACGGCCGGGTGCTGGTGCTCAATCGCGAGGATGCCCGGTCCTCCACCGGGCACGGCTCCCCGGTGCCGCATCTGGTGCACGGGGGGCCGGGCCGGGCCGGTGGCGGCGAGGAGCTCGGTGGCATCCGTTCGGTGCACCATCACATGCAGCGCACCGCGATCCAAGGTTCACCGAACATGCTCACCGCGGTGACCGGCGTCTGGCACCCCGGGGCCGACCGCAATTTCGACGCGGTGCACCCGTTCCGAAAGTCGCTCGCCGAACTGCGGATCGGCGACGCCTTCGGCTCCGGGCTGCGTGAAGTCACGCTGCAGGACGTGACGGACTTCGCCAACTCCACCGGCGATACCTTCTACGCGCACACCGATGCCGAAGCCGCGGCCGCCAATCCGTTCTTCCCGGGGATCGTGGCGCACGGCTATCTTCTGCTCTCCTGGGCGGCGGGGCTGTTCGTGGAGCCGGCCCCGGGCCCGGTGCTGGCCAATTACGGCTTGGCGAACCTGCGCTTCATCACCCCGCTCGCGGCCGGTGATTCATTCCGGGTGACGCTGACCGCGAAGCAGATCACGCCGCGTGAAGACCAGGACTACGGCGAAGTCTGCTGGGACGCGATTCTGCACAACCAGAACGATGAGATCGTGGCGACGTACGATGTGCTGACCTTGGTAGCGAAGACCCAGGACGGGGTGGACGCTTCGCAAAGCGCCCTTTTGACCCAGTGATCTCAGGCCAGTGATAGCGTCAACGGATGACCGCGCAAACTGAGCCTTTTCTGCGACCGTGGCGGGCCGGCGACGCCGAATCCGTTCTCGAAGCGTTCCGGGCGCCGGACATGGCACATCAAGGGCCGCCAATGCTTGACCCTTCTGCGGCGACGCGCTGGATCGCCGATCACCGGTGGGCCGCCTCGCCGAGCGAGTTCAGTTTCGCCATCGACATTGCCGGAATCGCGGTTGGCAATGTCGCGGTGCGCGATCTGGAATCCCGGCACCAGACCGGTTGGGTCTCCTACTGGGTGGCGGAATCGGCCCGGGGCCGAGGCTTGGCCAGCCGGGCAGTGGCTACCGTATGCGCCTGGTTGTTCCTGCAGGGCGAGACTTTTCGGCTGGAACTCGGGCATCGGGCCAATAATCCGGCGTCCGGCGCGGTTGCGGCACGTGCCGGCTTCAGCGTTGAGGGGTTGCAGCGGCAGAAACTGCGCTACGGGACGGAACGGTTCGACGTCGTCGCCTGCTCGCGGTTGGCCACCGATCCGCCGCCCGCGGTCGAGCTGCTGAGGATCGTCGACCTGCCATAGCAGCGCTGCTTTCCACGCCGAATCCTGGGCTGCAGCACTTCTGCTCAGGATCCGGGCTCGGAAGCGGGGCAGGAGTTATCCACATCCCGGTGTCCGCGGGCTGACCTGGCGGCACCTTCAGGCGACGATGGGTGGATGCAGAGCAGGGTGCGGGAAATTGCCCAATCGCAAGGCGGCGTGCTGCGGCGCCTTGAGTTGCTACGGGCCGGGATCAGCCTCACGACGATCCAAGAAGCGGTGGATTCCGGGATTCTGCTCCGGCATCCGCGCGGTGTTTATGCGTTGCCGGAGGCTTCGGATTGGTGGGTCGAAGCGCGCCGCCGCGGTGCCGAGCTCGGTTGTGTCTCTGCCGCAGATGCTCGCGGCCTTTGGGTACTGCACCGGCCAGGCCAAGTGCATGCGGCGGTGACGAACAGCCGGATCAGCGGCCCCTTCGTGAAGCACCGGAGCAGGGCGCGCTGCAGCCTGCTCGAGGTCGTGCTCCAATGCCTGCGCTGTTTGCCGGAGCTCGAGGCGCTGGTGGTTGCAGAGTCGAGCGTGGCGTTGCGGAGGCTTTCCTTGGCTGAGCTCCGCGCTGCCACGGTGGGCCATCGGAATGCCAGGATCCGCAGCATCGTGGACCGGATCAACCCGGCGTCGGAATCGATTTTGGAGACCGTGGCGAGATACCTGCTCGAAAATGCCGGTTACCAGGTGCAGGTCCAAAAGTATGTTCCCGGAATCGGCCGCCTGGACCTACTGGTGGACGGGGTCCTGGGCGTCGAACTGGATGGGCGGGAACACCACAGTTCGGCGCACGCCTTCGACGAGGACCGCCGGCGGAACAACCAGTGCGTGATCAACGGGATTCCGACTCTGCGGATCAAGTATTCGCTGCTGATCTTCCACGCGGAGGAGTTCTTGGCCCTGGTGGCACAGGCGATGCAGCCCCGGAACCGGCAGTGAAACTGGGGCTGCAGCACTTCTGCTCAGCTTCGGGGCCTGGAAGTGGGGCAGGTCTCAGCTGCGCAAGCCGTCGAAGACCATTGAAATGATCTGGTCCGCGAGTTCCGCCGCAGTGAGCGGCCCACCCGGGCGGTACCATTCCACGATCGAGTTGATCGTGCCGAAGAGCAAGCGTTCCGCGGTCCGCGCGTCCACATCCGAGCGCAGCGCCCCATCGGCTTGGGCCGCCGCCACCAGTGCCGCGATCTCCCTGTCGAAGTCGCGTCGCCGGCGCAGCGCGCCACGCTCCATCGCAGTGTTGCCGCGCAGCCGGAGCAACAACGTGACGTAGGGCAGTTTGTCCACCAGGACGGCCACCGTGCCGCGCAAAACGTATTCGAGCCGGCCCTCGGGCGCCCCGGAACTGGCCCCGGGTTCGGACAGAATCGCCTCCAGCCCGCCCAAGGCTTGATCGAGGGCGAGCTCCAGCAAGGCTTCTTTGGAGTCGACATGGTGGTAAATCGCAGATTTCGAAACGCCGAGCCGTTCCGCCAGCAGGCCCATCGAGGTAGCCTCATAACCGTGCTGGTTGAATGCCTCGACGGCGATCCTCAGCACGGTTTCCTGATCGTAACCGGGCCTGCCGCGCTTGCTCCCCGTGGCAGTGCTCATTTCGGCTCGCGCAGATCGTACACCCGGCGGAGTTTGCCGTTCGAACGTGCCAGCGAACCGGGTTCGACGACGGCGATGGTCGCGGAGGAGCCGATGTGCACTTTGATCTCCTTGCGCAAGTTGTCTGCTGCCGCCTCGCGTTGCTGCCCGGTGGTTCCTTCCCGGGGCTCGATCTTGACGGTCAACTCGTCCATTCTCTGGCCGGCCGGCCGATTGATCTCCAACTGGAAGTGCGGGCTCAGGTCTGGGATCCGCAAAGCGAGTTCTTCGATCTGGCTGGGGAAGAGATTGACCCCGCGCAAAATGATCATATCGTCGGTCCGCCCGCCGATCCGGGCCATCCGACGCATTCCGGGGCTCGCGGTCCCGGGCAGCAGCTTGGTCAAATCCTTGGTCCGGTAGCGGATGATCGGCAGCGCTTCTTTGGTCAACGTGGTGAAAACCAATTCGCCGACTTGGCCGTCCGGCAGTGTCGCATCGAGCGAGAACGGGTCGACGATTTCGGGGCGGAAGTGGTCTTCCCAGATATGCGATCCGTCCTGGGACTGCACGAACTCGCCGGCCACGCCGGGACCCATCACTTCGGAGAGGCCGTAGATGTCGCAAGCCTTCAGATCGAGGCCGGATTCCAGTTCTTGCCGCATCTCTTCGGTCCAGGGCTCCGCTCCGCAGACTGCGAACTTCAGCGACGAACTGCGCGGGTCCATCCCCTGATGCCGCATGGCATCCATGATGGTCAGCAGGTAGGTGGGCGTGCACATGATGACTTCCGGCCGAAAATCCTGGATCAATTGGATCTGCCGCTCGGTTTGTCCTCCGGACATCGGAATCACGGTGCAGCCCAAGGCTTCCGCGCCGTAATGTGCGCCGAGCCCGCCGGTGAACAGTCCGTAGCCGTACGCGATGTGGACCTTGTGGCCGGGCCGCACGCCGGAAGCCCGCATCGAGCGGGCCACCAGGGATGCCCAGGTTTTCAGGTCTTGCGCGGTGTAGCCGACGACGGTCGGCCGGCCGGTCGTGCCGGAGGAAGCATGGATCCGGGCGATCCGCTCTTGCGGGACGGCGAACATGCCGAACGGGTATTCGGTGCGGAGGTCCTCTTTGGTGGTGAACGGAAAACCGGCGAGGTCCGAGAGCTGGCGGAGGTCCTCGGGCCGGACTCCGGCGTCGTCGAATTTGCGCCGGTACAGCGGAACCCGCGCATAGGCATAGGCGAGGGTGTGTTGCAGCCGGCTCAACTGCAACGCTTCGATCTGTTCCCGGTCGAAGCGTTCCGCGGAACCAGTCTCGGTCAGATCAGTCACTGGGTGCTCCTGCGGGTGGGAATGGTCCGGGAACGGCCGCGGAACTCGGCAATCAGTTGCTGCGCACCGTCGGCTGATTCGGCAAAAACCTGGACGTCATAGAGTCCGCTCCGGCCATTGCTGGAGCGCCGATCGGCCACCGCGGTCAGCTTCTGCCCGGCATGGCTGGGTGCCAGGAAATTGATGTCCGCACCGGCTGCAACGGTCTGGCTGCTGCCATCGGAGCCGGCCGGGTTGCAGGCGAAGGCGAAGGCGGAGTCGGCCAGCGCGAAGATCATTCCACCGTGGCTGACCCCGAATCCGTTCATCATCTCCGGGCGCAAGACCATAGACAGGGTGGCGTGGCCATCGTCGATTTTCTCGATCGCCACACCGAGCCAGCCGGAGGCGGCATCGTCAGCGAGCATGGGGTGCGTCATAGAACCTCCAGAAAGCTGATCAGGCCGGGCTGGTTTACTGACCGAATGTTCATTAGGTAATCCGGTTTTCGGATCTGTGTCAAGACTATGACGTTGTCCTCAGCGGATGCTCAGCGGGCCCTGTTGGGCGCGGGCATGCGGTATTCTCAACCCTTAAGCCACCTTGAGGGAAGAACAGATGCGAGAAGCCGCCACCAGCCGTCGGAATCGACGGCGTGAATCACCGCGCCATCTGACGTCGCCGGATGCCCCGGCCTCGAACGGCCGGATTGTCGGGCTGTTGTTCCTCAACGTGATTCTGCCGGGCGCTCCGCGGTTCCTCCGTGGGTCGAAGGGCTGGTCGAGGTGGGTTTTCCTCCTGATTCCGGCGATTTTCTGGGCGGCCGGGTCCTACTTGGGCGTATCGGTGCTCGTTGATCGGGCCTCCGGGATTTCCTGGGTCACGCACCCGGGCCGATCCTTGGTCCTGCTGATCGGACTGATCCTGCTTTCCGCCTGGTACTTGGTGACTTTCCTGGACATTTTCGGCCTGATCCGATTCCGCAGGCTCCAGCCGGGCGGCAAAGTACTCACGGTGCTCGTCCTGGTTCCGCTCTTGGTCATCACTTCAGGGGGCACGGGGTATGCGGCGTATCTGCTCAATCTCAGCAGGAATGCGCTTTCCGATATTTTCACCGGTCCGCTGAGCGGAGGCGATGGGAAGCCGGTCTCGCCGTTCTTGAACCCGGTGGACGGACGATACAACTTCCTGGTCATGGGCGGCGACGCCGGGGAAGACCGGACCGGGCGGCGGCCGGACAGCATCATGGCGATCAGTGTGGACGCGGCAACCGGTGCCACCGCGACGATCAGCGTGCCGCGGAACTTCCAAGGTGCACCATTCCCGGCCAGCTCCCCGTTGAAGAAGGTGATGCCGGACGGATTCAGCTGCGGTGATCAATGCATCATCGGGAATCTGTATTCCAAGGTCACCGAACAGTACTCGTCGCTCTACCCCGGAGTGGCCGATCCCGGGGCCAAAGCCATGATGGAGACGGTCAGCGAGATCCTCGGCTTGACCATGCAGGCGTACGTCATCGTCGACATGGACAATTTCTCCACCTTGATCGATCTCTTGGGCGGGGTGAAGGTCAACGCCGGCGGCTGGGTGCCGATCAGCGGCGAGGCTACCGACGAAAACGGCGGGCATCTGCCGCCGGAGGGCTGGATCGCCCCCGGGCTGCAAACGCTGAACGGATACCAGGCGCTCTGGTACGCCAGGTCCCGGGAATGGACCACCGACTATGCGCGCAGCCTTCGGCAACAATGCGTGGTCCAGGCCCTGGTCAAACAGATGGATCCACTCAAAGTGCTGACCAAATTCGGCGAATTGGCCAAGGCCGGCACCCAGATCATGGAATCGGACATCACCACGGACCAACTGAGCACCTTCGTGGAATTGGCACTGAAATCCCAGAGCCAGGAAACGAAGCGGCTCACCTTGGGTCCGCCGGATTTCAGCACCGAATTCTCCACCTATCCGGATTTCGAACAGATCCGGATCCGGGTCGCCCAACTGCTGGGCAAACCGGTACCGTCGCCGTCGTCGACCGGCCGCGCGACGACTCCGCCGATCGGAACCCTCACCCCGCCGCCGACCTCCGAGGGCACGCCGAGCGGCACACCGAGCGGCACGCCGAGCGGCACGCCGACTCAGGGTCCGCCGCTCACCGAGCAGTACCTGCAGCAGCTGGCCCGGATGGGGGCCACGAACACCTTGGTGGAATTGCTCGCCAACAACGGGACGTGTTCGCCGGGCTAACCCGGCACCGGGAACTGTGAACCGGGCAGGAAAGACGAGTATTTGCTCACAAAGCTCCCGGTAATGCGCCTGGCTTTGACAGGATGGGGGAGTGACTCAGGGAATCTACGTCTCCGCTGCAATGCCGGGCTCCGGCAAATCGCTCATCACGCTTGGCCTGGCTGATGCCCTGCATCGAAGGGCAGACCGGATCGGTTTCTTCCGTCCGATCATTTCCGAAGCCGACGCCGGTCAGGACCCGATGGTGGCGATGATGGCCAGAACCTTCGATCTCGCACCGAGCGTCTGCCGGGCGGGGCTGACTGCGCAGGAGGCCCGGACCCTGCTGGCATCGGGGCAGCGCGAGGAAATCGATTCGCGCTGCGTGGCGATTTATGCGGAGATCGCCAAACAAGTCGACGTCGTGATCGTCGAAGGCACCGATTTGACCGGGCAGGACGCCGCGGTCGAATTCGACCTCAACGCCCGGCTCGCCAACAATCTGGGCTGCGTGGTGCTGTCCGTGGTCAGCGCCAAAGACCGTACGACGGCGGAAGTCGCCGACGCGGTAGACGTCTCCAGGAAGGCCCTGGCTGCCGCCAACTGCACACTGCTGGCCATGATGGTCAACCGTGCGGAGCCCGCGGAGTTGGCCGAGATCGGCGCATCGCTGCGTCCGGGAGTTTCGGGGAAGCCGGTTTACATCCTGCCCGAAATCGCCCAAATCTCCCGCCCCACCGTCGGTGAAGTCGCTACCGCGCTGTCCTTGCGGCAAATCGCAGGCAGCTCCGAACAGGAGCGCGACGTCGAATCGATCAAGGTCGCGGCGATGAGCGTGGGCAATTTCCTCAATGTGCTCGACGCCGGCGCCCTGGTGATCGTGCCCGGCGACCGTGCCGACGTCATGGTGGCAACCCTGGCTTCGACATTTTCACCGGAATTCCCGGTACCCTCCGGGATGATCCTCACCGGCGGTCTGGCCCCGGACGCGCATATCTACCCTTTGCTGGCACAAGCGCCGTTTCCGATTTTCGACAGTCCGGAGGACACCTACCACACGGCCAAGCAGGTCAGTGAAGTGCGGAGCGAAATCTGGTCGTCGCAACGCCGCAAAGCGGCCGCTGCACTCGGCGCCTGGTCCAAGCACGTGGACGAATCCGAACTGCTGCACCGGATCGACATCCCGCGCCCGGTCCGGATGACACCGCTGCGGTTCCTGCACGAACTGATCGAGCGGGCGCGGAGCGACCGGAAACACATCGTGCTCCCGGAAGGCGGCGATGTGCGGATTCTGCGTGCCGCGGAGATCCTGCACCGCCGCGATGTCTGCGATCTGACCGTCTTGGGCGAGCTCAACCAGGTGCGTGAACTGGCGGCAAGTCACGGCATCGACCTGAGCGGGATCACCTTGATCGACCCCGCGGCCAGCGAACTGCGGGAGGAATTCGCCGAAGAATATGCGCGGTTGCGCGCACACAAAGGGATGGACCTGGGCCGAGCCCGCGAGATCATGCTGGAGCCCTCGTACTTCGGCACCATGATGGTTCAGCTGGGCGTGGTGGACGGCATGGTGTCGGGCGCGGCGCACACCACCGCGAACACTATCCGGCCGGCCCTGGAATTCGTCAAAACCGCCGACGGCGTCAAGATCGTCTCCTCGGTGTTCCTGATGCTGTTGCCGGATCGGGTACTGGTCTACGGCGATTGCGCGGTGAACCCGGAGCCGAACGAGGAGCAACTGGCCGATATCGCGATCGCCTCGGCACAGACTGCGCAGCAATTCGGGGTGGAACCCCGGATCGCCATGTTGTCCTATTCCACCGGGGAGTCCGGGACCGGCGCTGCGGTGGACGAGGTCCGGGCGGCGACGGAACTGGTGCGCAAACTCCGGCCCGATCTCCCGGTCGAAGGCCCAATCCAATATGACGCTGCGGTGGATGCCTCGATTGCGGCGTCGAAATTGCCGGCTTCGCAGGTCGCCGGGCAGGCAACGGTGTTCATTTTCCCGGATCTGAACACCGGGAACAACACGTACAAGGCGGTGCAGCAGTCCTCCGGAGCGGTCGCCGTCGGGCCGGTATTGCAAGGCCTGCGCAAGCCGATCAATGATCTTTCCCGGGGCTGCACGGTTGAAGACATCGTCAATACGGTGGCGATTACTGCGGTCCAAGGCCAGAATTCAGCGGCGCCGGCCGTGCCGAATCAGGAAGCATAGGAGTCCCGATGCAGGTTCTCGTGATCAATTCAGGGTCTTCTTCGCTCAAATACCAAGTGCGGGACATCGAAGCCAACGAGGTGCTCCTGGAAGGGCTGATCGAAAAGATCGGCGAGCCGGAGGTGCCCGATCACGCTGCAGCCTTGGAGCTGGTCAGTGCGGCGCTGGGCGACACCCGGATCGACGCGGTCGGGCACCGGGTGGTGCATGGCGGGGAGCGTTTCAGTTCCCCGGTGCTGATCGACAACGAGATCATTCGGGCGATCGAGCGGCTCAATCCGCTGGCCCCCTTGCACAACCCGGCGAATGTGCTGGGGATCCGGGCGATCGCGAAAAAATGGCCGCAGCTTCCGCAGGTGGCGGTTTTCGACACCGCGTTCCACCGGACCTTGCCGGAGGAGGCTTGGCGCTATGCGCTTCCGGAAGAGCTGTACCGGAACCACGGGATCCGCCGGTACGGCTTCCATGGCACCAGCCACCAGTACGTCACCGGGCGCAGCGCCGAATATCTGGGGATTCCGGTGGCCGAGTTCGACGGCGTGATCGCGCATCTGGGCAACGGCGCGTCGATCACCGCGGTGAAGTCGGGGAAGAGCATCGACACCTCGATGGGCTTCACTCCGCTGGAAGGTTTGGTGATGGGTACCCGCAGCGGGGATTTCGATCCTTCAATTCTGGTTTTCCTGGCCCGGCAGGGCTATGACGCAGACCAACTCGACGCCTTGGTCAATCGGGAGTCCGGACTGTTCGCGCTCGCCGGCAACAACGACATGCGAACGGTCGTCGATGCCGCGGCAGCCGGCGACGCCGCGGCGAAGACTGCACTTTCGGTGGCGGCCTACCGGCTGGCGAAATACATCGGCGGCTACCAGGTGGCCGTCGGCGGGGCCAAGGCCCTGGTGTTCACCGCGGGGATCGGCGAGAACTCGGCGGAATTCCGGGCTTTGGTGGTGGACCGGTTGGCAGCGCTGGGTTTGTTCCTGGACCGCGAGGCGAATGCGCTGTGTTCGAAAGAGATCCGGACGATCAGCCGCGAAGACTCTGCCTTCCCGATCCTGGTGGTGCCGACCGACGAAGAGCGAGCGATCGCCGAGGCCACCGCTGCGGTCGTCGCGGCGGGCTGAGGGGTGGGTCCCATCCAGTCGGCAAACTCACTGGGCTGCAACGAGTATGTCCCACTGAGTGCAGCGACTCAGTGGGACATACTGCGACGGAAAGATGAGCGCGCTCAGCCTGCAGTATTTCGGGGCGGCAATTCCGTCGCACCGAGCGCATCGGCCAGGAACGCGTAGTCCCAGGCACGGGTCTTCCAGCCTTCATATCGGCCGGACGCGCCGCCATGGCCGCCGTCCATCTCGACCTTGAGCACGATCGGGGCCTCGCCGGTGCTGGTCTCACGGAGTGCCTGGACCCATTTGGCGGGTTCCACATAGAGCACCCGGGTGTCGTTGAAGCTGGTCACCGCGGCGATCTTGGGGTAGGCCACGGGCCGTACGTTTTCGTAGGGGGTGTACTCCTTCATGTACCGGTACACCTCCGGATCGGTGATCGGGTTGCCCCACTCCTCCCACTCCAGGGCTGAAAGCGGCAAGTCCGGATCCAGAATCGTGGTCAACGCGTCTACGAACGGCACCTGGGCGACGACTGCGGCGTATTTTTCCGGTGCCAAGTTCAGGACCGCGCCCATCAGCAAGCCACCGGCGGATCCGCCCATTGCCGCGATTCGCGTCGGATCCGCCCAGCCGGATCCGGCCAGCCAATCCGTCGCGGCGACGAAATCCGTGAAGGTGTTCTTCTTGTTCAGTTTTTTGCCGTCTTCGTACCAGGCCCGGCCCAGCTCGCCGCCGCCGCGGACGTGCGCGATCACGAAGACGATGCCGCGGTCCAGCAAGGAGAGCCGGGGGATCGCGAAGCCGGGGTCCATGCTCGCTTCGTAGCTGCCGTAGCCGTAGATCACTGCGGGATTGCCGGCGTCGCGGGCCAGATCCGCGCGCCGGATCACGGACAGCGGAATCCGGGTGCCGTCGTCGGCTGTGGCCCACTCGCGTTCCGCGACATAATCGGAAGCCCGGAAACCGCCCAACACCGGAGTTTCCTTGCGCAGCACCAATTCCCCGGTGGACAGCAGGAAGTCGTAGACCCGGGGCGGGGTGACGAAGGAGGTGTAGTTGAGCCGGACCAGCGGAGCCGCGAACTCGGCCAAGGACAGCTCGACGGTGTACAGCGCTTCGTCGAAAGCCGGTTCCACGGGTGGTGCCAACAGGTCCGCCAAAGGCAGGATCTGCACTTTGTCGGTGGTGTCTTTGCGGACCGAGATGAAAGCGTGGCTGGCATTGGACGCCGTCCCGTTCACCCGCACGGTCTCGCTGTGCTCGACCACCGTGGTCCAGGCCTGCTGCTCCAGCGGTTTGGCCAATTCGGCGAACGGCACCAAGGAAACCATCGAGTTGCGGGCATTCCGGTTGTGCGTGATGATCAGCTGCTTTTTGCCGTCCACGGTGACCGGGTCCACGTCGTAGAGCACCCGTTCGTCGCGGGAGATCACGGTGGTCAAACCGGCCTCGCGGTTGCCGAAGTCGAGGATCCGGGTTTCGCTGTACTCCGAGCAGCCGATTGAAATGAGCAGTTGCGAGCGGTCTGCGGAAAGATCGAATCCGGTCCACATGCCCAGGTCGTCTTCTTGGTAGAGCACGGTGTCCTGTGCGGCCGGGGTGCCCAGGATATGCGACTTGATCTGGTAGGGCCGCCAGGAATCGTCGACGACGGTATAGAACAGCTCGGTGCCGTCGGGGGAGAAGGCGATGCCGTAGAAGATATTGCTGATCTCGTCGTCGAGCAGCGTGCCGGTTTGCAGATCTTTGATCCGCAGGGTGAAGCGTTCGTCACCGGCATTGTCGACGGCGAAGGCCAGGAGTCGGTGGTCCCGGCTGAGCGCCTGGCCGCCGATCGAGAAGAACGGCTTGCCTTCGGCTTCGGCATTGCCGTCCAGCAGGATTTGTTCGCCGGGGACCGGTTCGCCGGCGGCGACCGTGGGCGGCGTCCAATCGGCAAGCGTGTCCCCGGTGTCCGAAGCCGCCACCCGGCAATGGATCGCGTATTGCTTGCCCTCCTCCATCCGGACGTAGTACCACCAGTCGTCGCGGCGGTAGGGGACCGAGAGGTCGGTCTCCTGGGTCCGGGTCTTCATTTCATTGAAGATCGCTTGCCGGAGCGGTTCCTGGTGTTCGGTCACCTGGTCGGTGAAGGCCTGTTCGGCTTCCAGATGGGCTACCACCTCGGGATTTTCCTTCTCGCGCAGCCATTCGTAGTTGTCGGTGAAGACGTCGTTGTGGTGGCTGCGGGTGACGGGGATCTTCTTGGCGATCGGGGCGGAAGTCATGCTGCTCACTCTATTGCGCAGTCCAGCGGGGCCGGAAGCGCGTTCGCTGCGGGCTATCTTCCGGGCTCTCCCTCGTAGCGGCAGGCCAGATCTTCCGATTGCTGATGAAACCGGGCTTGAGACTGGACTTCGATGGCCAGGATCAGCCCGCTGGTATAGAGCTCCGGCCAGCAGAAATCCCCGTTTTCGTGGATCATTTTGAAGCGCACTTCGCTGAACCCGGGAAGCGACGGAGCTCGCAGACGAACTGAGATCGTGGCGACTTTGTCCGGCATGGTATCCGGAATGGGAATGATCATGGCCGAATGGGGATAGTAGATCGTCAGCGGAGTCAGCCGCTGGATCGAGCGATTGACCCAGGGGACGTTTCCGGCGTTCCTGAGTAGCCAGGTCTTGGTGAACTCGGCGTCTTGCGGAAGGATCGTTCCGTCCGGAACGGTTTCACTGATGAATTCGTTGCGGTCGAAATAGCTTCCGGTCCCGGCGGTTTCGGGATCGGCGCTCCACCCCGGGTTTCCGGCAGGGCGCAGGACCACTCGTTGGGTTTCCCGAGAGGCTACGGCGTAGTGCCGGAAGGCCTCCCCGGATTGCAGCGCCTCGCGCAATGCATCAACCAAGGCTTCTTGGAAGAATCTTCTGGCATTCTGCCCGGACTTGTAGGTGTAACTCAGGTGCGGATCAAATCCTTGCGCTCGTTTGTACTCCATGAACGCCCAGGTGTCACGGAATTTTTTGGTGAATCTTCCGGTGAAGGCCACTGCCGGATTGCCCAGTTTCACCAGGTAGGTGTCGTGATCATCGGGCACGACGTTGCACATGATGAAGGCCAGCGCCCCGCGGAGTCTTGCCCGTCGGTCCGACTCGGTGAATTGGCCGGATCCTTCGGCTCGTTGCGCCGCGAAATAGACCAAGTCGTTGAGGTCGCGTTCGTTGGCCATCGTCGAATTGAAGACATCCCTGGCCAACTCGGCGAGTTGCGGGCAGCTTCCGGGCAGTAGGTTCGGACTTTCGGTCCGGCTGGTGAATCGGGCCGAAAGTTCCTGGCAGCATAATGCGATAAGGGCCGAATCCATTCTAGTTGTCCCCCTTGGAATGCCCAGACGTCTCCGGTCAGGAAAACCTGCGGTGCCGAACCGGTAGACAGCTGCAAAGCTTTGTCTCGCCTATCGTAATGCTTCGGCATGCGTCCGGGTGCAAATTGTACTTTTGGAAGCTTTCCGGGAAGTCATTGGAAATCTCCGGAGAAAGCATATTCCGTCCGGGAATCCCCGCTTAGGGTTGATCTCGCCCAGCGGCGTGGCACATTGAGTGCCGGGGCCGGCGGACTTCATGCCGCAGAAAGATTTTTGTTCAGCTAAGGGGAATCAAGCAATGAAGATATTGAACCGGGTTTCGGCGGCAGTTGTCGCCACGGCGTTGCTGGCAGGCGGCGCGGTGATCAGTGCGGGTCCGGCTTCGGCGGCAGTTCCGCTGTACTTGCCGTTCACCGCGGGATCGACTTATCAAGTGACGCAATACCCGCATCTCAACCAGGGGCCGTACAACGACGGCGCGATGGACCTGGCTTTGCCTTCCGGGACTCCGGTACTGGCCTCGGCCCCGGGAATAGTGCGCGAAGCGGGCCAGTCTTCGATTTGGCAAGAAGGCATTTCGGTCATGGTGGACATCGGCAACAATGTCTGTCTGCAGTACCTCCATCTGTCCGGGGTGAATGTTTCAGCGGGCCAGCAGGTGTCCCAGGCCCAGCAGGTGGGCAGGTCGGGAAACACCGGCTACTCGAGCGGGCCGCATCTGCACTGGAACACCGTGAGCTGTTCCAGCCGGCAAGCCGTAGGGTCCCTCAACGTCGTCGAGTACCCGGGTGGAGTCCGGAACGGGCAAAACGTCACCAGCCAGAACCGGCCGGCTGTGCCGAACGGCCAGCCGAATGACACGGTGGTATTCCAGGCTAATACCGGTTCGCTGTTCCAAGTCGGCCCAGCTGGAACTTCCGACCTGAGGTTGGGGGTCATGCCGGGAACCAGCCCGTCGATTGCGAAGCTCGCGAATGGCCAAAACGTGATCGCGTTCCAGGCTAATACCGGTTCGCTGTTCACGACGGGTGCTGGTGGGACGAAGGATTGGGGTTTCGGGATGATGGCCGGGACGAGTCCTTCGGTCACTGCGGTGGGCAACGACTTTCAGATCAGTGCCCAGGCGAACACCGGTTCGCTGTGGACGTTGGGCGCTGGGGGAACCCGTGACCTGCGTCTGGGCATGATGAAGGACACCAGTCCTTCGATTACGACGTTGGCGAATGGCGCGACGGTGACGGCGTTCCAGGCTAATACCGGTTCGCTGTTCACGACGGGTGCTGGTGGGACGAAGGATTGGGGTTTCGGGATGATGGCCGGGACGAGTCCTTCGGTCACTGCGGTGGGCAACGACTTTCAGATCAGTGCCCAGGCGAACACCGGTTCGCTGTGGACGTTGGGCGCTGGGGGAACCCGTGACCTGCGTCTGGGCATGATGAAGGACACCAGTCCTTCGATTACGACGTTGGCGAATGGCGCGACGGTGACGGCGTTCCAGGCTAATACCGGTTCGCTGTTCACGACGGGTGCTGGTGGGACGAAGGATTGGGGTTTCGGGATGATGGCCGGGACGAGTCCTTCGGTCACCGCGGTGGGCAACGACTTCAAGCTCTCCGCCCAAGCTAATACCGGTTCGCTGTGGACGTTGGGCGCTGGCGGTGCGGGCGACCTGCGTCTGGGCATGATGGCCGGCACCAGCCCGTCCGGCGGGCGCTGAGCCCAGGCGCAGTCCCCACGAGCGAAAGCCCGGGCCCGGACCATCCTTGACTTGGATGGCCGGGGTCCGGGCTTTTGCGACTCGGGGTCATCGTGCGGGCCGGATCAGCGCGCAGGACTAGGCACGTCTGACGGACTCGGCAGAGCGAATCGCCGGAATCGTGCCATCTCGACGTCCGAGTCCCTCACTGGTGCCCGGCTTCCAAGGTCCGGCCCGGCGTTGACCTCCGCGGATCCTCCCGGATATACTGAACGAACGGTCAGTAATTCGATTCCGGACGCGGAATCCGAACCCGTAGGGAGCAGCAATGGCGCAGACCTTGGAATCGGTACCCACCGATGCCGCCGACCTCGCCGGCCAAGCCGCCTTCGACCGCGTGATCGCGGCCGATTCGCGGATCGAGCCGCGCGACTGGATGCCGGAGGCCTACCGCAAAACCCTGGTCCGGCAGATCTCACAGCACGCGCACTCGGAGATCATCGGCATGCAGCCCGAGGCCAACTGGATTTCCCGGGCGCCCAGCCTCAAACGCAAAGCCATTCTGATGGCCAAGGTCCAAGACGAGGCCGGTCACGGCCTGTACCTGTACTCGGCGGCTGAGACGCTAGGCACCCCGCGGCAGAAAATGACCGAAGACCTCATCGCGGGCAAGGCACGCTATTCCTCGATTTTCAATTACCCCACGCTGAGCTGGGCCGACGTCGGCGCGATCGGTTGGCTGGTCGACGGCGCCGCGATCTGCAACCAGGTGCCGCTGTGCCGCGCGTCTTACGGCCCCTACGGCCGGGCGATGGTCCGGGTCTGCAAAGAAGAGTCGTTCCACCAGCGCCAGGGCTTCGAGATTCTGCTGGAATTGGCCAACGGCACGCCTGCACAAAAGCAGATGGCGCAGCACGCGGTGAATCGTTGGTACGCGCCGTCGTTGATGATGTTCGGCCCGCCGGACGATGATTCGCCGAACTCGATCCAATCGATGGCGTGGAACATCAAGCGGTTCTCCAATGACGAACTGCGTCAGCGCTTCGTCGGCATGATGGTGGAGCAGGTCGAAGTACTTGGTTTGACGCTGCCGGATGATCAGATTCGCTTCAATGACGAGACCAATAAGTGGGAACACGGCCCACTGGATTGGGACGAGTTCAAAGAAGTTCTGGCTGGTCGGGGTCCGTGCAATTCTCAGCGCCTGGAGCGTCGTCGGGAAGCGCATGAAGACGGTGCCTGGGTACGCGAAGCTGCTGCCGCTTACGCCGCGCGCAAGCACGCTGAGCAAGAAGGAGTTGCCTGATGTCTGAAGCGCAGAATCAGCCTTGGCCGCTGTGGGAAGTGTTCGTCCGATCTTCCCGCGGACTTTCGCACGTGCACGCTGGATCCCTGCACGCGCCAGATGCCTCGATGGCGTTGCGGAATGCTCGCGATCTGTACACCCGCCGCAATGAAGGCGTCTCGGTCTGGGTGGTGCCTGCGGAAGCCATTTCCACCTCGGACCCGGATTCTAAGGGTGCGTTCTTCGAATCACCGCAGGGCAAGGACTACCGGCACGCCACGTATTACACGAAGAGCGAAGGCGTGAAACACCTGTGACTTCAGAATCAGCCACCAGAATTACGCCGGGTAATGCGCTCCGCCCGGAAGATATTGCCGACGCCGGCGCGAAGCCCAGCGAAGCCGTCGCCGAATATGCGCTGCGGCTTGGCGACGACGGTCTGGTGCTGGCGCAGCGGCTGGGCTGGTGGATATCTCGCGCGCCCGAGCTGGAAGAAGATGTGGCGCTCGGCAATATTGCTTTGGACGAATTAGGCCATGCCCGCTCTTTTCTAAGCTATGCCGCTGGTGCATTCAGCCGCCCGGACGGCACACCGCAGACCGAAGACGATCTGGCCTATTGGCGCGGCGAAACCGAGTTCCGCTGTGCGCAGCTTTTCGAGCAACCCAATGGAGATTTTGCCCGGACTATTGCCCGTCAGCTGGTCGTCTCGGTCTTCCAATTTGAGCTGTACTCCCGGCTGCAACACTCTAGCGACGCCACCTTGGCGGCGATTGCCGCTAAGGCAGTCAAAGAGGTCGACTATCACCGCGACCACGCTAGCCAATGGGTGCTCCGGCTCGCGCTCGGCACCGAGGAATCCCGGCGTCGAATGCTGCATGGTTTGGCGCTGACCTGGCCTTATGTTGCAGAACTCTTCGACGAAGACGAGCTGTATCTGACGCTCGGCAATGTTGCCGACGGCGGTGTGGCAGTTCCGCCGTCGTCGTTCCGCGCTGAGTTCGATGCCTTCATTGACTCGGTGTTCACCGAAGCTGAGCTCGAAGTGCCGCAAACTCCGCGGGTGAGCGGCGGCGGCAGACGTGGACAACACAGCGAACACCTTGGTTACCTTTTGGCCGAGATGCAGGTGTTGGCGCGCGAGCATCCGGGGGCCGGCTGGTGAAAACCCTGAATCGAGAACTGCCGGCTCAAGAAGACCTTTGGGACATTGCCGCTCGGATCAACGATCCGGAGATCCCAGTACTCAGCATTGCCGAGCTGGGCATCCTGCGCGCGGTTGAAGCAGCTGAGCACGGGGTAAAGGTGACGATTACGCCCACCTACTCGGGCTGCCCGGCAATGGATGCGATCCGTACCGACTTGATCAGCGAGTTCCGCAAGGAAGGACTTGCCGCGCAGGTCGAGTTGGTACTGGCACCGGCTTGGACCACGGATTGGATGAGCGAATCCGGCAAGGCGAAACTGGCTGAGTACGGCATCGCGCCGCCGACCGGCCGGTCCGGAGTCGGCAGCCAGAGCGGTCCGGTCCGGCTCAACCTGGCGGTCAAATGCCCGCAGTGCGATTCACTGGACACCAGGGAACTCACCCGTTTCGGCTCCACCTCCTGCAAAGCGCTGTACCAATGCCAGGAATGCCGGGAACCCTTCGACTACTTCAAGGTGCACTGACCATGGCGGTTGTCCGCAAACCGGCGAACCGCCGGGCCAGTTTCCACGCGCTCAACGTCAAGGAAGTCCGCCGGCTCACCGCGGACGCCATCGAGGTGGCTTTCGACGTGCCGCCGCAGTTGTCCGGCCAATTCGACTACCTGCCGGGCCAGTATGTGGCTTTGCGAACCGAGCTCCCGGACGGTTCCGGCGCACCGAAAGAGCTGCGCCGCAGCTACTCGATCTGCGCTGAGCCGCGGACTTTCGCAGACGGCAGCAGCGAGATCCGGGTGGCGATCAAAAAGGATCTGGGCGGGGTGTTCTCCACCTGGGCCAACTCCGAACTCGCCGTAGGCGACAGTCTGGACGTGATGAGTCCGATGGGCGCGTTCACTTCGAAGCACCACAATGTGCTCACCGATCTGAACCGGCCCGAAGAACTCGCCGGGAGCCTCGCGGCCGGATCCTTCGTCGCGATTGCCGCAGGTTCCGGAATCACCCCGGTGATCGCGATCGCCCGCACGTTGTTGGCCGCGGATCCGCGGAACCGGTTCGACTTGGTCTACGCGAACAAGGCCGCCATGGACGTGATGTTTTTGGAGGAACTCGCGGATTTGAAGGACCGCTACCCGGCACGGTTCGCCTTGCACCACGTGCTTTCCCGCGAACAGCGGATCGCCCCGGTGCTCTCCGGCCGGATCGATGCCGAGAAGCTGCAGAGCATCCTCGGGTCAGTGCTGCCCGTGGACCAAGTGGATGAATGGTTCCTCTGCGGCCCTTTCGAATTGGTGCAGCTCTGCCGGGACACCCTGGCCGAACGCGGTGTGCCCGCGGAGAAAATCCGCTTCGAGCTGTTCACCACCGGTCGGCCGGAGCAGCCCGAGGGGCAGATCGGCCGGCCGGTCGTCGTGGACGATTCCGATGACAGCTTCGACATCACCTTCACCCTGGACGGGCTCAAGGGCTCGGTCAAAAGTCCGACGCACGCCCGGGAGTCGATTCTCAATGCGGCATTGCGGGTGCGCCCGGATGTGCCCTTCGCCTGCGCCGGCGGTGTTTGCGGAACCTGCCGGGCGAAAGTGGTCGACGGAACCGTGGAGATGGTGGAAAACTATGCCCTTGAGCCCGACGAATTGGCCAAGGGGTACGTCCTGACCTGCCAGGCGCACCCGACGTCGGAATCGGTCACCGTCGACTATGACGTCTAATCCGGTACGAGAGGAATCAGCATGATCGAACTGACGATTGCCGACGGGGTCGCCGAGGTGGTGCTGAACGCGCCGCAGAAACTCAACGCCATGGACGGGCGGGCCTTTCTGGATCTGCGCGCCGCAGTCGATGAAGCAGCAGCCGGTGGCGCTGCAAAAGTGCTGTTGCTGCGCGGCGAGGGGCGGGCGTTCTGCGCCGGCCGCGATTTGGGCGGCGTGGACATTGAGAATGACAATGCCTTGGCCTTCCTCGAAGAGCGCATCGTGCCGGCGATGCAAGCTATCATGGCCTTCCCGGGGCCGAGCTTCGCCGCGGCGCAAGGCGCTTCGCTGGGCGCCGGACTCGGTTTGCTGATTGCCGCCGACGTCGTCTATCTCGCCGAGGACGCGAAGATCGGCTCGCCGTTCGCGAACCTCGGCATGGTCCTGGACTCCGGCGGGCATTGGCTGTTCACCGAACGCCTGGGCACACATCGGACTCTGGACCTGGTCTATACCGCGGATTTGATCAGTGGTGCCGAAGCGGTGCGCTCCGGTCTGTTCAGCCGGGCCTTTCCGGCGGAGGCGCTGCTGGACGAAACCCGCAAGATCGTGGCCCGGGTGGCCCGCGGCCCGATCAACGCCTACCAGGACGGCAAGAAACTGGTAGCTGCGATCCGGGACCAACGACTGGGTTTCTGGGACGCTTTGGACCTGGAGAACAAAGTGCAGGGCGCCATCGTCAGCACGGACAATTACAAAGAGGGCATGGCCGCGTTCTTGGAAAAGCGCCGGCCGAATTTCAGCTAGGCCGAGGTCACGCCGTGAGGCATTCGAAGTAAGCCTGGACGTCGTCCCGGCGCAGCTCGCGGAAACCGTTTTTCAGCAGCACCGTCTGCGATGCGGTGTTGTCCAGATCGGTGACGGCCTGGACTCGTCGTGCGCCGTGGGCCGCCGCGATTTCCAGCAGCTGTGCCACCGCAGCACTTGCCCGACCCGCGCCCCGGGCTGACGGGACCACGTTGTACCCGATGGTGACCGCGCCGTCGTCGTCGGGCGGGCCGTAAAACCCGATCCCGCCCACGGCCAGGCCGCTGGAATCGCGGATGGCATACACCCCGAACGCAGCCGGCTCCGGCGACGGCTGGGCCAGGAACATCCGCATCGCATCGAGTTCGTCCGGCCATGGGTAGTCGGCAGCCCAACGGTCCTGCGGAAGCGGGGCATCCTGCAGAACTCGCTCCGCGGTCGCGCGGTCAACGGGGTCCAGGGCCACGGTGGTCATTGGACGAGTTTAGCTTTGCTGAAAACCGTTGCTTTATCGGGTGGTTTCCGAGCCGGCGCCTTGGATTCTCCAGGAACCGGCTCTATAAAGCGATGGTTTTGGACGGCGGTGGGGCTAGCGGGCATCCACGTCGTCGAAAATCAAGGACGTTTGCGTGTCCAGCACTCCGGGCATCGATTGCAACCGGTCGAAGACCAGCCGGCGCAGATGTTCATTGTCCACCGTGCGGACCAAGAGGATCACGTCGAAATCACCACCCACCAGCGCGATGTGGTGCACTTCGTCGACGGCCTTCAACGATTCACGCAATTCCCGCCAGGAATGCTGCTTCACCTTGAGCGTGACATAGGCCGATGACTTCAGGCCGGCCTTGATCGGATCGATCACGGCGGCGAATTTGGTCAGCACGCCGCGCTCGGTCAGCTGGGTCACCCGGTGGTAGGCGTGCGCCCGGCTGATATGGATCTTTTCCGCCAATGCGGTGATCGAGATCCGGCCGTCTTGGGTCAACTCGGCCAAGATCCGGCGATCCACATCGTCCAGGGAGTCGGTTGTAAGCTGGGTCACTTCGACAGTATATCTCTGATAATTCCATTTCTAGATCAATTCGTCTCCTGATCATAGGGCAACTGGCGGATAAAATACCAAAAACCGCATACTGGAAGCCATACTGCAAATCAGCAGCGGAATGGACGGACGGTACGATGACGATCTCCGCAGAGCAAGAAAACCGGGTGCGCCAAACCTTCGGCATCAGCGTCGAGGACTATATGCTGCCGGCGCACGAGCAGATCCAGATGGTGGATCCGCAGGGCCGCCGGGCGGAGCCGGGAGTGCGGCAAGCCGGCCACGAATACCCGGTCCCCGATGACGCAGCACTGCTGGAGGCATATGCCCAGCTGGTCATCGGCCGCCGGTTCAACGATCAGAACTCGGCTTTGGTCCGGCAGGGCCGGATGGCGGTCTACCCGTCGAGCCACGGCCAGGAAGCCTGCCAAGTCGCCGCGGCACTCTGCCTCGACGATGGCGATTGGCTGTTCCCGACCTACCGGGACGCGGTCGCGGTGATGAGCCGCGGGGTGGATCCGGTCGAAGCGATGACGCTGTTCCGCGGTGATTGGCACGGCGGCTACGATCCGATGGCGTACCGGGTCGGCATCCAGTGCACCCCGCTGACCACGCAGTTGCTGCACGCCGTCGGGGTGGCGCATGCGGCGAAACTGCGCGGCGAGAATACCGTGGTGATGGCCCTGTGCGGCGATGGCGCCACGAGCGAGGGTGATTTCCATGAGGCGCTGAACTTCGCCGCAGTCTTCCAGCTGCCGGTGATCTTCTTCGTGCAGAACAACAAGTACGCGATCTCGGTCCCGCTGGCGCAGCAATCGGTGGCGCCGTCCCTGGCGCACAAAGCCGTCGGCTACGGAATGGCCGGCGAACATGTCGACGGCAACGACGTGGTTGCGCTGTTGGCCGTGCTCAAGCGTGCGGTGGCGCTGGCGAAGTCCGGATCCGGGCCGCTGCTGGTGGAAGCAAACACCTATCGGATCCAGTCGCATACCAACGCCGACGACGCCACCCGGTACCGGCAGGACAGCGAGGTCGCCGAGTGGTTGGCGAAAGACCCGCTGACCAGGATGCAGGCCTTCCTGCGTTCCGAGGGCCTGCTCGACGACGACGCGGACGCCGAAATCGCGGCGCGCGCCGAAGCGATCGCCACGCGGTTGCGGGACGGGATGAACGCCGAGCCGGAAGTCGACCCGCAGGACCTTTTCCGGTTCCTCTACACCGAGCCCAACCCGCAGCTCGACGAACAGTCGGCCCAACTGGCCGAAGAACTCCGACGCGAGGGGAGCGCCTCATGACCGCCGCGCCGATTCCGGGCAGCCCGGCCCAGACCGAGCAGGCCGCTCCAGTCACCTTTGCCAAAGCACTCAACCGGGCGCTCGCCGACTCGATGGAACAGGACCCGTCGGTGCTGATGTTCGGCGAGGACGTGGGCACTCTGGGCGGGGTGTTCCGGATCACCGACGGGCTCACCGCCCGGTTCGGCGAGCAGCGTTGCTTCGACACCCCGTTGGCCGAGTCCGGAATCGTCGGCATGGCGGTCGGCATGGCGATGAACGGGATGCGCCCGGTGGTCGAAATGCAATTCGACGCCTTCGCTTACCCGGCCTTCCAACAGGTGGTCAGCCATGTGGCCAAAATGGCGAACCGGACCCGAGGTTCGGTCCGCCTGCCGATGGTGATCCGGATTCCCTATGCCGGCGGGATCGGCGGTGTAGAGCACCATTGCGATTCTTCCGAGGCCTACTACGTGCACACCCCGGGACTTACCGTGCTCACACCGTCGACGGTCGCCGACGCCTACACGATGCTGCGCGATGCCATCGCCTCGGATGATCCGATTGTCTTCATGGAGCCCAAAAAGCTCTACTTCGCCAAAGACCTGGTGGATTTGGACGCTTTGGCCGCGCGGTGGCCGGAAGCAGCGAAACAGAGCATCGGCCGGGCCGTGGTGGCCCGGGAAGGCAGCGACGCCACGCTGATCGCCTACGGGCCTTCGGTGGCCGCCGCATTGACCGCGGCCGACATCGCCGCGGGCGAAGGCCGCTCGCTCGAAGTGATCGATGTCCGTTCACTGTCGCCCTTCGACGATGAGACGGTATGCGCCTCGGTACGCAAAACCGGTCGTGCCGTGGTGGTCGCCGAAGCCCCGGGATTCGCCTCCATGGCGGCCGAGATCGTGGCCCGGGTCCAAGAGCGTTGTTTCCATTCCTTGGCGGCTCCGGTGCGCCGGGTCACCGGGTTCGACGTGCCGTACCCGGCGCCGAAACTGGAGAACTTCTTCCTGCCCGGGCCGGACCGGATTCTCGACGCGGTCGACGAGTTGCAATGGGAGGACGCGCTGTGAGCGCCGCGCTGGCCAAGCAACAAGTCTTCCTGCTGCCGGATTTGGGTGAGGGGCTGACCGAGGCGGAGCTGGTCCGTTGGCTGGTTTCAGTGGGCGACAACCTGGTGGTCGACCAGCCGATCGCCGAGGTGGAGACCGCCAAATCACTGGTCGAGATCCCTTCCCCGTTCGCCGGGGTCGTAGCGGTGCTGCACGGCGAAGCCGGCCAGCTGATGGATGTGGGCAAACCGTTCCTCACGGTGGACGGCCCGGACGCGGCGGACCCGCATGAGGGATATCGCGAGGAGGAGCGCGCCGGCAGCGGAAACGTGCTCATCGGTTACGGCACCAGCGGGCATACTGCGAGCGGACGTTCCCGGCCGCGCAAGGCGGCAGCGGCAAGTGTACCGGGGGGAGCTGCGGCGGCTGCCAACACACCGGCCGCCAACGCACCGGCTGCCAATACTGGGGTTGCACCGCTGGTGATTTCGCCGTTGGTGCGCAAACTGGCCCGGGAATCCGGCATTTCCTTGCACGGTGTCACAGGTTCCGGCCCGGGCGGGCTGATCTTGCGCAAAGACATCGTGGCGCTCGGTGCCGCGATCACGTCCGCAGACCCGGCGGCGCTGCCCGGGATCGACCCGAGGTCAGGGCTCTCGGTGGTTTCCCGGACTCCGCTGACCGGGGTCCGCAAGGCCATCGCGGCCAATCTGAGCCGCAGCCGGAGCGAAATCCCGGAAGCCACGGTCTGGGTCGAGGTGGATGCGACTGCACTTGTGGAGATGCGGGCCGCGCTGAAGCAGACCGACCCGGCGAACACCCCGGGGCTGTTGGCCTTCATCGCCCGCTTCGTGCTCGCCGGTCTGGCGAAGTTCCCGGAGTTGAACACCCGGATCGACGACGGCGCCCTGCTCGCTGTGGACGGGGTCAACTTGGGCTTCGCCGCGCAGACCGACCGTGGACTGGTGGTGCCTTCGATCCGGGCCGCGGAACTGCTCAGCGCCCGGGAAATCGACGTGGAGCTCCGTCGGCTGACGGAGCTGGCCCGGGCCGGGAAAGCTTCGCCGGCTGAGTTGAGCCGGGGCACCTTCACCCTGAACAACTACGGGGTGTTCGGGGTGGACGGTTCGGCGGCGATCATCAACTACCCGGAATCGGCGATCCTGGGCGTGGGCCGGATCATCGACAAACCGTGGGTGGTCCAGGGCGAACTCGCGGTGCGGAAAGTCACCGAACTGACCCTGGTCTTCGACCACCGGGTCTGCGACGGCGGCACAGCCGGTGGATTCCTGCGCTATGTGGCCGACGCGATGGAGAACCCAGCCACGGTCCTTGCCGATCTTTAGGCCTCGGCCGGGGCAGAATAGATCCATGGCGTCGTGGCAGGAGTTGGGTCCGGGTAACTTTATTTTGGCGACCGCCGGGGAACTGCTGAACACCGGTCTGGTGCTCGGCAGCGAACGGGCGCTGGTCATCGACACCGGCTGCGGGCCCCGGCAAGCAGCCGGGATCCTCGCTGCGGTCCGGGAGATCACGCCGTTGCCGCTCGTGGTGGTCAATACGCATGCGCACTACGACCATTTCTTCGGCAATGCGGTTTTCGCGGCGGACGGGGTGCGCGAATTCTGGGCGCACGAAAACGCCGCCCGCACCATGGCGGAGCACGGCGAAGCGCAGCGGCGGATGCTCGATTCCGCACACGAACCGGAGATGGCGGCGGCCGACGGCGAGCTGGCCGAGATCGTACTGCCTACCGCGCTGGTCAAGGACCAGCCGGTACTGCTCGATTTGGGCGGAGTCGTCGCGACGCTGTTCTACCTGGGCCGCGGCCACACTGACGGCGATCTGCTGGTGGGCACGCAGAGCACGGTGTTCTCCGGCGATTTGGTGGAACAAGGTTCACACCCGTCGTTCGAGGATTCCTATCCGGCGGAGTGGGCGGACACCCTGCGACAGCTTTCCGCCTTGCGGCATCGCTACGAATTCCTGGCGCCCGGGCACGGCAAATCGGTCAGCGACGACTTCGTCAAGACCATGGCCAACACCATGTCCACGGCAATCCGGATGGCGCGTGAAGCGGCCCGGGAGACGCCCAATGACGCGACCAAAGCGATTCCGATCCTGCCCTACGGCCCGGAACAGTCGCGCTGGTTCATGGCCCGGTTGCGGCAAACCGCCTGAACGCCGCCAACCCCCGCGCGAGTGCACAGTTGTTTCCCGCGACGGATTGTTGGGTAGTCGATGGGGATCGGCGAGTTCCGAGGATCCGGGAGTAGGCTCGACAGCGTGAGTCAAGACGACGCGGCATTCAGCTTCAAGAAGATCGCGTTGCCGGCCTTCGGCCCTTCCTTGTTGTTCGGCCTGGGCGAGGGGGCGATCCTTCCGGTGATCGCGTTGAGCGCCCGTGATCTGGGCGCCTCGGTGGCGGTTGCCGCGCTGGTCGTGACCCTGATCGGAATTGGTTCCCTGCTGAGCAATATCCCCGCCTCGATCATCACGGACAAATACGGCGAACGCTGGGCGATCGTCGGAGCCGCCGGGCTCAGTGTGATTGCGATGCTGCTCTGCTTGAGCGCCCCCAACCTGGTGGTCTACGGACTGGGCATCCTGCTGATCGGCGCTGCTTCGGCGGTGTTCAATCTGGCCCGGCAGAAGTACCTCACCGAGGCCGTCCCGGTGCGCTTCCGGGCCAGGGCGCTGTCCACGCTCGGCGGCGTGATGCGGATCGGGGTCTTCATCGGACCGTTCCTAGGCGCGCTGGCGATCAACTTCCTGCAGCTCTCCGGCGCCTATTGGGTCGGCGTCGGCGCCGTCGTGCTGGCCGGGCTGATCGCCCTGAGCATGCCCGATCTGGTCCACCCCGGCGGCGCGGACGGCAGTGCGCCTTCGCCCAAGGTGGCCAGCATCATCACGTCGTACCGCAAGATTTTCCTGACCGTGGGCATCGGCGTGCTGCTGGTCAGCGCGGTCCGGTCTTCACGCCAAGTGGTGATCCCGCTCTGGGCCGAAGGGATGGGCCTGGACGCCACCACGACGTCGCTGATCTACGGGCTCTCCGGTGCGGTGGACATGCTGGTTTTCTACCCGGCGGGGAAACTGATGGACCGCAAGGGGCGGGCCTGGGTGGCGGTGCCTTCGATGCTGATCATGGCCGGGTCGCTGCTCGCCATGCCGTTCACCGGGGGAGCGGCGAGCCTGCTGCTGGTGTCCTTGTTGATCGGTTTCGGAAACGGGATCGGGGCCGGCATGGTGATGACGCTCGGTGCAGATTACTCACCGGACTCCGGCCGGGCGCAGTTCCTGGGCATCTGGCGGTTCTTGTCCGATCTGGGTTCGTTTTCCGGCCCGGCCCTGCTTTCCGCGATCACCGCGCTGGCCACCTTGGGCCTTGGCATCGCAGCCACCGGAGTCCTGGGCCTGGCAGCGGCGGCGGTGCTTTGGTACTGGATTCCCCGTTCGGCGAATCCCGAACCGGCCTAGCCCGAGGTCCGTCGCCGGGTTTCCAGGCTGAAGAGCAGCACCCCGGCCACCGAAATCAAATATCCGGCGATCGCGATCATCGCGCTGCCGGCCAGGAAATAGTTGCTGGTGCTAACCGCTCCCGGAGCGTCCAGCGCGCGCAATTCGTAGACCGCGACGGCGGTTGCCGCCAACCCCAGCAGCACCGAGACCGCCGGCCAGAGAGCCGAGGCCCGCTGCCGGGATTCCTGGTTCCAGCCGGCGCCGGTACGGAGCACCGCCCAGCCGGCCAGCGCGGCCCAGGCACCGACCATCAAGAAGGCGGCCAGCACATCGGCCGGCCGGTGCCACTGGTTGATCAGGAGTGAGAAGCCGGAAAAAATCGCGTAGCTGGCACCGACGAAGGCCGCGAGCGGACGCCAACGCGGGCTGGCCACCAAGAACACCGCGGCGGCAGCGCTCGCCGCGAGCGTGGTGTGCCCGGAGGGAAGGGAATTGAAGTCGAGCGTGGTCACGCCGCGGTCCGGCCGGTCCGGCAGCGCCGCTTTGAGCAACTGGGTGCTCACATTGGCGCCGACCATTGCCAGCACCGCAATTCCGGCCGCCAGCCAACGCCGTCGAAAGAGCGTGACCAGCAGCAACACCACGCCGCCGATCACCACCGAGCTGACCGGCAGCACGTCCAAGAACTGGGCGGTCTGCTTGCCCACCCAACGTTGCGCGGCCGGTGCCTCGACGAGCGCCGATTCATCGATGTACTGGCCGGTGGTGGTGCGCACGAAATACAGATAAGTGCTGATCAGTCCCAGCACGGCCAGCGCAGCGGTCAGGAAGAACAGGCCAGGGTGCAGCGGGAACCGTGCCGATGGGCCGGAGTTGCCGGCTGATTGCTGAATCCCCATCCCCCAACCCTACGTGCTGGGACTCCGGGCAGGCGGTTCCGCGGAGTAAGCTCGGGACGTGATCTTGCCTGCATTGGATGAACTTCTGGCCGGTTCCAGAGTGGTCGCGTTGCCCCTGCGGGTGAAATTCCGCGGCCTCCTGGTCCGCGAAACCATGCTGCTCGAGGGCCCCGCGGGCTGGGCCGAGTTCGGGCCGTTCACCGAGTACGACGACGCCGAAGCGGGCCGCTGGCTGCGCGCGGCGATCGAAGCGGGCTGGCAGGGTTTCCCGACGCCGGTCCGGAACCGGATCCCGGTGAATGCCACGGTTCCCGCGGTCGCTGCAGCGCAGGTCGCGGAGGTGCTGCGGCCGTTCGGCCAGGTCCCGGCGGTCAAAATCAAGGTCGCCGAGCCCGGGCAGAATCTGCAGCAGGACGTAGCGCGGGTGGCTGCGGTCCGCGCGGTTCTGCCGGATGCCGCCCTCCGGGTTGACTCGAATGCCGGGTGGAGCCACCTCGAGGCACTCGAAGCCTTGCGCCGCCTGGCGGACTTCGGTCTGGAATACGCGGAACAGCCGGTTCCCGGGATCGACGGTTTGGCCCGGCTGCGCGAAGCGCTCGCCGGCGAACGGATCCCGGTGTTGATCGCGGCCGACGAGAGCGTCCGCAAAGAGACCGACCCGCTGGCGGTGGCCCGGGCCGGAGCGGCGGATCTGATCGTGGTGAAGAGCGCGCCGCTGGGCGGGGTGCGCAACGCCCTGGAGATCGTGGCCCGGGCCGGGTTGCCCGCGGTGGTGAGTTCCGCCCTGGACAGCTCGGTGGGCATCCGGGCGGGCCTGGCGCTCGCTGCCGCGTTGCCGGAGTTGCGGTACGCCTGCGGGCTGGGCACGGTATCGTTGCTGGCTGCGGATGTCTGGGCACAACCGTTGGCAGCGCAGGACGGGGCCATCGATGTGCGCGAGGCGGTGCCCGATGCGGATTTGCTCGACCGGTTCGCCGCACCTCCGGACCGGGTGGCCTGGTGGCGGGCCCGATTGGGCCGGGTGCTGGCCGGGTTTGAAGGCACCCGGATCTAGCCTCGTGCGATGAAGCCGCCGATGGAATTGCCGACGACAGTGACTTCCGCCAGGCCGAGTTGGTCCAGCAGCTCGGCCTGGATCTGAGCCAGGTCCTTGATCGTGCTGACGGTTTCGGGGCGGTCCGTAACTGGCGAAGGCCGGGGGCGACTCGGTATGAACGCGAAAATCTGCGCGGCCGAGCGCCCTAGACTCGAAGCGTGAATGTTTCGACGGCTGGACTCAGTTCAATGGACTCGGCACGGGGCGCGATTGCCGCCTTGATCGCCGGTGGCGTGCAGCAGGTGGTGTTGTCGCCCGGCTCGCGGAACGCGCCTTTGGTTTACGCCGTGGCCGCGGCCGGTGCTGCCCTGGAGGCGGTGGTCCGGGTCGATGAACGAAGTGCCGGGTTCACCGCATTGGGCCTCGCCGTGGGTTCCGGAGCCCCGACCGCGGTGCTGACCACCTCCGGAACCGCCGTGGGCAATCTGCTGCCGGCGGTGATGGAAGCCGACCACGCAGGCGTGCCGTTGCTGGTGCTTTCCGCAGACCGCCCGGAAGAACTCCGGGGCACCGGCGCGAACCAGACCACGGACCAAGTGGATTTGTTCGGCTCGCATGTCAGATTCGCCGTCGATGTGGCGGCCGGCGACGATCCGCGAGCCGCGGTGCAAACCGGGCTGGATGCCGCCCAGGGCCATTTGCAGGGTGTGCCGGCCGGCCCGGTGCAGCTGAACTTCGGCTTCCGCGAGCCGCTCACCCCAGCACTCGACGGCAGCGGTTATCTGCCGATGAAAGCACCCCAACCGGTGCGCAGCGCGGTGGAAACCGTGATCCCGCAACACCTGGAACCGGGCCGGCAGCACCGCACCGTGGTGCTGGCCGGGCACGGAGCCGGCCCCCAGGCTGAATTGTTCGCACGACGCCACCGCTTGCCGTTGCTCGCCGAACCCTCGTCGAACGCCCGCTTCGGACCGAACGCGATCGGCCCCTACCGGTTGCTGTTGCCGCACTTCGAGGCGCTGGTGGAACGGGTCGTGGTGTTCGGCCGGCCGACGTTGTCCCGTCCGGTGGCGGCCTTGCTGGACCGGAGCGATCTGCCGCGTGCGCTTTACCTGCCGCGGCCGGTCGCCTGGTTCGAACCCGGCCGGCGGAGTGAGCGGATCATCGACGGCTGGAATGAGCTCGGCGAGTTCGCCGGGGCCGGGCCGCAAGGCTGGTTGGAGGCTTGGCTGGCGGCCGGAATCCAAGCTGAAAGCGCTCTGGACGAGGTGCTGGGCGAGGCCATGGGCGAACAACCCAGCGGCTTGCTGCTGGCCCGGGAGATCTGGAAGCGGCCGGAGCATCTGGTGATCGGCTCATCGAACCCGATCCGGGATGCGGACCTGGCTGCCCGGCCGAGATCCGAAAGCCCCAGGGTGCATGCGAACCGGGGGCTGGCCGGCATCGACGGTACGATTTCGACGGCGAGCGGGTTGGCGCTGGGCAGCGGAAAGCCGAGTCGGCTGTTGCTGGGCGATCTCACCTTACTGCACGATGCGGGCGGGCTGTTGCTGCCCCGCGGCGAACGTGTTCCGGATTTGCAGATCGTGCTGCTGAACGATTCCGGAGGTGGCATTTTCAGCCTCTTGGAACACGGCAGGCTGGGACTCCAGGAAGGCTACCGAACCGCCGTCGAGCGCTTTTTCGGCACTCCGCACGACGTCCGGATGTCCGCGCTCGCCGAAGCCTACGGCGTGGACCACCGACTGGTCGGGACCGTGGCCGAGCTCGTCGAAATGCTGCAAGCCCCGGTCCGCGGGCGTTCGGTAGTGGAAATCCGCACCGAACGCACCGCTTTGCGGGGCTTGCATGATCAGGTCAAAACCGCGGTGGACGCCGCCGTCGCCGGTTGAGCCGGGGCTCAGAGCACCCGGCTGAGGAAGCCTTTGGTGCGTTCGTGTTGCGGGTTGGCGATGATTTCGCGCGGATCGCCGGATTCGACCACGACGCCGCCGTCCATGAAGGTCAGCGTGTCGCCGACTTCCCGGGCGAAGCCGATCTCGTGCGTGACCACGACCATGGTCATCCCGGATTTGGCCAGATCCTTCATGACCTGCAGCACGTCGCCGACGAGTTCCGGGTCCAGGGCCGAGGTGGGCTCGTCGAAGAGCATCAATTCGGGGTCCATGGCCAAGGCCCGGGCGATCGCCACGCGTTGCTGCTGGCCGCCGGAGAGCTGCGCGGGGTAATGGTTGGCATGATCGGCCAGGCCCACCTGGTCCAGCAGTTCCAGAGCGCGTTTTTTCGCGGTCGTCTTGGACTGCTTTTTGACCTGGGTAGGCGCTTCGATGATGTTTTCGACCGCGGTCCGGTGGCCGAACAAGTTGAACCGTTGGAACACCATGCCGATTTCGGAACGCTGCGCCGCGATCTCTTTGACTTTGAGGTGATGGAGCTTGCCGTCGACCTCTTTGTAGCCGATGAGTTCGTCGCCGACGTGGATCCGTCCGGCGTCGATGGTTTCCAACAAGTTGATGCAGCGCAGCAGCGTCGACTTGCCGGAGCCGGAAGGACCGATCAGCACCGAGACCTCGCCCTGCTTGATCGTCATGTCGATGCCCTTGAGCACATGGTGGCTGCCGTAGAGCTTGTGCACGCCCTCGATGCGGACCAGAGGCTTGGTGGTGGTTTCGGTGCTCATACGTTCTGCTCCGGGGCTCGAAGGGGGGCCGGTGAGAGATTGTCCACGCCTTTGCCGTAATAGCGTTCGATGTAGTGCTGGCCGACCATCAGGATCGAGGTGATCAGCAAGTACCAGAACGCGGCGATCAGCAGGAACGGAATCGGCAGGTAGGTTTTGTTCGCCAAGGCGTTGCTGGCGAAGGTCAGTTCCAAGGTGAACGGCACCGCGAGCACCAGCGAGGTGGTCTTGAGCATGCCGATGGTTTCGTTGCCGGTGGGCGGCACGATAATCCGCATCGCCTGCGGCAGCACGATCCGCCACATGACTTTGGCCTTGCGGATGCCGAGCGCTTCGGCCGCTTCGATCTGGCCCTTGTCCACCGACTTCAGGCCGGCCCGGAAGATTTCCGCGAGGTAGGCGGATTCGTTCAGCCCCAAGCCCAGCAGTGCAGCCAGGAACCCGGTGATGTAGTCCTGGGTGTTGAAGCTGAACAGCTCCGGCCCCCAGGGGATGCCGATCGCGATTTTCGGGTACAGCACCGCGAAAAGGCCCCAGAAGATCAACTGGGTGTAGACCGGGGTGCCGCGGAAGAACCAGACCCAGAACCAACTGACCCAGCGGAAAATCGGATTGTCCGATTGCCGCATGAAGGCGAGCAGGATCGCGAGCACGATGGCGAGCACCATGGATGCCACGGTGAGCAGCAAAGTCCAGCCCACACCCTGGATGATCTTCACATCGCGCAAGTACAACCAGACGATGTCCCAGCGGAAGTTTTCATTGGTGGCGACCGATTGGCCGATCAAGGCCACGATCACGGCAATCACCACGACGCCGATCCAGCGTCCGGGGTGCCGGACCGGCACTGCTTTGATCCGGTCGATTCGCTGCGGCACCGTGTGCTGTGCTGCGGTTTCGGGTCCGCTGGACATCAGTTGACCTCCGGGTTGACTTGGAAGGAGTCGATGGCGGAATCGCCGGAACCCCAGGAATCCAAGATTTTCTTGTAGGAACCGTCTTCTTTGAGCGCGTCCAGCGCCTTTTTGATCAGCTCGGCGAAGGCCAGATCGCTTTTCGCCACGGCGATTCCTTGCGGAGCCTGGTCGTAGGCGTTGCTGAGCTTTTCCACCTTGCCGTTGGTCTGCGCAATCGCGTAACCGGTGATCGGCGAGTCAGCAGTCATGGCCGCGATCGAGCCATTGATCAGGCGGGTGGTGATGTCGGTCTGGTTCTTCAGCGTGACCACATCGATGGGGGCTTTGCCTTCTGCTTTGCATTGGGCGTTGCGGCCGCTCAGGTCGGGGTCTTCCTGGGTAGTGCCGGTCTGCACGCCGATCGACAATCCGCAGATGTTGTTCAGATCCACGTTTTGCGGGTTCCCCTTCTGCACCGCCCAGGTGGTGCCGACGTTGAGGAAACTCACCATGTTCACGTTCTTCAGGCGTTCCTGGGTGATCGTGAAGGACGATATGCCGACGTCGTACTTGGGGCCGAGTGCGGGCAGGATCCCGGTGAATTCAGCGCTCTGCACTTCGGTTTTCAAGCCCAGCTTCTTGGCGATCGCGGTGATCATCTCGATGTCGTACCCGGTGGCATTGCCATTGGAATCCAGCGACTCTGCCGGCGGGTATTCGGTATTGGACCCGACGATCAGGGTGCCGCGGTTTTTGATCTGCTCGGGCAGCTGTGCGGCCAGTGCCGGATCCAGCTTGACCGAGTTCTGGTCGAAGGGCGCTGCGCTGGCGCCGCCTACCGGGCGGTCGAGTTTTTCGGATTCATAGGTGCATCCGGTCAACGCAAGCGCGCCGACGGCAAGGATTGCGACGGTTTTCGCAATCGCCGTAGTGGCTACTTTCATGAAGTTCCTCTGTTCGGATCAAAGTGCGTGCTGCAGCCTGCCGATGACTGCTCCCACATGTTTCCCCCGTGCGGGCCGTCACTTGTTGCAGGCCAGAACTATACCTTAGTAATCCAGATCACATTTTGTAAACAGTTGTTGCTCTAAAGAAAACTCGACTATTCCTGTGCGCCCAGGGCCTGCAGCATCGGGCGGAACTTGGCCCACGTCTCGGCGAGCTCAGCGGCCGGGTCGGAGGCGCCGACGATTCCGCAACCGGCATACAACCGCGCTTGGAATTCGTTCTCCAGAACTGCGCCGCGCAGGCCGATGCCCCATTCGCCGTTCCCGGCGGAATCCAGCCAGCCCACCGGCCCGGCGTAGGGGCCACGGTCGAAGTTTTCGAGTTCCCGGATCAAAGCCCCGGCCTCGGTGCGCGGGGTGCCGCAGACCGCCGCGGTCGGGTGCAGGGCTTCGACCAGGGCCAGGGAATTCGGCAGGTGGTTTCCGACGGCGGCCAATTCGGCACTCACATCGGAGGCCAAGTGCCACACGTTCGGCAACTCCAGGATGAACGGCTCGGTGGGGAAGTGCAGGTCCGCGGCGAACGGGGCGAGCTGGCGGATCAGCGAGCGGACCGCGAATTCGTGTTCTTGGCGTTGCTTCTCGGAGTCCAGCAGCATTTGTGCGGCATAACCCGGATCATCCGGGGCTCCGGCCCGGTCCACGGTGCCGGCCAACACCCGGGCCCGGGCTACTCCGGCTTCCACTTTGATCAGCATTTCCGGAGTGGCTCCGACGAAATCGCCGACTCCGTAGGTCCAGCATTCCCGATAGCGGCGCAGCAGCGCGTGCAGCACCGTGCCGCGGTCGATCGGCGCCGAACTGCGGGCCACGATGTCCCGGGCGAGCACGACCTTCTCCAAGCTCCGTTCGTCGATGGCTTTGATTCCCTCGGCCACCACGGCCATCCATTCGGCCTCGCTGAGTGCTCCGGTGGACAGCTCGAAACTGCCCTTGGGCTTGCAACCCTGATTCGAAGCCAGCCAGGCAGCGAACTCCGCACGGGCCTGTTCCTCGGAAACGTCGTCGTGCAGGCTGTTCATGGTGAGCCAGGCGTTGCCTTCGCGGAGTCCGACGAGCAGCCGCGGAACGATGAGTCGGGAGTCTTTTCCAGAGAGTTTGGAAAAGGCGAAGCTGCCGAAAGCCACCGGGCCGGTTCCGGCGACGCCCACGCGGTCCTGGACCTGCGCTTCGGCAGTGCGGGCGGCCCACCAATCCTGTGCTTCGGCGAAACGTTCCGGTCCGCGAACTGTGAATTCGCTGACATTTCCGAGTCCGACCAAGCCTTCGTCGCGGCGTACCCAGCACAGCGATTCCGGCACCAGGAAGCTGGAAAGTGTCCCGTCGGCGGACTTCGGGAGATCGGCATCCGTGAGTGGGACGGTCAGACTGCGTAGCACGGAACCAAGCGTACCCGCCCGTCGCGCAATGACCGTGTTCACCACCTCGCCCAGGATTTGCGAGAATAGGACGATGAGCCGTGCATCTTTGGACAAGCGTCCGGACGAAGTCGCCGCAATGTTCGATGACGTCGCGCCCAACTACGACATCACGAACGATGTGCTGTCCATGGGGCAGACCCGGCGGTGGCGCCGTCATGTGGTCGACGCCGTCGGTGCGCGCCCCGGCCAGCGGGTACTCGATGTGGCGGCCGGAACCGGCACCTCCAGCGAGCCGTACGCGGACGCCGGGGTCGATGTGGTGGCTCTGGATTTCTCCCTCGGCATGCTCAAGGTCGGCAAACGCCGTCGGCCGGACATCGATTTCGTGGCCGGCGACGCCACCGCACTGCCGTTCGCGGACGACTCGTTCGACGCAGTGACCATTTCCTTCGGCCTGCGCAATGTCAATGAACCCAAAAAGGCGCTTGCCGAGATGCTGCGGGTGACCAAGCCAGGCGGCAAACTCGTGGTTGCGGAGTTTTCCCACCCGATGTTCGGACCGTTCCGCACGGTCTACACCGAATACCTGATGCGCGCGCTGCCGGCGATTGCGAAGCGATCGTCGTCGAACCCGGCCGCTTACGTTTACCTGGCCGAATCGATCCGGGCCTGGCCGGACCAAGACCACTTGGCCCAGTGGATCGGCGGTGCCGGTTGGTCCCAGGTCAGCTACCGGAACCTCAACGGTGGGCTGGTGGCCCTGCACCGGGGCTACAAGCCCGGCGCGGAGAAAGCTGCTTTGTGAAAGTACTGATTGCCGGTGCCGGCCCGGCCGGGGCCAGTGCAGCCTATTATCTGGCGTCCGCCGGGCTGGACGTCACGGTGCTCGAAAAGACCTTTTTCCCCCGGGAGAAGGTCTGCGGCGACGGGCTCACCCCGCGCGCGGTGCGCGAGATCCAACACCTCGGGTTGCCGCATTCCTCAGCGCAGTGGCGGCGCACCCGGGGCCTCCGACTGGTGGCGCTCGGGCGCAGCGTCGAGGTGCCGTGGCCGGAACTGAGCGACTTCCCGGATTACGGATTGATCCGGACCCGGTGGGGTTTCGACCAGGAACTCGCCGAGCACGCCCGGTCGGCCGGTGCGGAAATCCTGGAAGGCCATTCAGTGATCTCCCTGACCGTGGACGAGGCGGGCCGGGTCAACGGAGCCCGGGCCGCGGTGCTCGACGCCACCGGCCGGAAGACCGGTGAGCAGCTGGACTTCGCCGCCGACGTCGTGCTTTCCGCAGACGGCAATTCGAGCCGATCCGCACTGTCGCTGGGTCTGGCCAAACGCGACGACCGGCCGCTCGGAGTGGCGGTGCGGACCTATTTCACCTCGCCCCGGCACCAGGAAGACTGGATGGAGGGCTGGTTGGAACTGGCCGGGCCCAAGGGCCCGTTGCCGGGATACGGCTGGGTTTTCGGGGTCGGCGATGGGACCTGCAACGTCGGATTGGGGATTTTGAATTCCTCCAGCTCGTTCGGCCGTCTGGATTACCGGCAAGTGCTCCGGGACTGGACCGGATCGATGCCCGGGGAGTGGGGGTTCAACGAATCGAACCAAGTCGGTGAAATCCGCGGCGCCGCCTTGCCGATGGGCTTCAACCGGACGCCGCACTATTCACCGGGACTGCTGCTGCTCGGCGACGCCGGTGGCATGGTGAGCCCGTTCAACGGCGAGGGGATCTCCTATGCCATGGAATCGGGACGATTCGCAGCGGAGCTGCTGCAGCGGGCCGCGGCACTGAAATCCCGGGTGGCCCTGGACGCGGCGATGGCCGAGTACGCGCAGCAGATCATGGCTGAATGGGGCAAGCATTTCACCCTTGGCCGCCATTTCGCGCAATTGATCGGAAAGCCGAACATCATGAAGCTGGCGCTGCGCACCGGCATGCCGGTGCCGCCGCTGATGCGATTCGTGGTGCGGCTCATGGCGAACCTCACCGATCAGACGAATCAAGACACCTCGGACCGGGTCGCGCACCTGCTGGAACGGCTGGTTCCGGCAACCAGTAACGGCCGGGTTAGGGTTAAAGCGTGAGCAACATTGCAGGTGCCGGCAATCCGGAATGGACGCACGCTGGCCACGGCCTGCCCGATTCGCATCAGATCGACCCGCCGACCAGCGCGATCGCCCTGGAAATCAAACTCCCGGCGGCTTTCTCCGAGATCGCCGACGACCCGGAATTGGGGCCGGCGATCTATCAGAGCCTGGCCAAAGTGGAGAAGCAACTGCGTGAGGCGATCGCGAACTCGGATCCATTGGCCGATGCCACGTCGCGGCATTTGATCGAAGCCGGCGGGAAACGGATCCGCCCTCTGCTGGTCTTGCTTGCCTCGCACTTGGGCGATCCGAGCCGTGCCGAGGTGATCCGGGCCGCCGTCGTGGTGGAATTGACGCATCTGGCAACGCTGTACCACGACGATGTGATGGACTCCGCGCCGTTCCGCCGCGGCGCGCCGACCGCCCACGAAGTCTGGGGGAATTCGGTAGCGATCCTCACCGGCGACCTCATTTTCGCCCGCGCTTCGATTTTGGTTTCCGAGTTGGGTTCCAAGGCTTTGGGCATCCAAGCGCGTACTTTCGAGCGGCTCTGCCTGGGCCAATTGCATGAAACTGTCGGCCCGCGCCCGGATGAAGATCCGGTGGAGCATTACATCTCGGTGGTTTCGGACAAAACCGGATCCTTGGTGGCGGCCTCCGGCCAGCTCGGTGCGATCTTCGCCCAAGTGCCGGAATCGGCGCAGAACGTACTCGTCGAGTACGGCGAAAAGGTCGGCGTCGCGTTCCAACTCGCCGACGATGTGATCGACGTGACCGGCATGAAGCAGACCTCGGGCAAAGCTCCGGGCACCGACCTGCGCGAACGAGTGCCGACGCTGCCGGTGCTGCTGCTGCGGAAGGCAGCAGTGACCGATCCCTCCGCAGCTGCGGTTCTGGAGCTGGTCGACGGGGATTTGACCTCGGACGAGGCGCTGGCCGCGGCGGTATCCGCGTTGCGCGCGCACCCGGTGACCGAAGAATCCTGGGCCGTCGCCCGGAAATGGTCCGAGGACGCGGTGGCTGCCTTGACGCCGCTGCCGGACGGCGTGGTGAAATCGGCTCTGGCGAATTTCGCTGCCGCCGTGGTGAACCGCGAAGTCTAGTTCTATGCTTGGCGCATGACCGATCAGCTTGCGCACATCCGAGGGTTGCTTTCGGCGATCGAAGAGGCCCAAGATCCCCGTGACTTCTATGCTCCGGACTTCGTGCAACACGAATGGCCCAATGCGATGTTCCCGCAGGGGGCGACCCGGGACCTCGCTGCAGCGCTGGAGGCGTTCCAGCGTGGCACCGAAGTCATTTCACTGCAGCACTTCGAAATCATCAGGAGCATTTCCGAAGGCGAGTCGGTGGCCGTTGAAGCCGACTGGTTCGGCACCTTGGCGATGCCTGCCGGGGATTTTCCCGCAGGCCATGTGCTCCGGGCCCGATTGGCGATGTTTTTCCGTTTCCGCGACGGCAAGATTTTCGAACAGGAAAATTTCGACGCCTACTTGCCGTAGCGAGGTACGGAATGAATCGTTGCCTGAATGGATTGACGTGGTTATGACTACTCAAAAGGTTTGGTTCATCACTGGGACTTCGCGCGGCTTCGGCCGGGAATGGGCGATAGCGGCCCTGGACCGCGGAGATCGGGTCGCCGCCACGGCACGCGACGCGTCGAGTTTGGCTGATTTGGTCCAGCAGTACGGGGAATTGATTTTGCCGATCCAGCTGGAGGTGACTGATCGGGAGGCGGTATTCGCCGCAGTCGCCCGGGCCGAAGCGCACTTCGGCAGGCTGGACGTGGTGGTCAACAATGCCGGTTTCGGACAGTTCGGCTTCGTCGAAGAACTCAGCGAGGCCGAGGTTCGGGCGCAGATCGAGACCAATCTGTTCGGCGCCCTGTGGGTCACCCAGGCCGCGCTGCCGTATTTGCGGGAACAAGGCAGCGGCCACATCATCCAGGTCTCCTCGATCGGCGGGATCTCGGCCTTCCCCTTGGTCGGCGTCTACCATGCTTCCAAGTGGGCGCTCGAGGGAATCAGCCAATCGTTGGCCCAGGAAGTCGCCGGGTTCGGGATCAAGGTCACCTTGGTGGAACCCGGTGGCTTCTCCACCGATTGGAGCGGCAGTTCGGCCAGGCACGCCACTCCGTTGCCGGCCTATGACGCGCTGCGGGAACAAGTGGTTTTGGCGCGGAGCCAGCGCGGGACGCCAGGTGATCCGGCGGCGACCCGCGGCCCGATCTTGAAGATCGTCGACGCCGAGGTGCCGCCGCTGCGGGTGTTCTTCGGCGATAAGCCGCTAGGCATCGCCAAGGCCGACTATGCGTCCCGATTGGCTGGCTGGGAGCAGTGGCAGGAATTGGCCGTCGAGGCGCACGGCGGACAGTGACCTGACTCAAAACCGTTGCTTTATGGACGTCGGTTTCCGGGTTTTCGGGGGCTAACAGTCAAAAAGGACTCATAAACCAACGGTTTTGAGCTGGCCGATTTCCCCACATCGGCTCGCTCGGTGCTGCGCAACCTGCTCTGCGGCGCGCAGAATGCGGTCATGGAACTGGTACGGATTCTGGAGTCCCGCGGCGGTGTCGCCCGACGGCGGACTTTGCTGCAACTCGGATTCACCGCTGCGGAGCTGCGAAAAGGGGTAGCGGCCGGCATTGTGCGCAATCCGGCCCAAGGCGTCTATGCCATTCCCGAGGCAGATCCGCAGTATCTGGCTGCCGCGAACCGGCATGGTCTGCTGACCTGTGTTTCGGCCGCATCGTATTACCGGCTCTGGCGGTTGCATGACCACCGGGAATTGCATCTGCAACTCAAGCCAGGGGTGCACCATGCCGGCGTTGTGGCACACAGGACCAGCCGGTTCAGGTCGGCGCAGACGGCACCGGTGGCGGCCTTGGCCGACGTACTCAGCGATGCCTTGCGGTGTTTGCCCGAGCCCGAAGCCCTGGTCATGGTGCAGTCCGCGGTGGGCCGCGGTGAGATAGCCCAGGAGTTTTTACATCGGAACCTGCCCGGCAAACGCAATGCCAAGGCCCGGAAGGTCTTGGCATTGGCCTACGGCAGAGCCGATTCGGTGCTGGAGGTGTTGGCGCGCAGCCATTTCATCAAAGCCGGGATCGGCTTCGAACAGCACGTCCAAATCCCCGGCATCGGCGAAGTCGATTTCGTCCTGGAAGGGTTTTTGATCGTCGAGCTCGACGGCGCAACCCATTTCGAAGCCAGGGGAGTCAAACGGGATCGGCGCCGGGACAATGCCTCGGTCCTCCGGGGGAATCCGGTGCTGCGCTATTTTTATGACGACGTCGTGCATCATCCGGAGCGGATGATGAGTCAGATCCACGGGGTATTGGACCGGGGGAGGGAGCTGGGGATCAGTCGTCCCCGTCGTCGTTGAGCACCCAATCGAAATAGTCGAAGACGAACTCGCTGAAGGTTCCTTCTTCGCAGACCCAATTGCCCTTGGCGTTGCTGCGACGCCAAATCAGCGGATCCGGGACGTCGATCTGATCGGCCCGGAAGCCCCAGGTGTAGAGCTCCTCTTCGTCTTCGAGGAAGAGCAAGTAGCCGTCCTCGATCTCCAACTCATCCGGATCCCAGAAGTAGTGGTGGGCTTCCATCAGCTCGCTGTTGCCCAGGGCCAAGTAGAACTCGCGCAGCACTACGGGAATCTCGAGCGAGAGGTCGGCAGCCAGCTCGTCGGGGGTCAGGCCGTCTTCTTCCTGCCACGGCTCGCCGATTAGATTTGGAATGACATCACGGAACTTCTGCAGGAACATTTCGCTCACAACACCATCCTACGGGCCGGGGCGGCTCCGCATTCACATTTTTCGGTGGCAGGATGGATCCATGCCTTCCGGAACGCCCACCCTGGCCGATGATGTCCGTACTCTGCTGAACCTTCCGCTGTCCACCGCGTTGGATGTCGCCGACGACGGGACCGTGCTTTTCGGAACCAACACCGACGGCACCAGCCAACTGTGGGAGAGTTTTCCGGATGGTTCTCAGCAGCAGCTGACCGACTTCGCCTCCGCGGCCACCGGGCGGTACCTCCCAGGCAGCCGAAAGCTCATCGTTTCCTCCGATCTCGATGGCAACGAGCACCACCAGCTCTACCTGCTCGACCCGGATTTGGAACAATTGCCGGTCACTGGACTGGCCCCGTTGATTGACGATCCGGCACACATCTACCAACTCGTGGCGCTGGACGCGCACAGCCTGGTCTACTCGACCAACCGGCGCAACGACGTCGACTTCGACCTGATCCGACGGGATGCGGACACCGGCGCGGAAACCGTTCTCTGGTCCGGTGGCGGCTTGTTCCGCCAGGCTTCGGCCTCGCCGGACGGCAGATTCCTGGTCGCCAATGAGCTCAGCCTGCAGCCAGCCTCGACGGTCTTGCGACTGCTCGACGTCGTTGCCGGGCAGTGGGCGGAGATCACCGCGGCGGACCGGCCCGGAGGCTACGGCGACAGCTATTGGACCGCGGACTCTTCCGGGTTCTTCGCCAGCCACGATGCCGAAACCGACTTCGCGTCGCTGGGTTTCTTCCGGGTCGCCGATCGGAGCTGGCATCGAATCGTCGAAGAACCCGGAGTGAATGTTTCGCTTGCCCTCGATGGAACCGGACGCCGGGCGTTGATCAGCCGGCTGGCGGACGGCAAAACCACGCTTTCCGTCTGCGACGTCGGCACGCAAACCGGCCTGCCGGTCCTGGGGCCGGAATCACCGGTGCTTTTCGCGGAGGAAGGTTATGCCCGGGGCATGCTCAGCGCCGACGGCGGCCGGTTGGCCTTGACGTTCTCTGCGCCGACTTTTCCGGACGAGGTGTTCAGCGCGGATCTGCCGGACGCCGTCGGCGTAGCGCCGATCCGACCGGTGCAACGCACTGCGGCGCCGGGCCGGGAGATCGCGGCGCGGCTGCCGCGGGCCCGCACGGTCCGCATTCCGGCCCGGGACGGTGAGCAGATCCCGGTCTTCGTCACCGATGGCGATGCCAGTGCAGTGTTGAGCATCCACGGCGGGCCGGAGTCGGCGAGCCTATACCAATGGTTGCCGCGCAATGCCTCGATGGTGCTGGCCGGCCACACGGTGGTGGTGCCGAATGTGCGTGGTTCCAGCGGCTACGGCCGGCGTTGGATCTCGATGGACGACGTCGAACTGCGGCTCGAATCGGTCAAGGACTTGGTGGACATCCACGCCTGGCTGGTGGCCGAGGGCATCGACGGTTCCCGGGTGGCGCTCTACGGCGGCAGCTATGGCGGCTACATGGTGCTGGCCGGAATGACCTTCCACCCGGAATACTGGGCGGCCGGAGTGGACATCGTCGGGATGAGCTCGCTGGTCACTTTCATGGAGAACACCTCCGCCTACCGCAGGGCCTACCGGGAGCGCGAATACGGATCCTTGGCGGGCCACCGGCAGGTCCTGGAAGACGCCTCACCGCTGCCCAGGATCAAAAATCTGGCCAAGCCGCTCATGGTGATCCACGGCGCCAACGACCCCCGAGTGCCGTTGAGCGAAGCCGAGCAGGTGGTGGCCGCGGTCCGGGCGAACGGGAGCGAATGCGAATTGCTGGTCTACCCCGACGAAGGCCATGGACTCAGCCGGCGCAAAAACCAGTTGGACGCCTACCCGCGGGCGATCGAGTTCCTGCGCCGCACCCTGGGCTGAGCTGGAATCGGGCTGGGCTGGGACCGGGCTGGGCTGGGATCGGGCTAAACGCTCGATTGGCCGGTCCAAGCGCCGGCTTCCGGGCTGCGCCGCCAGACCGCCAACGGTGCGTGCCAGCGGAAGTGCCAGGCCAACAGGCGGAAACTGAACACCAGCACCGCGATGACGATCCCGGTGCCCAGGTTCAGCACGCCGTTGAGCGAGCAGAGCACGGTCAACGCGGCACCGAGGAAGGCCGGAATCGCATAGATGTCGTGCGAACTGAAGAGCCGTGGGACTTCGTTCGCGACGACGTCGCGCAGCAGCCCGCCGCCGACCGCGGTGGTCACACCGAGTAATACCGAGGCCACTGGATTCATGCCGGAGTCGAGCGCTTTGGCGGTGCCGGTGATGCAGAACAAAGCGAGTCCGGCGGCATCGAAGACGGTCAGCAATCTGCCGATCCGTTCGACCGAGGAGTACAGGAAATACACCAGCAAGGCGGCGAGCACCGGCGCGACTAGGTACACCGGAGTCGAAAAAGCCGCCGGACTCTGGCCCAGGACCAGGTCGCGGACCACGCCGCCGCCGAGTCCGACCAGGGAGCCCAGGAGCAATGAGCCGATCAGGTCGAAGCCTTTGCGACCGGCCAGCAGCGATCCGGAGACCGCGAAGAAGAAGACGCCGAGCAGGTCGGGCAGAATTTCGATGCTCACCGGAGCAGATTACACTTCCTGCATGACTGCGCCGATCCTCGTTGCCTGCTCGCACGGCACTGACAACCGTTCCGGGCGGGCCGAAATCGACCACTTGCGGAAGCAGATCGCGGCCCTGCGCCCGGGCCTGGACGTGCGCGAAGCCTATGTCGACGTGCAGGACCCGGCCTTGCCGGAGGTGGTTGCGGCTTTGCCGGAAGGCGCGCCCGCGGTAGTGGTGCCGCTGCTGCTCTCCGTGGGTTATCACGTGGAAGTGGACATCGCACAGGCGGTGGCTTCCCGGGAACGGACGGTGGCGGCTACGCCCTTGGGGCCGGATCCACGGTTGGCACGCCTGCTGGCGGAACGGCTCGGCCCGCTCGGCCCGGAATGGGGGGTGGTGCTGGCCGCCGCCGGATCGTCCAAGCCGACTGCGGCCCGGGCCGTGGAACAGCTGGCGGAGCAGCTGGCCGGGATGATTCCGCAACCGGTCCTGGCCGGTTATGGCGCCGGCGCGGAGCCCAGGGTGCCGGCCGCGGTCGGACTCCTGCGCGGGCAGACCCGGCGGGTCGCGGTGGCCGCCTACTTGCTGGCACCGGGATTCTTCCACGACCAACTGGCCAAGGCCGGGGCAGATCTGGTCACTGCGGCGCTGCTGCCGGACCCGGTGCTGGCACAGATCGCACTGGACCGCTACGACGCCGCGGTGCTGGCTTTCTGAGCGCCTTGCCCCTTGGGGAAGCCCGCGGTGTCCCGGGTGCTGCACTTTGCCAGGGGCCGGGACGGCGGATTGCTGGCTAACCTCGAGAGGTGAGGTCACAGCAGGGGAAACAGGATGGTCCGGCCCAACAACGGCACCCTGGAGCTGGAAACCCCGGGCCCGCCCAGGGCGCATCCTGGCTTGCTTTGCAACGGACCGCCGGAAACCGCGCGGTGAGTCAGGTGCTGGCCGCGCCGGTGGTCAGCCGGGAAGCCAAAGAAGACAGCGGATTCATCGGCTCCGTCAAGCATGGCTACGACCTGGCCGCCAAGACGATGGCCCAAATCGCCGACGCGCTGGCCGTTCCCGGAGAGGTCGCCGGCAAGCTCGGCGAGGATTACGACCGGCAGAAATCCGCAGCGGCGGTCGGTGCCGCAGGAATCGAGGCGGCGCTGCAGCGGTTGGAGAACCGTTCGGCCAGATTCGTCTTCTCGGTCCTGCAGATTCTGCGCTCCACCGGTTCGGCGGAATCGCCCAATCGGGCGCCGTACCAATGGCTGATCGCCGGGCAGGCGTCGGCCTCGCCGCGGCTTGCCCTGATTTTCCGGGCGATCAGCGCGCCCAAGGGGATCGCCGATGCCGATTACGAGGGATTGCCGCCGGAGCAGGCCCGGGAGATCAAATCGTTCATCGGCCTGAGCTCGTGGGACGATCCGATCGCCGGTCTGCCGCGGTTGGGCAAGAGCGGTGCGGCGCTGACCGACGAGCAAAAAGCGCAGCAGCAAGAGCAGATCGGATACATCCGGACGCGGCGCGAATCCGCTTCCGCCGCCGGAAACCGCCTGAAAGACCACAAGATCTCCTCCGGCCCGAACAAAGACAAAGCCGGCCTCGAGTACGGCGGTTCCGGGAAAGCCGAACCGAATCCCACGAAAACGGTCGAAGGCTCGCTCAAGGCGGCGATTTGGAAAGAGCTCGCCGCCGAGGGTTCTTCGGCTGCCATCAACACATACGACAACCAACGGTTCACCTGGGGGCGGGGCTGGAGCGCCTTGTCGACGCTGCCCAAATTGGTGCAGGGCTATTTCAAAGCCGACCCGCAATTGCGGCAAGAGCTCATGGAAGCCGGGTTCACCAACGACGGCGCAGCGAAGGCGCCGGGTGATTCCTGGCTCTTCGTCGACGTCGAGCGTGGGGTTGTGCTCGAAGGGAAGGCTGCGCTGGAAGCTCTGCAAACCAACCGGAAATTCGCCAATGTCTTGATCGAAATCGCCGAAGACGACGAACACCTGCAGAAGATGGTGGACACGCAATTCGAGCAGATCAAGTACCCGAAGGCCTTCGAAGAACAATGGAACGCGCAAAAGTGGACCGAGGAGACAGCACGGTTCGCTTTCCATTGCGCGCATTGGGGTTCGAAGTTGGATGAAGCGGTAGCAGTCGGTCCGGATCTGTTGAAGCTGGCCAAATGGATCGCCGCGCAACGGATCGACCAGAAGGAGTCGAAGGGCAACCTCCAGGTGGTCGGCGCCGGCGCCTCCGCGACGATCCGGGTGATGGCGGACCATGCCGTGGAGAAGCTGCTCAGCGGGCAGAGCGCGGAGCCGCTGTCCGAGCACTCTGAACCGGGGATCTACGTTCAGTTCGGCGAACGGAAAAGCAAAGGCGGAGCGGCGGTCAAGGTCTACAAAGTGCTCAAGGCGCCCTGAGCCGGGCTCAGACCCGGGTCACCCACCGGGCGAGTGCGCTGCCGTCCGAGGTGAGCTCATCGGCCACCGAGATGATCATCGCCTGCATCGCGTGCGCGGCCGGTGTGGGATTCACATCGGAGCGGTGCGCCAAGCTGATGGTGCGCAGCAACTGCGGCTCGGCTGAAAGCGGCCCGGCCAGAGCCGCAGCGGGGGATTCGGCGAGCCGCACCGAACGCAGGCTGGGCCGGTCCAGCAGCACCATGGCCGGCACCACGGCCACGCCGAGTCCGCGTTCCACGAAGCGCAGCACCGCGTCCATTTCCGCGCCTTCGACCGCGACGGTAGGTTCCAGACCGGCGGCCCGGAAGGCGGCATCGGTGGTCACCCGCAAGTCGTAGCTCTCGTGGAAGGCCACGAGCGGCAGCTTCGACAATTCCGCCAAGTTTATCGCCGGATGCCGGGAGACCGGGGGATTCGCGGCCGACGACACCACGACGAGCTCTTCGGCCAGCAACGGCGTGTGCTGCAGGCTGCCGGCGACCGCCGCCAGGCCGTCCGTGGCCGTGATGATCGCCATATCGAGGGCGCCGCCGGCCAACTCTTCGACCAGGCCGCGGGAGCCGCGCTCGACGATGTGCAGGTCGATGCCCGGGTGCGCGGCCCGGAAGGCGCTGAGCACTTCGGCGACCAGGCTGATGCACAGGGTGGGTGTCGCGCCGAGCCGGACCCGGCCGCGTTGCAGGCCGGAGAGCTCGGCCATTTTCCGCCGCGCCGAATCCGCATCGGCGAGCATCCGGCGGGCCAGCGGCAACAGCGTCTCGCCGGCAGCGGTGAGCCGGATGTGCCCACGTGCCCGGTGGAAGAGTTCGGCGCCGAGGTCGTGCTCCAAAGTGGCGATCTGCCGGCTCAAGGACGGTTGGGCGAGATGCAACTGCTCTGCAGCTCGGGTGAAGTGGCCCAAGCGGGCGACTTCGACGAAGCTCTGTAGCTGTTCCAAATTCATGTCAATAGCATAATGGCATCGTAACGACTCGAACAATTCATTGGAGTAATCGTGGCGGAATTTCTAGCATGGAAGACATGAACACAGGGAGCAGCACCGAACGGCAATTGGCTACCAACGTCTTGGTCATCGGCACCGGCGGCGCCGGGCTCCGGGCCTCGATCGAACTGGCGGAACGCGGGGTGCAGGTGCTCGCGGTCGGCAAACGGCGCAAGCACGATGCGCACACCACGCTGGCCGCCGGCGGAATCAACGCGGCATTGGGCACCATCGACCCCGAAGACAGTTGGCAGCAGCATGCTGCGGACACGCTCCGGGAATCCTACTTCCTGGCCGACCCTGAGATCATCGAGATCGTGGCCCGCAACGCCGCGCGCGGGATCGAAGATCTGGAACGCTGGGGGATGCCCTTCGCCCGAGAGGCCGACGGCCGGTTGAGCCAACGGTTCTTCGGCGCGCACACCTACCGCCGCACCTGTTTCGCCGGCGACTACACCGGGCTGGAAATGCAACGCACCCTGGTCAGCCGGGCCACCGCCGTCGGCGTCGAGATCGTGGACACCATCTACATCACCCGGATCCTGGAGAGCGACGGGGTGGTTTTCGGCGCCTACGGCTTCGACGTCGTGGACGGCACCCCGGTGGTGATCCACGCCGATGCGGTGATTCTGGCGGCCGGCGGGCATACCCGGATCTGGCGTTACACCTCCTCCCGGCGGGACGAGAACACCGGGGATTCGTTCCGCTTGGCCGCGCTCGCCGGCGGGAAGATCCGGGATGCGGAACTGGTCCAGTTCCACCCCTCGGGTCTGATCGAGCCGGACGACGCCGCCGGGACCCTGGTCTCCGAGGCCGCCCGCGGAGAAGGCGGGGTCTTGCGCAACGCCTTGGGCGAGCGGTTCATGGAGCGCTACGACCCGCAACGGATGGAGCTGTCCACCCGGGACCGGGTGGCGCTCGCGAACTACACCGAGATCGCCGAAGGCCGGGGCACTGAAAAAGGAGGCGTATACCTGGACGTTTCGCACCTGCCGAAAGAGCAGATCCGGGCCAAACTGCCACGGCTCTACCGGAACTTGGTGGACCTGCAGATGCTGGACATCACCGAAAGCCCGATCGAAGTGGCACCGACTGCGCACTACTCGATGGGCGGGGTCTGGGTCCGGCCCGAAGACCACGGCACCGGGGTCGAAGGGCTTTACGCGATCGGCGAGGCCTCCAGCGGTCTGCACGGGGCCAACCGGTTGGGCGGCAACTCGCTCATCGAGCTGATGGTCTACGGACGGATCGTCGGTGAAGAAGTCGCCGAGTACTCCCGGCAACGTGGTTCAGTGCGCCGTGATCCGGAAGCCGTTGCCGCGGCCCGGGCGGAAATGCAAGGGCTGCTCAGCGGCGGGGGCAAGGAGAACCCGCGCCGGCTGCAGCGCGCGATCCGCGATTTGATGACCGAGCACGCAGGTGTGGTGCGCAGTGAAGCCGGATTGCGCGAAGGCCTGGCCAAACTCGCGGAACTGGAAGCGCGCTTGCCCGAGGTGACTGCATACCCGGACATCGCCGGATTCGACGACCTGGCGCACGCCTTCGACCTGCTCGGTTCGGTGCTCGCCGCCCGGGCTACCCTGGAATGCGCGCTGGAACGCCGCGAGACCAGAGGCTGCCACAACCGGGAAGACTTCCCGGAGCAGGACGACGCGCTGCGCGGCAACATGGTGTGGAGCAAGCACGAGGGCGTCGTCTTCGAGCCGGCGAAAGCAGCACCGGAGTCGTTCCGCGATCTGGCCTATGCCACGGCCGATGATTCGGTGGCCGGGAAGCTGGTCGAGTAGCCGACTAGTGACGGCGCTTCCGGGGCACGGCGGCGCCGAGCAGCAGCAAGCCCAGGGCCAGTGCTCCGCCGCTGGTCAGCAGTGCACCCGGGACGGACTCGATCCCGGTTTCGGCCAAAGTCTGTCCGGTATCCGCTCCGAGTCCGTCGACAATGCTCAGGCTGGTGGAGCCGAAGAGCGTCCCGTCCGGCAGATAGACCCCGATGGTGTGCTTTCCGACCGGCACTTCTGCCGGGATGGTGACCTGGTAGCTGCCTTGCGCCGAGGCAGTGTTCCTGCCGAGGAAGAACGGATCGCTGAACAACCAGGTATCCAATTCCTGCCCGGCTCCGACGGCTGCCACCTTGATCTCGATGGTCTGGCCTGGTTGCGCCGAAGCCACCGTGCGCACCGGGTTGCCGGTCTGGCCGGTCTGCGGCGCCACCGTGGGGGTGGTCGGTTGTCCGGTCGGTGGGCCGGTAGTCGGGGTCACCGGAGTTTCGGTCGGGGTGACCACCGGCGTCGGCGGAACCTCGGAGCCGAACGTTGCGAAAGCCTGCGCACTGCCACCGACGAAGGGGACTGACACGGTGCTCTTGCTCAGATCGATCGAGGTTTTGATGCCCGATTGCAGGCAGAGCGTGGTGCAGTTCTGCCCGTCGATATCGGTTGCATAAACCATCAGTTCCAAGGTGTGGTCCTTGGCGAGCAAGTATTCGGTCGAGATGAATGGCAGCTCCATGGCGTAGAAGGTTCCGGGTACGACCGCCGCGGAGCTGGTGAGCGAATCTCGGTTCTGCGGATCCCGCCAGGCCCGGGTGACGACCTTCGCTTTGCCATCGGGGCCCCGGTCCAAAAGCTGCAACGACAGGTTCGGAGCCACGCCGCTGAAGCTCAGATTCAGTTTGGCGGTGGCGAAACCGCTGAGCCGGATGTCCGCTTTGGCCGGGTTGGAGGCGTAGAGCAAACGCCCGGCCGAAGGTTTCGCGGCCAAATCCTGCTGCGAAGTCTTCGCATCGTCGGTCAGCGTCTGGATCGCCTCCGGCCCGCTGGGCAGTGCGCCTGGTTGGGGCGCCGGATTGAACGCGACCAGGCCGCTCTTGCCGGTGGAACCCGGCCGGAGGGTCAGCTCGGTCGTCCCGCTGCCGCGCAACGGCCAGGACGGCTGGTACTGCCAGGTCTTGTCTTTTGCGGCCTTCCCCGGGTCCGCATTCTGGATGCTGACTTCCGAAGTGTTCTCCACGCCGTTGGCCACGCCGAACAGATAGTGCGAGAACCATTTGTTGATCAGCGAGGTCCAGGAGAAGTCGCCGGACGACGGCGGGGTCTGGTGCCCGTACTGGTGCAGCACCAGTTTCACCGGCACATTTCGCGCCTTCAGCGCTTGGTACCACTTGGTGGATTGGTCCAATCGGACGTTCCAGTCGGAGAGGCCCGCGGCCAGCAGGGTTGGCGCTTTCACCTGGTCCGCTTTGTCCAAGAAGTTCCGTTCGGCCCAGAAAGCACTGTATTGGCCGGTGGCGCGGTCCTGCCTTTTCGCGTAGTCCTCGGCAAGATACTGGCAGGCAGCCTGCAGTTTTTCGGTGCTCAGCAGCGCTGAGACGTAGTTGTCCAGGTCTTCGCCGGGGTACCCCGCAGGTTCGACGACGGCGCCGCCGACCCGGTAGTAATCGTAGAAGTTGCTGAGTGCCGAAATCGGCACCACGGCTTCCAGGCCCGGCACTCCGGTGGTGGAGGCCAGGATCGGCAGGGTGCCGTCGTAGGAGACGCCGGTCATGCCGATTTTTCCCGTGGACCAGGCGGTGCTGCGGGCTTCGTTGCCCGCGGTGTCGCGGGCCACGGTGCGTCCGGCCAGCCAATCCACCACGGCCTTGGTGGAGGCGGCTTCATTGCCGTCCAGCATGGTCGGGCAGCCGGTGGATTCATTGGTGCCCAAAGCGTCCACCGAGACGAAGGCGAATCCGCGATCCGTGTAGAAGCTGCTGTTGGGGCGGTTGTTGGAAGGCCGGCCGGAACTGTCCTTGATCGTGCCGATGCCGCCTACCGGGATCGGCTGGCTGGGGTCCCAGGGGTTTTGTTTCATGTCATGCAGGAAGTATTCGGTATTGAAGCCGCCGTTGTAGGGGCTCATCCGGACTACCGAAGGAACTTTGATGCTGTCCTGGCCCAGATCGGTGTCTTTGGGCCGGTAGACCGTGGCCCGGATTTCGTCGTCCTTGCCGTCCCGGTCGGTGTCGATGCCCGGAACCGGGATCCAAACCTCATCCCTGACCAGGGGATGGCCTTTGTAGACCGGTTGGGCCTCGCCATTGCTGAACACCGGCTGTTGCGGGGTCACGCCGTCCCAGCCGGCAGCCGCGTCGGCCTCCGCCGTCGGGCTGCTCTGCCCTGGATCGTCCGACGTCCGGGCTGAGGACTCCTGGCTGGTCTGTTCCTGGAGTCCGACGTCGGCAAGCGCCGGCGTGCTGCCGGCGGCGAAGGTCAGGGCCAAAGCGGCGAGGATGGCGAGACTGCTGCGGGCGGTGGATTTTCCGAGTTCCATCTGTCTCCTTCACGAGTCGCAGCCACGCGGCGTCCCCGGTTCGTTTCATTGGCGTAACTCATGGAGCAGCTGTGAATTCGCCCTGATTAGCTGGAAACGTTACCAGCGCGGACGAGGTTCGTATAGGGCTCAACGGGCCGGCGCAGCATCGGATCCGAACGCCGTCGTCGCTTTGCTGACAGGGTGTGTGACGAAGTGTTTCCGCGCGTGACCTCGCGTGTCACCGGGGTTCGGGTGGCCCGGAGCCGCGCGCCTACCCTCAAGATATGACGCAGACCGCCACCGACACTTCGAATCGATCAGAAGGGTCAGCCCGCCCCGAGCGGCCATCCCGTCCTGCGGCCAAGCCGCACGGGCAATGGAAAGTGGACGGTACCGAGCCGTTGAACGCCAATGAAACCTGGAAACAGGAAGACGGCGGGCTCAATGTGCGAGAGCGGATCGAACAGGTCTATTCGAAGCAGGGATTCGACTCGATCGACGGCACCGATCTGCATGGCAGGTTCCGCTGGTATGGCCTGTACACCCAGCGCAAGCCCGGAATCGACGGCGGCAAGACCGCGACCCTGGAACCGCATGAGCTCGAAGACAAGTACTTCATGCTCCGGGTCCGGATCGACGGCGGCGCACTGAGCACCGAGCAGTTGCGGGTGATTGCGCAGATTTCGGTTGATTTCGCCCGGGGGTCCGCGGATCTGACCGACCGGCAGAACATCCAATTGCACTGGATCCGGGTCGAGGACGTGCCGGAGATCTGGCGGCGCCTGGAAGCCGTGGGGCTGTCCACGACCGAGGCCTGCGGCGATGTGCCGCGGGTGATTCTGGGCTCGCCGGTGGCCGGTATCGCGAAAGACGAGATCATCGATCCGACGCCGTTGATCAATGCGCTCGCGGAGCGGTTCATCGGTGATCCGGAGCTGGCGAATCTGCCGCGCAAGTACAAGACCGCGATCACCGGACATCCCTCGCAAGACGTCGTGCACGAGATCAACGACTTTGCCCTGGTCGGCGTGGTGCACCCGGAATTGGGCGCCGGCTACGACCTCTGGGTGGGCGGCGGTTTGTCCACGAGCGCTCGCTTGGCTGAGCGCTTGGGGGTTTTCGTTTCGCCCGAGGTAGCGCCGGAGGTGTGGCTGGGCGTGACCAGCATCTTCCGGGACTACGGTTACCGGCGGATGCGGACCAAAGCACGCTTGAAGTTCCTGATGAATGACTGGGGGCCGGAGAAGTTCCGTACGGTTTTGGAAACCGAGTACCTCGGCTATGCCCTGCCGGACGGACCGGCAGCGCCGAAGCCGAGCTCGCCCGGGGACCACGTCGGCGTGCACGAACAGAAGGACGGCCGGTTCTACATCGGCGTGGCACCGACGGTGGGCCGGGTTTCCGGTGACAAGTTGCTGGCCTTGGCATCGCTCATTGAATCTCACGGCTCGTTGCGGTTGCGGACCACGCCGCATCAGAAACTGGTGATTCTGGATGTGCCGGGGGATCAAGTGGATTCATTGGTTGCCGGTCTGGAGCCGCTCGGTCTGACCGCCAAGCCGTCGATCTTCCGGCGCAGCACGATTGCCTGCACCGGAATCGAGTACTGCAAATTGGCCATCGTGGAGACCAAAGTGACCGCTGCGACGGCGATCGCCGAGTTGGAAAAACGCTTGGCGGATTTGGTGGCATCGGGGGAGCTGGTGGACCCGATCGCGCTGCACATCAACGGCTGCCCGAACTCGTGCGCCCGGATCCAAACCGCGGACATCGGCCTCAAAGGGATGATGCTGCCGACCCCGGGCGGCGACCCGACCCCTGGTTTCCAGGTGCATTTGGGCGGCGGTCTGGCCTCGGCGAATCGGGAAGAGGCCGGGCTGGGCCGGACCATCCGCGGCCTGAAGGTCACGGTGGAAGATCTGCCGGATTACGTGGAACGCGTAGTCCGGACCTTCGTTTCAACCCGTTCCGAGGGCGAGACCTTCGCCGAATGGGCGCATCGGTCGGATGAGGAAGTGTTGAAGTGAGTACTGCACTGAGGTCCCAGGAAGATTTGCAGGCTTTGGCGGCATCGGGCGCCGATCGGCTCGGTTGGGATGCCCCGACGTCGGAAGTGATCGGCTGGGTGGCCGAGAACTTCGCGCTGCCCGCGGTCGCCGTCGCCTGTTCCATGGCCGACGCCGTGCTGCCGGCCCTGGTCGCGGACCAGCTGCCCGACGTCGACGTGCTGTTTTTGGAGACCGGCTACCACTTCCCGGAGACCCATGACACTCGGCGCGAGGTCGCCGAGAACTTGCGGGTGAACATCGTCGATGTGCTGCCCGAACAGACCGTTGCCGAACAGGAAGCCGCGCACGGCAAAGACCTGTTCGCGCGGAACCCGGCGCAATGCTGCCAGTTGCGCAAAATGGACCCGTTGAAAAAGGCGCTCTCCGGGTACGAAGTCTGGTTCACCGGCGTCCGCCGTGACGAAGCGCCTACCCGGACCAATACGCCGTTGGTCACCTGGGACTCGGTCCATGGTCTGGTCAAGGTGAATCCAATGGCCGCATGGAGCCTGGATGCCTTGGTCTCCTACGCCGAACAGCATCTGATTCCGGTCAATCCCTTGATGTCCCGGGGGTTCCTGTCCATCGGTTGCGCGCCGTGCACCCGGCCGGTCGCCGTCGGCGAAGATCCGCGGGCCGGCCGCTGGGCCGGCTTCGACAAAACAGAATGCGGGATCCACATATGAGCACGGAGACCATCCCGGTCGTCGGCGTCGGGCATGGGGGCGCGCGGCGTGGCGGGCATCGCGGAGCGGGCACGCGCCCCCTACCCGAGGCCGCACGGCTTTCGAGTCTGGACGTGCTCGAATCCGAATCGATCCACATCTTGCGCGAGGTCGTGGCGGAGTTCGAGCGGCCGGCGATGTTGTTTTCCGGCGGCAAGGACTCCGTGGTGATGCTGCACCTGGCGACCAAGGCGTTTTGGCCGGGACGGGTGCCGTTCCCGGTGTTGCACGTGGATACCGGGCACAATTTCCCGGAGGTGCTGGACTTCCGGGACCGGACCGTGGAGCGCTTAGGACTGCGTCTGGTGGTCGGCAGCGTGCAGGAGTACCTCGATCGCGGAGAGTTGGCCGAGCGGGCCGATGGTACGCGGAACCCGCTGCAGACTGCGCCATTATTGGGCGCGATCGCTGCGGAGAAGTTCGACGCCGTGTTCGGCGGCGGTCGGCGCGACGAGGACAAGGCCCGGGCAAAGGAGCGGATCTTGTCGCTGCGCGATGAGTTCGGGCAGTGGGATCCGCGCAATCAGCGGCCGGAGTTGTGGAATCTCTACAACGGCCGGCATACCGTGGGCCAGCACGTGCGGGCATTCCCGATTTCGAATTGGACCGAGCTGGACATCTGGCGCTACATCGAGCGCGAAGGCATTGAACTGCCTTCGATTTACTACGCGCACGAGCGGGAGGTGTTCGAGCGCGACGGCATGTGGATGGCGGTCGGACCGTATTCGGAGCCGCGCGCTTCGGAACCCGTGGTGGCCAAAACCGTGCGTTACCGGACTGTGGGGGACATGTCCTGCACCGGAGCGGTGCTGTCCTCGGCCGCGTCGGTGGCCGACGTCGTCGTCGAAGTCGCTGCTTCGACGCTGACCGAGCGCGGGGCCACCCGGGCGGACGACCGGATTTCCGAAGCGGCGATGGAAGACCGCAAAAAGGACGGGTACTTCTGATGAGCATTGCGGTTACCGAACTGGGTGCCTCCACGCTGTTCCGTTTCGCCACTGCCGGGTCCGTGGACGACGGCAAATCTACCTTGGTGGGCCGGCTGCTGCACGACTCGAAAGCGATCCTGGCGGACACTTTGGACGCGGTGGCGCGAACCTCCGCGGAGCGCGGCTTCGGCGGGGCTTCTGGTGGTATCGATTTGGCGCTGCTGACCGACGGGCTGCGGGCCGAACGGGAGCAGGGCATCACGATCGATGTGGCGTACCGGTATTTCGCGACCAATCGTCGGTCGTTCATTTTGGCGGACTGCCCAGGGCACGTGCAGTACACGAAGAACACGGTGACCGGGGCTTCCACAGCGGATGCCGTGGTGGTGTTGATCGATGCGCGCAAGGGCGTGCTGGAGCAGACCCGGCGGCATCTGTCGGTGCTGCATTTGTTGCGTGTGCCGCATGTCGTGGTGGCGGTGAACAAGATCGATTTGGTCGGGTTTTCCGAGTCGGTTTTCACGGAGATTGCTGCCGATGTTGCTGCGGTTGCCGAGTCGATTGGCCTGGCGGTGCCCGTGGTGGTGCCGGTATCTGCGCTGGCGGGCGACAATGTGGTTTCAGTCTCCGCGCGGACGCCTTGGTACTCCGGCCCGTCGTTGCTGGGGGTGCTGGAATCCTTGCCGTCGACCGATGATGCGGAGTCAGCGGCGGCTGCGTCAGATTCGACCGGTTCTACTGGTCTGACCGACAGTGCGGAGCCGTTCCGGTTCCCGGTTCAGTTGGTGTTGCGGCCGCAGGGCGGGCTTGCCCCGGGCTTGTCCGCGGACGAATTCCGGGATTACCGCGGCTATGCCGGGCAGATTGCTTCTGGGTCTGTGGCCGTGGGCGACGCGGTGACCTTGTTGCCGACCGGTCGGTCAACCACGGTGGCGGGGATCGACGGGCCCGGCGGGGTTGCTTTGGCTTCGGCGGCTGCGCCGCAGTCCGTGGTGCTGCGGTTGGCTGACGAATTGGATGTGGCGCGCGGTGAATTGATCGCAGCGGCCGGCACGGTGCGGGAACCTTCGCAGGATTTGTACTCGTCATTGAGCTGGCTTTCGCCGAAACCGTTGCGCGAAGGGTCTCGGGTCCTGGTCAAGCATGGAACCCGCACGGTCCAGGCGTTGGTGCGGGCGATCAACGGGAAGTTGGACCTGGATTCGTTCGAGCTCGAGCCGGCCTCCTCGCTGGAACTGAACGACATCGGCTCGGTGCAGCTGCGGCTGGCTTCGGCGCTGCCCCTGGAACCGTATGCCGCGCATCGCCGGACCGGGGCGTTCCTGGTGATCGACCCGGTGGACGGGAACACGCTGGCCGCCGGGATGGTCGGCGAGCACCCCGGGGATTCCGAAGATGAGCGGTATGTGATTTAGGGGTTCCTAGCTTGATTGTGCGCTCAAGAACTTTTCATAGGCTCGATGCAAGAGTTGTTGGTCAGGCCTTTTGTGTGTCGACTTGGGGATCGTCAGGAGCTTCTGTCCTTCATAGTTTTGGAGTCCAAATCGGAGCATCGAACCACCGGCTTCGTGGAGAATCTCTTCCCGAATTCTGACCACATAGTCTGGCGTGATTCCAAGAATCTGATTATCAAAGGCTGCGTGGTGGAGCTTGCAAAGCGCGAGTCCGTTACTTACCGAGGCGATGCCATCGGCTTCATTGTCCGGGATTATATGGGCTGCATCGAGAAGGGAAGCCTGTTTGAGCGAGCAGACTGCGCAGCGAGACTGGTATGCGGCAAGCACCATTGACCGAAAGATTGGCTGGTGAAGACGTTGCCTGGTCAGCACCTGGCGGTAACGTTTGATGGCCTCTTCTAAGGGGCTATCTGGTTGCTCAAATTTATCAACGAGATCCACGACAAACTGTCGCTGCATAGGTTCTTCGTTGATCAAAAAAACTGGAAAAATAGGAAGAAAAACCGACGGATCACTGCCTACTCCCTGAAACCAAATCAAGGGTTTTTGCTGTTCCATTGCGGTTCGGAGAGCCTTGTTATCTGAGTGTCCAGAGTCTTCGCCTCGCCATGCATAACGGTACAGTCCGTCCGCTGCAGGTGAATCTTCGTACGGACGGCTTACTCCAGGCTTCCGATAGACCGTGACGATCGATAATGCAGCAGTCAGCTGTCTGGGTTTCCAGATGCCGGTTTGCGTCGCTTTAAGCCGGAAAGGTTGTCCCCGAAATTCAAACTTGCTGAGGTCGTGGTTGCTTAGCGGTCGGTGACCCCCTTCAGTTTGAATACGAAGCCACTCCATGGCCTCTTGTCTCAGATGTCTATCAAATGAGTCGTCTTCCAACGATGACCTCGGCATATAGCAACCTTAGCGTCTAGCATTTTGTCGATCAGCGTGTGAGTGAGTGCGCGATCGAAATCGGGGGTTGCTGTGCTGTTCAATAACCAGATCGGTGTCTATCGGTTCAGCTAAGCTGCCGGAGCCGGGTTCCCTAGGCAGCGCACGCTTTTGAAGCGCTCGGCAACTAACGCTAGCCTTTTATCTGTGGTCAGTGCTGGGGCATTTAACTTCGGCTGAGGCATCGATCACTGGACGCTTCAACGCCTGTCGGCGTCTTTTGCGTTCATGACGTCGTCATGCGTGAGATAGTCGCAATCAAGCTCAACTTGCAGTTCGAGACCTCGGATGAAATCAATCGGGCTTGGTGTAGACGCATGACGGTTGAACTCTCCGGTCAGGAATTTCTGCAGTGATTTTCCAGATTGAGATGCCCGTGAAGCGAAGACGGCTCTATCTTCGTCGGGAACGTTCCGGATGGTGATGTTGACGCTCATGAACTGAGTTCGGTCTCCTGGCCTGCAAGGTGCATGCGCATTATCGTTCGGGCTATCTCATATTTTGATCTGCCGGGCAGGCCCAGCCGGTGGGGTTTTGTAGGCAGTTTTGGTCGACCCATTTGGTGGTGCTGCGCCAGACTCTGAGCGTCACAGTGTTGGTGTCGAAGTTTCCTTGGCCGGGGATGGCCACCGCTGGGCTGCCGTTGACGCTGTAGGTTCCGTTGAAGGTCGTAGTGACTCGCGCGTTGTAGTCGAGGGTGTCTTGGTAGGCATGTGAGGTCGGGGTTTTTTGACCGACGTTGTCACCGCTCAACGTAATGCCTGCGGCTACCGTTGGGCCGAGCTTGGTGCCGTCGCCGTAGTCGAAGGTGTAGGCAACCGGGGTGGCGTTGATTCGGACTCTTTGCCCGAGCAACGTAATGTCGAACGTCTGCGGCAGCGCCTCGACCACGAAGTTGGTCTGCGCACCCTTGAGGGTGTCCAGCCCGGGCTGCGAAACCAGAGTGCCAGCGTTGACCGGCTGCTGCTGGAATGCGGTTTGGATCTGGGCGGCGATTTGTTCCAGGATGTCGACGGGTTTCTGGTCGTAGACGCAGGTCGGGCTGCCAGCAGGCCTCCATGCCGGTGGCTCGAATCCGGCAAGGGCTGAGTACCACTGCACCATCTGACCGTTCTCACCATCGGTGCACTGGGAAGCGGAGATTGCTGCACAGTAGGCGCCGTCAAAGTTGCTGTTGTCTTGGCCGCCGGTGACGCACTCCTGGGTGTACTTGTAGATCTGTGAGTCTTGGGGTGTTATGGCATTTGACGAGGTCCAACCCCCATTTCCGGGGACTTGAATGAAGGTAGAAGTCCCTTTGTCTTTGTTCCATTGCACCGCGCCGGAGTCTCCATCTGCCCGTGAGCTAGTTGACGCGCTAAGCAGGAATACAGATGCAAAAGTCAACGACAGCGCGATTCTGAGCATGGCGGTCTGGTGCATTGTCGCGATCATCTTTAGCCAGCTTTTCCGATGTCTGTTACGACCCATTGATTTCCATTGTGGACCGCATTTAGGACATCGCCGTTTGCTACGGTCTTGTCGATTTTGTCGCCCAGAGTCTTATCGGCTTTGATGTATTGCCCCTCACCAATGCCGTACTGGATGAGTACCTGGTAGGCCCCATTCGACGCTTTAACGAAGGACACTTTGGTCGCGTCGACGGTGATGAGCCCTCCAACGACCCAGTTTTTGTTCTTATACCAGTCAGATGCGCTAGAGATAACGTTGTTGCACCTTGCGCATGATTGCTCAGTAACCGCCTGAACCAACGAGATATCCCCGGTTTCTTGCATGTAGTTATACGCCGCGTACCAGTACCTCGTGAACGCATCCAAACCTTGCTCTGAGAACTCGTCCGCCAACGCCGGCTTTTCTGGTTTGGGCACGTTCTCGGCCGGTCCGTTGGCGTCCGCCGGCTTGTAGGCCGCGGTCGGCGTCGGGCTGGCCGAACTGCTTGAAGCCGATGCGCTCGGTGGACTGGTTGAACTGCTCGGGGCGCCCCCTGCGCCGGTGCATGCACTCGCCCCGAGCAGTAGCCCGGCTACCGCAGTAAATCTGAAAACCTTCGTCAATACCAAGGGTCACTCCTGACCAGTCCCCAATGCGCCCCGCTCCCCAATGAGCCTGACTATGGTTGTCCACAGTAACCGCCAAAATCCGCAGAATGAAGCCCTTTTCTGAAATTGTGGATAACCCCAAGCCCCAGAAGCTGCCAAAGAACCAGCCCCGGAATGTGACCTCGGATTACCCCGAATGACCCCCTATTTCTGTGCCATTGAGCCGGGCCCAAAGCGAAACTACCGTTGACGCATGGTCAGCAAAACCTTGCCCGCAGCGGCTTCCGCGGCGGCCCTGGAACGGCGATGTCGAATGCGCTGATGCGCCCGCGCAAAGTCACCCAAAACCCCGCGGAAACCCCGCTCCCACTCACTCGCAGCAAGGACGCCACCATGCCGAACACTCCAGAAACTCCGGACCACACCCCCGAAGAAGTCCAGACCACCAAGATCGTGGCCGGCCAGAAACCGGCGCGGAACAATAAAGCAAAAACGAAGCAACCCCGGACCCAAAAGCGCCGCACCTTGGAAATCTCGATCGCCGTCGGCATCGCAGCGGTGATCATCGCCGGCGCCGCCACCGCGACGATCGCCGCCAACAGCAATAACAACAGCAGCAACAACCAACCGGCCCAGGCCGCCGACGAGCTCAAAGAGCTCAAGCTCGGCTACTTCGGGAACGTCACGCACGCGCTGCCCGTAGTCGGCGTGCAACAGGGTTTCTACGCCAAAGAACTCAAGAACACCGAACTGAAAACCCAGGTCTTCAACGCCGGCCCGGCCGCGGTCGAGGCGCTCAACGCCGGTGCCATCGACGCCGCCTACCTGGGCCCGAACCCGGCGATCAACTCCTACGTGAAGTCCAAAGGCGCGTCGATCAGCATTGTCGCCGGGGCAGCCTCCGGGGGAGCGCAGCTGGTGGTCAAGCCGGAAATCAATAATGCCCAGGACCTGAAAAACAAAGTCCTGGCCACCCCGCAACTCGGCGGCACCCAAGACGTCGCGCTGCGCAATTGGCTCGCGGACAACGGACTGAAAGTCTCCACCAACGGCGGCAACGACGTCACGATCAACCCCACGGACAACGCGCAAACCCTCAAACTCTTCCAAGAAGGCAAGCTGGACGGCGCCTGGTTGCCCGAGCCCTGGGCATCCCGACTGGTTCTCCAAGCCGGCGCCAAGGTGCTCGTGGACGAAAAGGACCTGTGGAAAGACGGCCAATTCCCCACCACGATCCTGATCGTGAACAAGACCTTCCTCAACGAACACCCCGCTGCGGTCAAAGCCCTGCTCAGCGCACAATTGAACACCCAGGATTGGCTCGCCGCCAACCAGGACCAGGCGATCAAGGCAGTCAATGACGGGCTCAAACAAGCTGCCGGTGCCACCCTGCCGGACGAAGTCCTGCAGCGGGCCCTGGCCAACCTGACCTTCACCGCGGATCCGATCGCCACCAGCTACCCCGCTTTGCTCGCCAATGGCGTCAAGGCCGGCGTAACCCAGGACGCCGACCTCAACGGGATCTTCGACCTGCGGCTGCTCAACGAGGTGCTCAAAGAACGGAACAAACCGGCGATCAGCGCCGGAAGCCTCGGCCAGAGCTGAAAACCCCGCGCAAAACCGTTGCTTTATGGGCATTGAGTTGCGTGAGAACCCTGAAATCGCCGGCAGATGGCTTCATAAAGTGCCGGTTTTGAGTCGGCCCGGTCCGCGGAATGTGACCTCCGATGAACCCCGATGACTCCGCGTTGCCGGATTATTGAGCGGGCAGGCCCGCAACCCTAGCGTTGAGGAATGACTGTGACCTCCACTGCCACAGAACCCCTGGCCCCGGAACCCCCGACGGCGCCGGAACCGACGACGGCGGGGCACCAGCCAGCGCCGCGGCCGGTCGTGGTCTTGGACGGGCTCGGCAAAACCTTCGGCAGCGGCCAATCCCAGAACACGGTGTTGGAAGACGTCGATCTGACCATTGGGCAGGGCGAATTCGTGGCCTTGCTGGGTGCCTCGGGCTGCGGGAAATCGACGCTGCTCAACCTGATCGCCGGCCTGGAGGCGCCGAGCAAGGGTGCCATGGAGATCCCCTCCGACGGCGTCGCCTTCATGTTCCAGGACGCGAACCTGTTCCCCTGGCTGACCGCGCAAGGCAACGTCGAACTGGCTTTGGAGCTCCGGGGAGTGCCCAAAGCCGAACGCAAAACGAGAGCCGAAGCGCTCTTGGCCCTGGTGCACCTGCAGCATGCCGGCAAGAAGCGTCCGCACGAACTCTCCGGCGGCATGCGGCAACGCGTCGCCTTGGCCCGTTCGCTGGCCCAGGACAAGCACGTCCTGTTGATGGACGAGCCCTTTGCGGCCCTGGATGCGATCACCCGGGATTTGCTGCACGAAGAGCTCACCCGGATTTGGCGGCACACCGGCCGCACCATCGTTTTCGTCACTCACAACGTCCGGGAAGCGGTCCGGTTGGGCCAGCGGGTTCTGCTGCTTTCCTCCCGCCCGGGCAAAGTGATCCGGGAATGGCGGATCGACGACGCGCAGAAGCAGCCGGAGCAGGCTGCGCTGCTGGCCGACGAGATGACCGCCGCACTGCGCCAGGAGATCAGCCGGCATGTCTAATACGCTGACTGATCCCGCGCAATCGGCAGCCGGGCCCGCTGAAGCGCAGCCGAACGGTGGAAAAGAAGCCGAGCTCGAGGGCCTGGACAAACTCCAGACCGACACTGCGCAGCAAAAAAACCTCAAGAAGACCTTGATCCGGATCATCGCGCCGCTGGCCGCGGTGTTGGTCCTAATCGGCATTTGGCAGGTCTACGTGCTGATCAGCGGCAAACGCGCCGATGTGGTGCCCGGACCGCTCGATGTGGCCGGTACTTTCGGTCAGCTCTGGGCGCAAGGGACCCTGCAAGAAGCGGTTTGGACCTCGGTGCAACGCGGGTTGATCGGATTCCTGGTCAGCGCCGTGATCGGAACCGCCCTGGGCCTGCTGCTGGCCCAGGTCAAGCCGCTGCGGATCGCTTTCGGGCCGTTGATCTCCGGTTTGCAGGTGTTGCCGAGCGTCGCCTGGGTGCCGGCCGCGATCATCTGGTTCGGGCTCTCCGACGGCACGGTGTATTTCGTCCTGCTGATGGGTGCGATTCCGTCGATCATCAACGGGCTGATTTCCGGCATCGACCAGGTGCCGCCGCAGTACCGTTCGATGGGCTCGGTGCTCGGTGCTTCCAAGCTCGAGATGGCGTTCAAGATCATTCTGCCTGCTGCCCTGCCGGGCTATCTTTCCGGGTTGAAACAGGGCTGGGCTTTCTCCTGGCGATCCTTGATGGCCGCAGAGATCATTGCGATCGGCGGCACCTTGGGCTTCGGTCTCGGTTCGTTGCTGCAACGGGGTCGTGACCTTTCGGATATGGGCATGGTGATGGCGGCGATTCTGGTGATCCTCTTCGTCGGAATCATCGTGGAGCTCGCCGTCTTCGCCCCGATCGAGCGCAAACTGCTCCGCGGCCGCGGCCTGCTGTCTGCCTGAGGCCCTGCCGTCGGGTCTCGGAAAAGCCTGTCGAATTTCGATACGGGCGCTCTCCATCGATCCGAAATGCCCCTGAAACCGGGAATTCCGAAATCGCAGAATTCATCGAACTAGAGGAATTTCCAGGAGACACGAACCCGGTCGACGCTTCCTGGAAAGTGGCTGAAAGTTTCATGCAAGCTGGGTTTAAGCTGAGAAATCTGTGCGTCAAAAGTGTGCACTTACGACTTAATCTGATCTGATAGATGCAAAAACAATCATAAAATGTCAAAAATGGTTTCAAAAAGATGAAATTAAGCTGAAAATAAGCTGAAAATTTGAATTTGCTGTGCAGCATCATGCTAGCCTCCTGGTGAGCTCGAAGTTCATCTCCGCGGAGAACCTGAGTTCATTTGGGGAAAACACGACAATTGGGGAATTGACATGAAAAAATTGCTTTCAAGCTTGGTGGTCGTCATTTCGTTGATGTTGGCCGGAGGGCTTGCTTTGGCACCCGCCGCGGCAGCGGAGACGCAGGCGGCACCTTCGACGACCAGCCCGGGCGAACCCGGCGACGGCGTCTGGTACCCGAGCCACGATGAGTCGCTGGCGATCATCCCGATCTGTCGGGGACCGCTGGCCACTCTTGACTGGCTCAATAAGAACTTCAGCGATCACGGTCGCGACAGCCAGAAGGCTTTCAACACCCGTTCGGCCCAGTACACCGCATGGTTGCTCGGTTCGAAAGATCCTTACGAGTTCTTGGCCCTGAGCTACGAAACTGCCTTGCAGTTCCCGGTCTACGCGATCAACGACACCAAGTTCCACGTTCCGGCGACCGTGAAAGACATCCTGAGCTTCTGCGCCTCCGCACGCTCACGCACCTGACGGAATCTGGCCCCTCTCCGATGAGGGGCCAGATTCTGCTTAACCCGAGTGCTGGGTCCGAATCTGCGCGATTCGGACCCAGCACTCGAGCCAACTCGGCGCAACCCGTTACCGGCGATATCATTTCCGGGCAAGCACCTTTTGCCCTCATGGTTTGGGGACCATTCATGAAGAATCAGAATTTGCCCATCGAAAACCTCGCGGGCGGGCTCAATCGCCGAGGATTCCTCGGCGCCACGGCCGCCGCAGCCGGCGGGTTCGTGTTCCTCGGATACGAGGCGCCGGCCAACGCGGCAGCCGGGCCGGCCGCCTTCCCGAAGACCATCCCGCTGTACCGCGAGGTCTACAAGAACTGGGACGAGGCCATCGTCTCCGACGCCCTCTGGACCTGCGCACCGACGTCGAGCGCCGACGTCGTCCGGGTGGTCAATTGGGCCCACAGCCAGGGCTACCGGGTCCGGGCCCGCGGCTACCGGCACAGCTGGTCGCCGCTGACCGTGGCCGGCAAAACTCCGGGCTCCGACAAGGTGATTCTGGTCGACACCACCAAAAGCCTGACCGGAATGCAGTTGGCCGGCGACCGGCTGGTCACCGTCCAAGCCGGGGCTTCGATGCTCGAACTGCTCACCTATCTGGCCGCCAAAGGCTATGGACTCACTGCGGCCCCGGCGCCCGGAGATATTTCGGTGGCCGGCGCGCTGGCCATCAACGGGCACGGCACCGCGGTGCCGGGGGCCGGTGAATCCAGCTATCCCGGGCAGGGCTTCGGCACGCTGAGCAACCTGGTGGTCTCGGTCAAGGCGATCGTCTGGGACGAGACGCAGAACGCCTATGCGGAGCGGCGCTTCGATCGCACTGATCCGGAATGCTCGGCCCTGCTGACCCACCTCGGCCGGTCGTTCCTCACCGAGGTCACGCTGCAGGTGGTCGACGATTACAACGTGCGCTGCCGCAACTACACGGACATCGATATCTCGGAGCTGTTCGCGCATCCGGACCGGATGACCTCCCGGTCATTGAGCCGGTTGATCGACGGTGCCGGCCGGGTGGGCATCATCTGGTACGCCTTCACCGACCGGCCTTGGGTGCAGATCTGGGAAGTCAGCCCGAACCGTCCGTGGTTCTCCCGCAAAGTGGTCACCCCGTTCAATTACCCGTTCGCGGACAACTTGCCGACGCCGGTGCCGCAGTTGCTGGGCGAACTGGTGGAGGGCAACCCGCAAGTAGCACCGAAGTTCTGCGCGGCGATCCTGGCGGCAACCGAAGCCGGACTCACGCTTTCCGGGGCCCGTGACATGTGGGGAAAATCGAAGAACTTCATCCACTTCGTCAAGCCGACGACGCTCCGGGTCACCGCCGGAAGCCACGCGGTGATCACCCGCCGGGACCAGGTGCAGCGCGTGGTGCACGATTTCACCACGTTCTACAACCAGAAGTTGGCCGAGTACCAGGCGGCGAACAAGTTCCCGATCAATAGCGGACTGGAAATCCGAGTCACCGGACTGGACGACCCCCGGGACACCGGGATTCCAGGAGCGCAGCCGGCCGCTTTGTCCGCGGCGCTTCCGGTGCCGGGCCGCCCGGACTGGGACACCGCGGTCTGGCTGGATGTGCTCACCTTGCCGGACACCCCGGACAACGCCGAGTTCTACATGGAGTTGGAAGACTATTTCCACCGCTTCGACCCGGCGTTGGGACTGCCCCGGCCGGAGTGGGCCAAACGCTGGGCGCACACCCCGCAAGGTCCCTGGACTGATCGGAAAGCCCTCAAGCAGCAGATCCCGGCGGCCTTCCCGCAGTGGGAATCGGCGGTGGCCACTTTGGCGAAACACGATCCGGCAGGGCTGTACCGGAATCCATTGCTGGACGAGCTCTTCGGCTGAGCCGCTTCCGGGTACCGGCCTCACCTTCGGCTTCATGACGTCGGATGACTCCGGATGAACCCGGCCGTAACACTCGTTCGTTGCGCTCATCCGGCGAAAACTACAGTCGGTCCATGACCGCTCGCGATCTGTATCCGATTTCGCTCCGCCTGCTGGGCCGCCCAGCCTTGGTGGTGGGCGGTGGCCCGGTGGCGACCCGCAGGGCCAAAGCCCTGCTCGACGCGGGTGCGGTTCTCACCGTAGTAGCTCCCAAAGTCTCGGCCGAACTGCACGGAATGCACGACGCCGGTCTGCTCACCTGGCTTGCCCGCGCTTACCGGACTGCCGACTTGGCGGGCATGTGGTTCGCGCAGACGGCTACCGGGCTCCCGGAGGTAGACGGCCAGGTGGCGGCTGACGCCGAAGCCGCTCGGATCTGGTGTGTGAACGCGGCCGATCAGGAAGCTTCCTCAGCCTGGACGCCCGCCGTTGCGCAAGTGGACGATGTCACCGTTGCAGTCAACGCCGGCGGGGATCCGCGCCGCGCGCTGGCGATCCGGCGTGGCATTGTCGAGGCCTTTGAGACCGGAGCGTTGCCGGTCCGGCGCCACCGCCCCGGCAACGGCTCGGTTGCCCTGGTCGGCGGCGGTCCCGGCGCCGAAGACCTGATCACGGTGCGCGGCCGGAAGCTGCTCGCGCAGGCCGATGTGGTGGTCGCCGATCGCCTCGGACCGCGCGGACTGTTGGCACAACTGGAATCCGATACGCAGGTCATCGAGGTGGGCAAGAGCCCGCAGCACCATCCGGTACCGCAGCACGAAATCAATGCAATTCTGGTCCGGGAGGCGAGGGCCGGAAAGCGGGTGGTCCGGCTCAAAGGCGGCGATCCGTTCGTTTTGGGCCGCGGCGGCGAAGAAGCCGAGTTCTGCCGGGAACACGGCGTCGACGTCGAAGTCGTCCCCGGTGTGACCTCGGCGGTTTCAGTACCGGCGGCGGCCGGGATCCCCGTGACGCACCGCGGGCTGGCCAGGGGATTCACCGTCGTTTCCGCACATGAGGATCTGGCCGACGTCCCGCCCGGCAGCGACCATACTGTGGTGCTCTTGATGGGCGTCGCCACGCTGCGCCGTTCCGCGGTGACCTTGACCACAAAGGAACGGGGCGAAAACTGCCCGGTTGCTATCATCGAAGATGGGTTCGGTTCCGGCCAGCGGATCACCATCGGCACCTTGGGCGGCATCGCTGATCAAGCGGAAGCCGTCGGGGTCGCCTCGCCCGCCGTCGTCGTGGTTGGCGATGTGGTGCGGATCAGCCCATTCGCGCCGGCCGAATTCGTCCGGGTTGCCATCGGCGAAGTAGCGCACGCAGCTCGTTGAGCTTCGTATTCATAAGGAGAACGAACTGTTGTCTAGCCATACCGAACTGTTCCAGCGCAATGCTGACCGTCCGTTGCGGGTTGCCGTGGTGGGGTCTGGTCCGGCTGGGGTGTATGCGGCGGATATTTTGACGAAGTCTGATTTGGTCAAAAGTGGTGAGCTGTCGGTCAGTATTGATTTGTTTGATCGGTATCCGGCGCCGTTTGGTTTGATTCGGTATGGGGTGGCGCCGGATCATCCGCGGATCAAGGGGATTATTCAGGCGTTGCATAAGGTGCTGGATCGCGGCGATATCCGCTTCTTCGGCAACGTCGACTATGGCACTGACATCTCGCTGGCAGATTTGCGGAAGCATTATGATGCGGTGATTTTTGCTACTGGTGCGATTGATGATGCTGCTTTGAACATTCCGGGTATTGATCTGGATGGTTCTTTTGGTGGCGCTGATTTTGTTTCGTGGTATGACGGGCATCCTGATGTGGCGCGGGAGTGGCCATTGGAAGCGACTGAGATTGCCGTGCTGGGTAACGGCAACGTGGCGCTTGATGTTGCCCGGGTCTTGTCGAAGCATGCTGATGATTTGTTGGTGACGGAGATTCCGGAGAATGTTTATGCGGGGTTGAAGAAGTCTCCGGTGACTGATGTGCATGTGTTTGGTCGTCGGGGTCCGGCGCAGATTAAGTTCACGCCGTTGGAGTTGCGGGAGTTGTCGCATTCGAAGGATGTGGACATTATTTTGTATCCGGAGGATTTCGAGTTTGATGAAGCTTCGGATGAGGCGATCAAGACGAATAACCAGGTGAAGACGATGGTGAACACGTTGACGAACTGGTTGGTAGAACAGCCGGAAGAGTCGACTGCTTCGCGTCGTCTGCATCTGCACTTCCTGCACAATCCGGTGGAGATTCTGGGTGTTGCTGGCAAGGTGACCGGGATCAAGTTTGAGCGTACTGAGTTGGATGGGACGGGTAATGCTCGGGGTACGGGGGAGTTCGTGGAGTACCCGGTGCAAGCGGTGTACCGCTCGATCGGCTACTTCGGCTCCGCACTGTCCGAGATCGAATTCGATGCGCAGCGCGGTGTGGTCAGCAATGCTGGTGGCCGGGTTCTGGGTGCCGACGGCGAACACACTCCGGGCATCTATGCGACGGGGTGGATCAAGCGCGGTCCGGTCGGTTTGATCGGGCATACCAAAGGCGACGCCCTGGAGACCATCACCTACCTGTTGGAAGACCTGGATTCCCTGCCGGCCGCAGAGTCTCCGGACCCGGAGGCTGTCGTGGCGCTTTTGGACCAGCGTGGCGTCGAATTCACCAGCTGGGAAGGCTGGCACGCCCTGGACGCCCACGAAAAGTCGCTCGGTGAAAACTTTGACGCCGCGGCCCTGGGACTGGAAATCAGCCGCGAGCGGGTCAAAGTCGTCGCCCGCGACGAAATGGTCCAGATTTCCCGCAGCATCAGCGCCGACGTCTAATCCCTGCCCTCCGGATTACGCGCGAACGCACACGTGTGCGTTCGCGCGTAGGGCAACGGGTGGGTTGGGCAGGTGGGGGAGAAGCGGGTCAGTTCAGCTTGCGGACGGAGAGGGCGAGCCAGAGCTGCACCCGGTCTGCGGTCACGGCCGGGTCGAATCCGGTCAGCTCGGTGATTTGGCCCAAACGGTAACGCACCGTGTTGCGGTGCAGTGAAAGATCGTCGGCGACGGCGGCCAGCGACCCGTTCAGCTGGAGGTAGCTGGCCAAGGTGTTCATCAGTTCCGCGCCATGCAACTCGTCGAATTCGAGCAACGGCCCCAAAGTCTCGGTTGCCATGTCCAGCATCGGCACGTCTTCGCTGGCCAGAAGCAACGAAGTCAAGGACAGCCGTTCCGGCTCGTTGACGTCCAAGCCGCGGCCCGCCGCTTCCCGGGCTTCGAAATAGCTCCAACGCAAGCCGTTGGCCTGTGTGTAGGCTCCACCGACGCCGACTGAGGCCGGAATCCCAGCGCCGTGCAAATATCGCGACAGATGCCGTGCCAGTTGCACCGGATCCCCGACCGCAGCGGGCAAAACCACCAAAAACTCACCGTCCACCACCGCAGTGATCCCGGCCCCGAGTGCTGGCGGCAAGGCGATGCCGCTCAACAGGGCGAACTTCTTGTCCGGGACCTGGACCAGCAACATCAGGTTCTTCTCCGCCGGATTGATCTGGATGCCGCGCAATCTGGCCGAGATGTCGGCTGCCGGCAACGCGGCACGCAGTACGTCATGGATGACCTGCCCGGCGACGTGCCGCCCGGCGTCCCGACGCTGCCATTGATTGGCGAGTTCCAAGCTGATCAGGCTCTTCGCATAGTCGACGATTCCGGCATCCCGGAATGGCTTGCGCAACCACAGCGTGCAGGAGTCCCGTTTGCCGGTCGGTACCGGAACCGGGAGCCAATCGTCGTCGTTGGGCTCGGCGTCGGGCAAGGAACTGAAAACCTTGGCCTGGAATTGTTCCAGCACGACGTCGGTGCCCACCATCGACTGAAGCGTCGCCAACAGGCTGGGCAGCCCGGATCCGAGGGTTTGGTTTGCGGTCAGCAAGGACTGCGCCAACGCTTGATGGCCGGCGAGCAGTGCCTCCAGCTCCGCGACGTGCTCGGCGCTAAGCGCATCGGCGACCAGCTTGCCGACCGCGATGAACGGGGTCTGGTACGGGACTTCGATGATCGGGATGCTCCAGCGGTTTGCCTCGGCGACCAGTGGGGCAGGTACCGCGTCATGGCCGAAGCCGGTGCCGAAACCGATGCCTACGGCGCCGGCCCGCTTGACCTGCCGGACGAAAACCCGTTGCGCATCAGCCGTGGCCAAGCGGGCTCCGGTGGTCAGGACCAACTCGGAGCCGCTCAGGAAAGGCTGTGGATTCTCGACTTCGGTGACCGCGACCCACTCGATCGGGGTGCCCACCGTGCTGGTCGAAGAGCCGAGCGCGCGCAGTTTGAGTGTGGGGTTGTCGAGCAGGTCGGTGAGCGTAATCGCCATGCACTCAACGCTACCGTGACAGACTATACAAACGCACTATCGCTTTGCTTGACTCTAGTGCATTCGTCCATTCATGCCGGGCACTACGTGTCATAGGCTCCAGATGGATCATCGTCATTACGCGCGATTACTCACCTACCGAACAGAGGTTGGACACCGTGGTCAACACCTTGCAGAACTTCATCAACGGCGAATTCGTCCCGGTTGCCGGCAGCGGAGCCCTCGACATCGTCAACCCGGTAACCGAAGAGATCGTCGCCAGCGCGCCGATCTCCGGCCAAGCCGATATCGATGCGGCGATGGCCGCGGCAGCAAAGGCCTTCACCACCTGGAAGCGGACGACGCCGGGCGACCGGCAGTTGCTGTTGCTCAAGCTGGCCGACGCCATGGAGGCGCGCAGCGACGAATTGGTCGAAGCACAGCACCGCAATACCGGCCAGCCGAAGCAGCTCATCGCCGATGAGGAGGTCGGCGCGGGCGCCAACCAGATCCGGTTCTTCGCCGGAGCCGCCCGGTTGCTGGAAGGCAAGAGCGCCGGCGAGTACATGGAAGGCTTCACCTCTTATGTTCGGCGCGAACCCGTCGGCGTGATCGCCCAGGTAACGCCGTGGAACTACCCCTTGCTGATGTTGATCTGGAAGATCGGACCGGCCCTGGCCGCCGGGAACACGATCGTGCTCAAGCCTTCGGACACCACTCCGGAAAGCACCCTGGTTCTTGCCGATCTGATCAAAGAGATCTTCCCGGCCGGCGTGTTCAATGTGGTGCTCGGCAACGGCGAGACCGGCGCGGCGATGGTGGCGCACAAGACCCCGGCGATGGTCTCGATCACCGGTTCGGTCCGGGCCGGCATCGCGGTGGCCACCGGTGCGGCCGCCGGACTCAAACGGGCCCATCTGGAACTCGGCGGCAAAGCCCCGGCGCTGGTCTTCGCCGATGCGGATCTGGCCAGGACCGCCCAGGCCGTGGCGGAGTTCGCTTTCTTCAACGCCGGCCAGGACTGCACCGCGATCACCCGGGTGCTGGTCCAAGACTCGGCCAAGGACGAGTTCCTCGGGCTGCTCAAAACCGCGGCCGAAGGTTTGCACACCGGCAGCCAGGACGACAGCGAGAATTACTACGGCCCGCTCAACAACGTGAACCACTTCAACGCGGTCAGCAAGGTAGTCGAATCACTGCCCGAGTACGCGACCGTGGTCACCGGCGGGCACCGGACCGGGGAAAAAGGGTTCTTCTATGCGCCCACCGTGGTGGCCGATGTGAAACAAACCGATGACATCGTGCAGCGGGAAACCTTCGGCCCGGTGATCACGGTGCAGAGCTTCAGCACCGAAGACGAGGCTGTGACCCTGGCGAACGACGTCGACTACGCGCTCGCCTCGAGCGTCTGGACGACCGACCACGGTACCGCGATGCGGGTCTCCCGGGAACTGGATTTCGGTGCGGTCTGGATCAACACCCACGTCATGCTGACCGCGGAAATGCCGCACGGCGGATTCAAGCAATCCGGCTACGGCAAAGATCTTTCGATGTACGGCGTCGAAGATTACACCCGGATCAAGCACGTCATGTCCGCTCTGGACGCGTAGCTCGCGTCGCTCAGCCTGGGCAACAACCCAAGCTAAAACTTTTTCGCAATCGTGAAAGGCAACATCATGGCTGAAATCCACTACCGGCTCGAACAGAAGCGCCGGGTGCTCGGCGACTTCCCGGGCCCGAAGTCCGTAGCGCTTGCCGAGCGCCGCAAAAAGGTCGTCGCCGGTGGTGTCGCTTCCAGCGTGCCGGTCTACGTGGCCGACGCCGACGGCGGCATCATCCACGACGTGGACGGCAATTCGTTCATCGATCTGGGCTCCGGCATCGCGGTGACTTCGGTGGGGGCTTCGGATGCCGCCGTAGTCGGCGCCGTGGCGGAGCAGGCCGCGCACTTCACGCACACCTGCTTCATGGTGACCCCGTACGAGGGCTACGTCGAATTGGCCGAGGAGCTGGCCCGGCTCACACCCGGCGAGCACGAAAAGCGCTCCGTACTGTTCAATTCCGGTGCCGAAGCCGTGGAAAACGCGGTCAAAATCGCCCGACTGGCCACTGGCCGCGACGCCGTCGTCGCCTTCGACCACGCTTACCACGGCCGGACCAACCTGACCATGGCGTTGACCGCGAAGGCGATGCCGTACAAGACGGGCTTCGGCCCGTTCGCCCCGGAGATCTACCGGGTGCCGATGAGCTACCCGTACCGCGAGGAAGCCGACATCAAGGGTGAAGAAGCCGCCCAGCGCGCGATCACCATGATCGAAAAGCAGATCGGTGGCGATCAGGTTGCCGCGATCCTGATCGAGCCGGTGCAGGGCGAAGGCGGATTCATCGTCCCCGCCGAGGGCTTCTTGCCGACGCTGGCTGCTTGGGCCAAGGAAAAGGGCATCGTCTTCATCGCGGACGAAGTGCAATCCGGGTTCTGCCGCACCGGTGCCTGGTTCGCGAGCCAGCACGAGGGCGTGGTGCCCGATCTGATCACGATGGCCAAGGGCATCGCCGGCGGTCTGCCGCTCAGTGCGGTGACCGGCCGGGCGGAATTGCTCGACTCGGTGCACCCGGGCGGCCTGGGCGGCACCTACGGCGGCAACCCGATCGCCTGTGCCGCGGGGCTCGCTGCGATCCGCTCGATGGAGGAATACGATCTCAATGCCCGGGCGCAGCGAATCGAAGACCTCGTGCTCGGTCGGCTGCGGAAATTGGACGAAGAGCTCGGCGCGCAGAGCATCATCGGCGACATCCGGGGCCGCGGGGCGATGCTCGCCGTCGAACTGGTCAAACCGGGCACTGCGCACACCACCAAAGAGCCCAACGCCGAAGCGACTAAGGCGATCGCAGCGGCCTGCCTGCAGGCCGGCGTGGTGATTCTGACCTGCGGCACCTACGGAAACGTGGTGCGGCTGCTGCCGCCGCTGGTGATCGGCGAAGAGCTGCTCAATGACGGTCTGGACGTTTTGGAAGCGGCGATCCGCAACGCCTGATCCGGAACTTCTGCCCCGGGCCGCGTGCCCGCCGTCGAGTGACGGCGGGCACGCGGCCCGGCGGCGTTTTCGAGGGCTTGTCCGGCTGTGTAAAGTGTGAGCAGTTGTCTGGTCTGGTTGTCTGTTCCGGCAAGTCCAAGGGAGGGCTTTTATGCGGTATGTGGTCGGTTACACCCCGAATGAGCGCGGCGCGGATGCGGTGGCGCTGGCCGCGGTGATCGCCAAAACCCAGGGCGCGCACTTGGACCTGGTCTATGTGGTCAAGGACGGCGCCCCGTACGTGGCGTTGAACCCGCAGGGCAACCGGGTCAGCATCGCCGAACAGGAAGTGCTCACTGCCCGCCGGGAAGCGCTCAAGCACGTGCCGGAAGGCATCGAGGCCGAGTTCCATGTCCGGGAAGCCGAGTCCTTCGCGACCGGTCTGATCGAGGCTGCCGTGGAGTACCGGGCCGGGCTGATCGTGGTGGGTGCGGCGAACAACGGATTGTTCAAACGCTTCACGGTAGGTTCGGTGGCCAACGGCCTGCTGCATGCTTCACCGGTTCCGGTGGCCTTGGCTCCGCGCGGTTATCAGCGGACCGAAGCGTTGAGCCGGCTGACTTTGATGGTCGGCACCCGGCAAGGTGCCCAGGCTGCGATCGATGTGGCGATCGATTCCGCGGGCCGGCGCGGCATCCCGCTCCGTTTGGTGTCCTTGGTGGAACTCGACGAACTCAAACAGCAAGAGTTCGATTTGGACAATCCGCTCAGCCCGGCCCGTCAGCACGTGAACACGGTATTGGCCAAGGCTGCTGCCCGGCTGCCGGACGGCGAAGCCACGGTCACCATGGCGCATGGCCGCAGCATCGAAGCGGCGATCGACTCGATCGGCTGGGACGACGGGGAGCTCGTGATCATCGGCTCATCCCGATTGGCGCAACGGAATTTGCTGTTCTTGGGCAGCACCGCGAACAAGGTGCTGCGGGCCTTACCGGTGCCGATGGTCGTCGTGCCGCGCGATTACGAACGGGTCGATTCGCAACTGTGAATCCCCGGCCTCGTTGAATTCTGCAGCTTGAAGTCCCGTTCCCGGATGGCATGCCATCCGGGAACGGGACTTTCGTCTGCGAAAACAGGTGATTCGGTGCTCAGACGCGCAACGCGGCCTTCCGCAGACCTGCGTTGCGTTGCACCGAGAGCAGCATGTCCACGGTGAGCAGCAGCAAAGCGAGCCAGACGATGCTGAACCCGATCCAACGTTCCGGCCCCATGTGCTCGCCCAGGAACAGCACGGCGATCAGGAACTGCAGCACCGGTGCGAAGTACTGCAACAGCCCGATCGTGGTCATCGGCAGCCGCCGCGCCGAGGCGCCGAAGAACAACAACGGGACTGCGGTGATCACCCCGGACGCCGCCATCCACCAGAAGTGCGCACCGCCTTCGGTGCCCAGCGTCGCGGTGCCGGTGAAGGTCAGCACCAGCATCACCACGGCGGCGAGCGGCGCCAGGACTGCGGTTTCCACGCTGAGCGAGCTGATCGCGGAGACATTCGGTCCGACCCGCTTCTTGACGAATCCGTAGATTCCGAAGCTGAACGCGAGCACCAAAGCGATCCATGGCAGTTGGCCGTACGCGATGGTCAGTTCGACGACGGCGATGAATCCGATGCCCACCGCGATCCATTGCAGGGGGCGCAGTTTTTCTTTCAAAACGAACACGCCCAAAAGCACCGAGACCAACGGGTTGATGAAATAGCCCAGCGACGATTCGATCGCGTGCCCGGAGGTCACCCCATAGGTGTAGGTCAACCAGTTGACCGCGATCAGCACGGCTGCGACCGCCAAGACGCCCAGGGTCTTCGGGGTTCGGAAAATCTGCAGCAGCGGCCGCCAGGCCCGGGTCACGGTGACCAGCAGCGCACAGAACACCAATGACCAGAGCACCCGATTTGCCACGATTTCGATCGGCGCGGCCGGCTTGAGCAGCAAGAAGTACAAGGGCAGCAGTCCCCAGAGCCCGTAGGCGGCGATCCCGTAAAGGATGCCGTGCCCGGTCTGCGGGGACTGTGCGGTTGGACCGGGGCGGACGGGACGGCTTGCCGGTGCTTCCGGCTGCGGTTCGGTGAGGGGCACCTACCCATAACTACCTGAGCGTGGCCGGTTATTCCAGTCTTCGCCGATGCCCGCGGACAGTTTCGAGCCGGTTTCCTCGACGCGATTGGTATTTGCGTTTAGGTTGGTGGGAGATTGTCTCCGGAAGCACCGACGAATGAGGAGCAACAGTGACGGACGAAGCTGGGTTTCCACGATTCCATCCGGACTTCATCTGGGGTGTCTCGACCTCTGCCTACCAAATCGAAGGCGCCGTGGCCGAAGCCGGCCGGGGTCCTTCCACCTGGGATGACTTCTGCGCGATGCCGGGTCGGGTATTCGACAACCAGAGCGGGCAGGTCGCTTGCGACCATTACCACCGCTATCGCGAAGATTTGGCCCTGATGAAGCAGCTCGGGCTCGATGCCTACCGCTTTTCGTTTTCTTGGTCCCGGGTACTGCCCGACGGCGTCGGGCAGGTCAACCAGGAAGGCCTGGACTTCTACGACCGGCTGATCGACGGACTGCTCGAGGCGGGGATCGCGCCGGCGCCGACGCTGTTCCACTGGGACACTCCGTCGCCGCTCGAAGCAGCGGGCGGCTGGCTCAATCGGGACATCACGGACCATTTCGCGGCCTACGCCGGATTGCTCGCGGAACGGTTCGGGGACCGGGTGAAACAATGGATCACGATCAATGAGCCTGTGGTCCTGACCTTGTTCGGTTACGGTTTGGGGCAGCATGCGCCGGGTCGGACCCTGTTCTTCGAGGCGTTGCCGGCGGCCCACCACCAACTGTTGGCGCACGGCAAGGCAGTTCAGGTGCTCCGGGCCGCCGGTGCCTCGAATATCGGAATTGCCAATAACCATGCTCCCGTATGGTCGGCCAGCGAGGATCCGGCCGACCGGATGGCGGCAGCCGGTTACGACGCCCTGACCAACTGGCTTTTCGCCGATCCGATTCTGCTGGGACGTTACCCGAACGACGAGTTCGCCGCTGCCATGCCGGGGCCGGTCGCCGAGGATTTGGCGATCATCGCCAGCCCGATCGATTGGTACGGGATCAACCACTACCAGCCGGCCAATATCGGGGCGCCGGGTGGTGCTGCAGATCCCGATGCCTCCGACGGGGCAACCCTGCCGGCCGGATTGCCGTTTCAACTGCGTGCGATCGAGGGCTATCCCAAAACCGATTTCGGTTGGTCCGTGGTTCCGGAAGGACTGGGCGAAATCCTCCGGATTTTCCGGAAGCGGTACCGGACCGCGCTGCCTCCGGTCTACATCACGGAAAACGGTTGCGCCATCAATGACGGGCGGAACGCCGCAGGTCTGGTCGACGATCAGCGCCGGGTGGCGTACCTTGCCGGATACACGGCCGCGCTCGCGCAGGCGATCGACGACGGTGCCGACGTCCGGGGCTACTTCCACTGGTCCCTGCTGGACAATTTCGAATGGGCAGTCGGTTACTCGCAGCGCTTCGGCCTGGTGCACGTGGATTTCGATACCTTGTCGCGGACGCCGAAAGCCTCCTTCGATTGGTACCGACGGCTGATCGCGGCGTCGCACGGATTGCCGGAGGGCCGCTGATGCTGGCGCGTCCGTTGCGGGTTGCCGTGGTGGGGTCTGGTCCGGCTGGGGTGTATGCGGCGGATATTTTGACGAAGTCTGATTTGGTCAAAAGTGGTGAGCTGTCGGTCAGTATTGATTTGTTTGATCGGTATCCGGCGCCGTTTGGGTTGATTCGGTATGGGGTGGCGCCGGATCATCCGCGGATCAAGGGGATTATTCAGGCGTTGCATAAGGTGCTGGATCGCGGCGATATCCGCTTCTTCGGCAACGTCGACTATGGCACTGACATCTCGCTGGCAGATTTGCGGAAGCATTATGATGCGGTGATTTTTGCTACTGGTGCGATTGATGATGCTGCTTTGAACATTCCGGGTATTGATCTGGATGGTTCTTTTGGTGGCGCTGATTTTGTTTCGTGGTATGACGGGCATCCTGATGTGGCGCGGGAGTGGCCATTGGAAGCGACTGAGATTGCCGTGCTGGGTAACGGCAACGTGGCGCTTGATGTTGCCCGGGTCTTGTCGAAGCATGCTGATGATTTGTTGGTGACGGAGATTCCGGAGAATGTTTATGCGGGTTTGAAGGCCTCTCCGGTGACTGATGTGCATGTGTTTGGTCGTCGGGGTCCGGCGCAGATTAAGTTCACGCCGTTGGAGTTGCGGGAGTTGTCGCATTCGAAGGATGTGGACATTATTTTGTATCCGGAGGATTTCGAGTTTGATGAAGCTTCGGATGAGGCGATCAAGACGAATAACCAGGTGAAGACGATGGTGAACACGTTGACGAACTGGTTGGTAGAACAGCCGGAGGAGTCGACTGCTTCGCGTCGTCTGCATCTGCACTTCCTGCATAACCCGGTGGAGATTCTGGGTGTTGCTGGCAAGGTGGCGGGGATCAAGTTTGAGCGTACTGAGTTGGATGGGACGGGTAATGCTCGGGGTACGGGGGAGTTCGTGGAGTATCCGGTGCAGGCGGTGTACCGCTCGATCGGCTACTTCGGCTCCGCGCTGCCGGGGCTTCCCTACGATCCGGTCAGAGGCGTGATTCCGAACGACGGCGGCAGGGTGATCGATGAATCAGGAACGCCGATGCCGGGGGTCTATGCGACGGGGTGGATCAAGCGCGGTCCGGTCGGTTTGATCGGGCATACCAAAGGCGACGCCCTGGAAACCATTGGATTTCTGCTCGAAGATCTCGACTCGCTACCCGCGGCCGAGGCACCTGCGGAAGACGCCGTCGTCGAACTATTGGATGCGCGTGGCGTCGAATTCACCAGCTGGGAAGGCTGGCACGCGCTCGACGCCCACGAAAGGTCGCTCGGTGAAAACTTTGACGCCGCGGCCCTGGGACTGGAAATCAGCCGCGAGCGGGTCAAAGTCGTCGCCCGCGACGAAATGATCCGGATCAGCCGGCAGGGCCCGAGCGCCGAAGAGCAGTCGGATAGTTAGAGGCTGCACTCCATGCAGCCGGTTGCGTGCACCTCTCGGGGCGCGGCGCTCAATTGCGGCCACTGGCAGGCGACGCCTACTACGCGCTCCATTTCGGCGGGCAGCGCGCAAGGCGAAAGCTCGCCGAGCGTGAGTGCCTCACCGATCTCCTGGAGGCTGCCGTAGATGAAACGGGCGGCCTCCTCAGCCCGGTGCGAACTGTCGAGGCTCGGCTCGGCTGACCAATGCAGCAACAGCTGGGTTTCGAAGAGCTGCAGCAAAGCCCGCCGGCCCTGGCGGTATTTGAGGTTCAGCATCGGATCGGTCACAGCTGCGACGAACAACGCCCGCAAAGCCAGATTGTCGTAGGCCTGGGCTTCGCTGGGCACGGTCACCCCGGCCAGAATCGCCATGATCCGTTGCCGCGGCGAGGCGTCCGCAGACGAACGGAGGGCTTCTTCGATGCTGCCGAACGTGCGATCGTGGATGACTTGGGCAGCATTCCGAATGAGTTCTTGGCGAGTGCTGAAGTAGTACTGGAGCATGCCTTTGGAGACACCGGCCGCATCCGCGACCCGTGCCAGCGTGACGGCTTCGATGCCGTTTTCCGCCGCCATCCGGATCGCGCTGTCCGCAATCTGGTGCCGGCGTTGCTGGTGGTCTACTAAGCGAGGCATGGCGTCCTGAAGGTTTTGTTGCTTCGAGGTCTTTCCGCGACGCGGTTACAGTCTACCAAAATGCCGCTTCGCCCCGGCTTCTTGTGTACTTTCTGAGAACCGTTCAGCTTAGTCTGATACAATCCGATCGGACTGAAAAAAGCTGACGTCGCCGTCAGTTGTATTGGGGTACCTCGCGGGGGCGGGGTTGTATTTCATTCATATTGGAGGATTTCTTGTTCATCAAGTCCGCGCTTTCGCGCGCTCTTTTCACGGTAACGACCTTGGCCGTTGCTGTCTCGGCGACAGTTGCGCCCGCAGCCGTCGTCCATGCAGCACCGGCCCCGACCAGCACCTCGGCAGCCGCATTGCCTGCAGCGTTGCCAGCCGCTCCGCCGGTAGTGACTCCGGGCCAGCCGCTCAGTTGCGTGAACACGATTTACGCGAACAACACCGGGACCGGCAACCAAGCGGGCACCGGAACGCTGATCGCGATCAACACTGCAACGGGTGAATACACCGAGGTGCCGGTTGCCGGTGGCCGAGTCGGCAATAACTCGCTTGGCATGTCCGCTGACGGCAAGTTCACCTACAGCTACCGCAGCGTGGGGCCCAACTACCCGGTAGTGGTGCACGATGTAGAGGCCGGAACCTTGCGGGAAGTTGCCACGACCATAGGTGCTGCCACGATTCGTGGCGCGGTCAACCCGGTCAACGGGCTCTTCTACCTCTCGACCAGCGGCTCCAACGCCGCGGTGTACGTCTTCGATACCAAAAACAACACGTTCCTCGGCAAAGTGGGCGACCTCGCGCCGGATGTCGTTTCAAAGGCGAACAACGGTGATTTCGCCTTCGACAGCAACGGAACTTTGTACATCACCTCGGGTGAACGGCTTTACCGGGCGACGGATCGAGTGCCAACGACAACGGGCAACGCCACGATCAACATGACCACGATCGCGGTGCTTCCTGATGGTACGAACAGCCCGGCCATCGCCTTCGCCAACGACGGCTACCTCTATGTGAGCTCTGGCAGCACTGTCACCCGAATCGACCCGAGCAGCGGACAGAGCGCCGGAAGCTACACCCTGGCCAATGGTTTTGTGCCTTCCGATTTCGCCAGCTGTGCATCGCCGAACACGCTCAGCGTGCAGAAGAACGTCGCAGGCCGGATTCTGCCGAGCGACCAGTTCAACTTGCAAATCACGGGTTCCGGTATCAATACCGGCAATACCGCGACCACTTCGGGCAGCGCCAACGGCATCCAGCCGCAGGTCGCCGGTCCGGTCCTGACTTTGCAGGACCGCAGCTACACGATTACCGAAACGGCTGCCGGGACCACCAACCTCGCCAACTATGTGAGTCGTTGGCAATGTGTTGACACCAATAGTGCGAATCGGGTCGTGGCCAGCGGAAACGGCAACACCGGAACCTTCACCTACCCGGTGCCGACCAATTCGGACGGCGCGAACGTGGTTTGCACGTTCACCAATACCGCGAAACCCCAATCCTTCACGGTGCAGAAGTCGGTCGACAAAACCGAAGCCAAGCCCGGCGACGTCGTGAACTACACCTTGACCTTGCGCAACACCGGTGAAGTCGACTACACCACGGGCAACCCGGCCCGGATCTCCGATGATCTGAGCCGCGTGATCGACGACGCCAGCTACAACAATGACGCCAAGGCCTCCGCCGGACCGGCCCCGAGCTACTCCGCGCCGACGCTGAGTTGGGCGGGGCCGTTGGCCGTCGGTGCTTCGATGACGATCACCTACAGCGCCACGGTGAAAGCCGATGGCCAGCGGGGCGATAGCTTGCTCAAGAACGTCGTCACCGGTGGTTCGAATTGTGCGGCCGGCTCGGGCGATCCGAGCTGTACCACGACCACGGGCGTTCCTTTGGTCCAGGATTCGAAGTCGGTTGATCCGGCTTCCGGGACCGCCGTGAAGGCCGGTCAGGAACTGACCTACACCTTGACCTTCGAGAACAAAGGCGGAGCTCCGGGCACGGTTGACCGGGTCGATGACTTGGCCAATGTTTTGGATGACGCGACGATCACGTCGGCTCCGGTGTCCTCGGACTCCGCGCTGACGGTTTCCAATGGCAGTGACGGCAAGATCTCGGTCAAGGGAACCTTGGCGGCCGGTCAGAAGGTCACGGTGACTTACAAGGTGACGGTGAAGCCGGATGGCCAGCGGGGCAATAATGTGTTGGGCAACTTCTTGGTTGATCCGGGCGTCACCCCGCCGACTACGTGTGAGCCGGGCAATCCGGACTGTACGGTGAACCCGGTACCGCAATTGGAGGATTCCAAGTCCGTCGATCCCGCCTCGGGCACCACGGTGCGCGCCGGTCAGGAACTGACGTACACGTTGACCTTCGAGAACAAGGGCGCTGCGGCTGGCACGGTTGACCGCGTTGACGATTTGGCCAATGTTTTGGATGACGCGACGATCAGCTCTGCTCCGGTGTCCTCGGATTCTGCGTTGACCGTGACCGACGGGTCCGACGGCAAGATTGCCATCAAGGGAACCCTGCAGCCCGGTCAGAAGGTCACCGTCACGTACAAGGTGACGGTGAAGCCGGATGGCCAGCGGGGTAACAACGTGTTGGGCAACTTCTTGGTTGATCCGGGCGTCACCCCGCCGACGACGTGCGAGCCGAACAATCCAGACTGCACGGTCAACCCGGTACCGCAGGTAGAGGATTCCAAGAGTGTGGATCCGGCGTCGAACACGACCGTGGTCTCCGGCCAAGAGCTGACCTATACGTTGACTTTCGAGAACAAGGGCGCGGCTGCCGGAAACGTTGATCGGGTCGATGACTTGGCCAATGTTTTGGACGATGCCACGATCACGTCGGCTCCGGTGTCTTCGGATTCTGCGTTGACTGTGACGGACGGGTCTGATGGCAAGATCGCGATCAAGGGAACTTTGGCTGCCGGTCAGAAGGTCACGGTGACTTACAAGGTGACGGTGAAGCCGGATGGCCAGCGGGGCAATAATGTGTTGGGCAACTTCCTGGTGAATCCGGGTGAGGAGCCGCCGACGACGTGTGAGCCGGGCAACCCGGATTGCACGGTGAACCCGGTACCGCAATTGGAGGATTCCAAGTCTGTCGATCCGGCGTCGAACACGACCGTGGTCTCCGGCCAGGAATTGACCTACACGTTGACCTTCGAGAACAAGGGCGCTGCGGCTGGCAATGTTGACCGGGTCGATGACTTGAGCAATGTTTTGGATGACGCGACGATCACGTCGGCTCCGGTGTCTTCGGATTCCGCGTTGACCGTGACCGACGGGTCTGATGGCAAGATCGCGATCAAGGGAACCTTGCAGCCGGGCCAGAAGGTCACGGTGACTTACAAGGTGACGGTGAAGCCGGATGGCCAGCGGGGCAATAACGTGTTGGGCAACTTCCTGGTTGATCCGGGCGTCACTCCGCCGACCACCTGTGAGCCGGGCAATCCGGACTGCACGGTGAACCCGGTACCGCAGCTGGAGGATTCCAAGTCTGTCGACCCGGCCTCCGGAACCACGGTGCGCGCAGGCCAGGAGCTGACCTACACCTTGACCTTCGAGAACAAGGGCGCTGCGGCCGGAAACGTTGATCGGGTCGATGACTTGAGCAAGGTTCTCGATGACGCGACGTTGACCACGGCGCCTGCTTCCTCTGATTCCGCACTCGAAGTTTCCGATGGCTCCGATGGAAAGATCACCATTAAAGGCACCCTGCAGCCGGGCCAGACGGTCACGGTGACTTACAAGGTGACGGTCAAGCCGGATGGCCAGCGTGGGGACAATGTGTTGGGCAACTTCCTGGTTGATCCGGGCGTCACCCCGCCGACCACCTGTGAGCCGGGCAATCCGGATTGCACGGTGAACCCGGTACCGCAATTGGAGGACTCCAAGTCGGTGGATCCGGCGTCGAACACGACGGTGGTCGCCGGCCAGGAACTGACGTACACGTTGACCTTCAAGAACACCGGTGCTGCCGCCGGAAACGTTGATCGTGTTGATGACTTGGCCAACGTTTTGGACGATGCCACGATCACCTCGGCTCCGGTGTCTTCGGATTCCGCGCTGACCGTGACGGACGGCGCGGATGCCAAGATCGCGATCAAAGGAACCTTGCAGCCGGGCCAGACGGTCACCGTTACCTACAAGGTGACGGTGAAGCCGGATGGCCAGCGGGGCAATAACGTGTTGGGCAACTTCTTGGTTGATCCGGGCGTCACCCCGCCGACTACGTGTGAGCCGGGTAATCCGGACTGCACGGTGAACCCGGTACCGCAATTGGAGGATTCCAAGTCGGTGGATCCGGCGTCGAACACGACGGTGGTCGCCGGCCAGGAGCTGACGTACACGTTGACCTTCAAGAACACCGGCGCGGCTGCCGGGGATGTTGACCGGGTCGATGACCTGAGCAACGTGCTCGATGACGCGACGTTGACCACGGCGCCTTCCGCATCTGATTCGGCATTGACGGTTTCCGATGGCAGTGATGGCAAGATCACGGTCAAGGGAACCTTGCAGCCGGGCCAGACCGTGACCGTTACCTACAAGGTGACGGTGAAGCCGGACGGCCAGCGGGGTAACAACGTGCTGGGCAACTTCTTGGTCAACCCAGGCGAGGAGCCGCCGACCACCTGTGAACCGGGCAACCCGGATTGTACCGTGAACCCGGTGCCGCAATTGGAGGACTCCAAGTCGGTTGACCCGGCGTCGAACACGACCGTGGTCGCCGGCCAGGAACTGACGTACACGTTGACCTTCAAGAACACCGGTGCTGCCGCCGGAAACGTTGATCGTGTTGATGACTTGGCCAACGTTTTGGACGATGCCACGATCACCTCGGCTCCGGTGTCTTCGGATTCCGCGCTGACCGTGACGGACGGCGCGGATGCCAAGATCGCGATCAAAGGAACCTTGCAGCCGGGCCAGACGGTCACGGTGACCTACAAGGTGACGGTGAAGCCGGATGGCCAGCGGGGCAATAACGTGTTGGGCAACTTCTTGGTTGATCCGGGCGTCACCCCGCCGACCACGTGCGAGCCGGGCAATCCGGACTGCACGGTGAACCCGGTACCGCAATTGGAAGATTCCAAGTCGGTGGATCCGGCGTCGAACACGACGGTGGTCGCCGGCCAGGAGCTGACGTACACGTTGACCTTCAAGAACACCGGCGCGGCTGCCGGGGATGTTGACCGGGTCGATGACCTGAGCAACGTGCTCGATGACGCGACGTTGACCACGGCGCCTTCCGCATCTGATTCGGCATTGACGGTTTCCGATGGCAGTGATGGCAAGATCACGGTCAAGGGAACCTTGCAGCCGGGCCAGACCGTGACCGTGAGCTACAAGGTGACGGTGAAGCCGGATGGCCAGCGCGGCAATAATGTGTTGGGCAACTTCCTGGTGAATCCGGGTGAGGAGCCGCCGACCACGTGTGAGCCGGGAAACCCGGACTGTACGGTGAACCCGGTACCGCAACTGGAGGATTCCAAGAGCGTCGACCCGGCCTCCGGCACCACGGTGCGCGCAGGCCAGGAGCTGAGCTACACCTTGACCTTCGAGAACAAGGGCGCGGCGGCCGGCAATGTTGACCGGGTCGATGACCTGAGCAACGTGCTCGACGATGCCACGATCACCTCGGCTCCGGTGTCTTCGGACTCCGCGCTGACCGTGACCAACGGCTCCGACGGCAAGATCTCGGTCAAGGGAACCCTGCAGCCGGGTCAGAAGGTCACGGTGACTTACAAGGTGACGGTGAAGCCGGATGGCCAGCGCGGCGACAACGTGCTGGGTAACTTCTTGGTCAACCCAGGCGAGGAGCCGCCGACTACCTGCGAGCCGGGAAACCCGGACTGCACGGTGAACCCGGTACCGCAGTTGGAAGACTCCAAGTCCGTCGACCCGGCCTCCGGAGCCGCAGTATCGGCCGGCCAGGAGCTGACGTACACGTTGACCTTCAAGAACACCGGTGCGGCTGCCGGGGATGTTGACCGGGTCGATGACCTGAGCAACGTGCTCGACGACGCGACGATCAGCTCGGCACCGGTGTCCTCGGACTCCGCGCTGACGGTATCGGACGGCAGCGATGGAAAGATCACGGTCAAGGGTTCCTTGGCTGCCGGCCAAACCGTCACGGTGAGCTACACCGTGACCGTGAAGCCGAACGGCCAGCGCGGTGACAACGTGTTGGGCAACTTCCTGGTCGATCCGGGCGTCACTCCGCCGACCACCTGCGAGCCGGGAAACCCGGACTGCACGGTGAACCCGGCCTCGGACCTTTCGGACAAGAAATCGGTCAATCCGGCGTCCGGGACCGCGGTGACCCAGGGGCAGGAACTCAGCTACACGCTGACCTTCGAGAACAAGGGTGCTGCCGCCGGAAACGTCGACCGGGTCGATGACCTGAGCAATGTGCTCGACGATGCCACGATCACGTCGGCTCCGGTGTCCTCGGACCCGGCGTTGACCGCTACCGATGGCAGCAACGGCAAGATCTCGGTCACGGGAACCCTGCAGCCGGGCCAGACAGTGACCGTGACCTACAAGGTGACGGTGAAGCCGGATGGACAGCGGGGCAATAACGTGTTGGGCAACTTCCTGGTGAACCCTGGTGAAGTCCCGCCGACCACGTGCGAACCGGGCGTCGAGACCTGCACCAGCAACCCGGTGACACCGACCCCAGTCGACCCGCCGGCTCCGAATCTGCCGGAAACCGGCGCGCAGGGTTTGCTGCCGCTGTTGATCGGTGCCGGTGGCGCCTTCCTGATCGGCGTCATGCTGTTGCTCGGTGCCGCAGTGCGCCGTCGGAATAGCTAAGCGATAGGCTGAAGGAAAGGGCGGGCAGCATGCTGCCCGCCCTTTCCTTGTCCGAAATCACCCGGAGATTGTCTCAGAATATGAGACAGATCTGCTGATCGGGCGATCGAGTAACCGCTTTGGTTAGGGTAATTTGGTTACCCTGGCCGGGCAACGACGCACGGTATGAAGGCGAAGGCAAAATCAATGAATCTAATGCGCACGAAATCCATCGAGCAATCGATGGCGGATGCTTCCGAGCCCGGACGGACCTTGAAGCGCTCACTGAGCACCTGGGATCTGATGATCATGGGCGTCGCGGTAGCAGTCGGCGCTGGGATCTTCTCGGTAGGCGCCAAGGCCGCTGCGCACAACGCCGGGCCGGCCGTCACGGTCTCCTTCATCCTGGCCGCGATCACCTGCGCGGCCGCGATCATGTGCTACGCCGAATTCGCTACGGCGATTCCGGTCACTGGTAGCGCCTATGTGTTCACCTACGCGACGATGGGTGAATTGCTGGCATGGATCATCGGCTGGAACTTGATTCTGGAACTGCTCATGGCGGCATCGGTAATTGCCAAGTACTGGGGCGTCTACCTCTCTGATTTCCTCTATGCGATCAATCTGCCGTTGCCTGCAGAAGTCTCGGTTTTCGGGCTGACCCTGTATTGGGGTCCGCTGATCGTAGTGGCGGCGTTCACCGTGGTGCTGGTCCTGGGCACCAAGCTCTCCGCCCGGGTCAACAATGTGGTCACCGTGATCAAGATCGCGATCGTGCTGTTCGTGATCGTGGTCGGCTTCTTCTTCGTGAAGGCGCAGAACTACACGCCGTTCGTGCCGCCGAGCCAGCCCGCTCCGGCTGCCGCCACCTGGGCCGAGCAGCCTTTCCTTTCCTTCCTCTCCGGCTCGATGCCGGCGATGTACGGCTTCGGCGGCATCATCACCGGAGCCGCCCTGGTGTTCTTCGCCTTCATCGGCTTCGACGTCGTGGCGACCAGTGCCGAAGAGGTCAAGAACCCGAAAAAGACCTTGCCGCGCGGCATCTTCGCCGGCCTTGCCGTGGTGACCGTGCTGTACGTGTTGGTGACTTTGACCGTGACCGGGATGGTTTCCTACACCGACCTGGCGCAGGCGAAAGACCCGTCGCTGGCGACCGCGTTCCAGCTGGTCGGCGCCGATTGGGCGGTGGTGGTCATAGCCCTGGGCTCGCTCATCGGATTGACCACGGTGATCATGGTGCTGCTGATGGGCTTGGCTCGGGTATCCATGGCGATGAGCCGGGACGGGCTGCTGCCGAGGACGCTGTCGCGCACCTCGGAGAAGCGCTCGACGCCGGCCCGGACCCAAATCATCTGCGGCGCGGTGGTGGCCCTGCTGGCCGGGTTCACGCCGATCGAGTTGCTGAGCGAAATGATCAACATCGGCACGTTGTCCGCCTTCGTCATGGTCAGCATCGGAATTCTGGTGCTGCGTCGCAAGCAGCCTGATCTCAAGCCGGCCTTCCGGGTGCCGTTCGGCCCGGTCATCCCGATCGTTTCCGCCCTGCTGTGCATTTACTTGATGTTCAATCTGGCGACCTTGACCTGGATCTTCTTTGCGATCTGGCTGGTCGCGGGCTTGATCATCTACTTCTGCTACGGGCAGTGGAATTCCCGCTTGGGCCGGGAGCAGAAGGCGGATCGTGAAAAAGTAGCCGATCGCACATAGGCTTCGGATATGACTCAGGGATTTGTCGCGGATAGCTACCAACCAGTTGCTGATGCCTTCGATTCGCTCTTCACCGACGGCCTCGAGGACGGCGGATCGCTGGCCCTCTACCGGCACGGCCAAGCGGTCCTGGACCTCTGGGGCGGGGTCGATCCGGATGACGGGACGCCGTGGGAGAAGCACAGCGTCGGGTTGGGATTTTCCACCACCAAAGGTGCCGCGACCATTTGCCTGCTCCGTTTGGCTGAGCGTGGCTTGATCGATCTGCAGGCCCCGGTGGCCCGCTACTGGCCGGATTTCGCCGCCGAAGGCAAAGCCGACATCACCGTGTACATGGTGCTGCGGCACCTTTCCGCACTGCCCTATTTGCCCGGGCCGTTGGAACAGTTCTACGAACCGGGACGCGCCGAGTCCTCGCTTGCCGCGCGGCCCACTTACTACCCGGCCGATTCCACGTTCATCTACCACGCAATCACCTTCGGCACCCTGGTCGGCGAGATCGTGCGCCGGGTCAGTGGAAAACCCATCGGCGAGTTTTTCGCCGATGAAGTGGCGGGGCCGCTCGGTTTGGAATTCTGGATCGGATTGCCGGAAGCCGAGGAGGGCCGGTTCCGCCGCAGCACTTACCGGAGCTTTGACGCGCCGCCGTCGATACCCGACGAAGCGCTCAAGCAACTCCCGGCCGATGTCGCGGCTTCGGTCCGCACCTTCCAACAACTCGCCGAATCGTCGATGCCGCCGAGCATCGATTCGGAGTTCAACAGCAGAGGCTTCCGGGCTGCGGCTCTGGCCGGTGCAAGCGGCGCGAACAACGGTCGTGCCCTGGCCCGGATGTACGCCGCACTGATCGGCGAAGTGGACGGCATCCGGCTGCTTTCCGCCGAAACCGTGGCTGCTGCCGGAGTGCTCACCACGGGCGGGGTGCATCGGCCGCCGCTGCCGGACGGGACTCCGCAGCCGGACCCGCGCTGGGGGATCGGGTTCCATCTCGACGACCAGTTCCAGCCGATGCTCGGCGAAGGCTCGTTCGGCCATACCGGGATGGGCGGGCGGCTGGGCTTCGCGCATCCGGCCAGCGGGATCGGCTTCGGCTATGTGAGCCAGCGGATGGAGCTCTCCATGGTGCCGCAAATCGACGAACGGATGCGCCGGCTGATCGCAGCCCTGCACGAGTCGCTTTGACGATCCGGGATAGTCCTTTGCACTTTGGTTAGCCGTTTGTCGTGCAAACGCCTAACTACAAGACAATCGACTAACTGAAACCGGAAGGACGCAAAGCGGCGGCGTCTGCGGTTCGTGAATTCTCACTACCGCAGACGCCGCCGCTTTCAGGTCAAACGAGCTTACTGGGCGCCGTCGTGCTCGCCGGTCAGGCCGCCCTGCTGGACCGCGCCGTCGGCTGAGCCTTTGTCACCCGCACCCAAGTTGGCGCGCAGCTTGGCACCGAGGTCGGAATCCACATTGGTCCAGTACTGGATTGCTCGTTCCTTGATGTCGGCATCCTGCACGCCGCCCACCGCACCGGTGATGGTCTCCAGGAAACGGGCCTTGGCGCCGTCGTCGAAGACCTCGCGGTACAGCGTGCCGGCCTGGCCGAAGTCGCTGTCTTCGGAGTGCAGGCGGGCCGCCGCGATGGTCAGCTCGCCGTCGTTCTCCCAGCCGCCGGCCTGGAACTTCGACTCGTCAGCAGCCGGGCCGCCCTTGGAGTTCGGTGCGTAGTTCGGAGTGGCCGCCGAGTTGAAGGTGTAGCGGGCTGCACCGTTCTGCGAGTAGTTGTGCACCTCGTTCTTCGGGGCGTTCACCGGGATCTGCGCGTGGTTGGTGCCCACCCGGTAACGGTGTGCGTCCGCGTAGGAGAAGATCCGGGCCTGCAGCATCTTGTCCGGCGAGGCAGCGATGCCCGGCACGAAGTTCGACGGCGCGAAGGTCGCCTGCTCGATCTGCGCGAAGTAGTTCTCCGGGTTCTTGTTCAGCGTCATGGTGCCGACGTGGATCAGCGGGTAATCAGCCTTGGGCCAGACCTTGGTCAGGTCGAAGGGGTTGAACCGGTAATCCTTGGCGTCTTCGTACGGCATGACCTGGACGTGCAGTTCCCAGGAGGGGAAGTCGCCCTTGTCGATGGCCTCGTAGAGGTCACGGATGTGGTGATCGCCGTCCGAGCCGGCCAATTCGGCAGCCTGCTCGTTGGACATGCCTTCAACGCCCTGGTTGCTGTGGAAGTGGTACTTGACCCAGAAGCGCTCGCCCGCGGCATTGATCCATTGGTAAGTGTGCGAGCCATAGCCCTGCATCTTGCGCCAGGACAGCGGCAGGCCGCGGTCGCCCATCAACCAGGTCACCTGGTGTGCGGATTCGGGAGAGAGGGTCCAGAAGTCCCACTGCATATCCGCATCGCGCAGGTTGGAACCCGGCAGACGCTTCTGCGAGTGGATGAAGTCGGGGAACTTGATGCCGTCGCGGATGAAGAACACCGGGGTGTTGTTGCCGACCAGGTCGTAATTGCCTTCACTGGTGTAGAACTTGATCGCGAAGCCGCGCGGATCGCGCCAGGTGTCCGGGGAGCCCTGCTCGCCGGCCACGGAGGAGAAGCGGATCAGCATCTCGGTTTCCGCGCCGGGCTGGAACAGTGCGGCCTTGGTGTACTTGGAGACATCTTCTTTGGTGACGAAGGTGCCGAATGCGCCGCCGCCTTTGGCGTGCACTACGCGCTCCGGGACCCGCTCGCGGTTGAACTGGGCCAGCTTCTCGACCAAGTAGTGGTCGGTCAGCGCAATGGCGCCATCCTGGCCGACGCTTGCGGAATGCGCGTCGGACGTGACGGGGGCGCCGGACTGGGTCGTAGAATTGACGGTCATGACTCTCCTTCAGTTGTGTTTCGTGCGGTGGAATGGAAACTTTGGGTCGCCGCATCCGATGCGGCGCAATCAGCGCAGATGCCATGAAAGGTGACTTCTGCCCGGTAAATGGCCATGGTCGAATCCGCCGGTTGCAGGCAAGGCGCGTGGCCTACCGCGCAATCCACGTCTTCGATCCGGCCGCAGACCGTGCACACCGCGTGGTGGTGGTTGTCGCCCACTCGGGTTTCGTAGCGGGCCGGGCCGGACGTCGGCTCGATCTTGCGTAGCAATCCCAGGCCGGTGAGGTCCGCCAAAACGGTGTAGACGCTTTGCAGGGTCAGTTCCGGCAATCCGCCGCGGGCTTCGCGCCAGATGTGCTCGGCATCTTGGTGCGGGGCGATGTGCGAGGCGGCAAGGACGGCCAGCCGCTGCTTGGTGACCCGGCGCCCGTGTGCGCGCAGGCTGGTTTCCCAGTCCTGCTGAGTCTGCTCCGGAGCCGGTAGGCCGGTAGCAGTGTCGCGCGTCACGGTCATGGAACAAGTCAAACATTTATTCTGAGTAATTCGTAATAAGGTGAACCTAAGTTTGTGCCGCGCCTGGAGTCCGGCTTTGCCGAAGCTGTGCGCGGGCGGTCTGGAACGCATTAGTCTGATCCGGTGCGAAAACTTTTGGTGGACCTCTCGCCCCTGCGGGAAAGTCCGGCCTACCGCAGACTCTGGATCGGCATGGCGCTCTCCGCGATCGGTGCGCCGCTGACCCTGGTGGCGATGTCGTTGCAGGTCTATGCCTTGACCCAATCGACCTTCGCGGTGGGCATGATCGGCGTGTTCTCGCTGATCCCATTGGTCGCGGCCGGCCTGTACGGTGGCTCGATCGTGGATGCGCACGATCGCCGTAAAATCGCGATCCTCGCCTCGATCGTGCTGTGGGCGGTGACTCTCGGCGTGGCGTTCCAGGCCTGGTTGAACCTGGAGCAAGTCTGGTTGCTCTATCTGTTCGCTGCGATCCAGAGCGCGGCAATGGGCATCAACCAGGCGGCGCGTAGCGCGATCATTCCGCGCTTGGTGCGGCCCGAATTGCTGCCGGCTTCCAATGCCTTGAGCATGATCGTGTTCGGTGCCGGGATGAGCGTCGGGCCGCTGCTCGCCGGGTTCCTGGTGGCCACCGTGGGCTATGGCTGGACCTATTCGATCGATGCGCTCACCTTCACCGCAGTGCTCTGGGCGGTATTCCGGCTGCCCCCGGTGCCGCCGGAAGGCGAAGTGCACAAAGCCGGCCTGCGTTCGGTGCTCGAAGGGCTGCGGTTCGTTGCGGTGCGACCGAATATCCGGATGACCTTCCTGGTCGATTTGTGCGCCATGGTTTTCGCGATGCCCCGGGCATTGTTCCCGGCGATCGGCGCGGTATGGCTCGGCGGAGGCGAGGCGACGTCCGGTTTGCTGTTGGCCGCGATCGCGATCGGCTCGTTGCTGGCCGCGCTGTTCTCCGGTCCGCTCGGCAAGGTTCGCCGGCAGGGCTTGGCGGTAGGCGTCTGCATCACGCTCTGGGGCGGCTCGATCGCCGGGGTCGGCATGGCGCTGCTGGCCGCCGGAAAGCACGACGGCGCTGGAGTTTCGGCCTGGCTCGCCGTGGTGTTCGCACTCTTGGTGCTGTCCGGGATCGCCGATTCGATCAGCGGGGTGTTCCGCTCCACGATCTTGCAATCGGCCACTCCGGACCATTTGCGCGGACGGCTGCAGGGGATCTTCATCGTGGTGGTGGCCGGCGGACCCCGACTGGGCGACTTGTTCGCCGGCAGCGCTGGGCAGCTGCTGGGCGAGGCGATGGCTGCGGTGGCCGGCGGCCTGCTCTGCATCGGCGCGCTCTGGGTGCTGCTGAAAATGCAGCCGAAATTCCTGCGCTACGACGCCCGGATTCCGGAGCCGTAGTCCCACCGGGTGAGCCGAAACAGCTCCTCAGGGGGATGACAGCCTGATCTGCGATGACAGAATGGAACCATGCGTCTCATTCTCATCCGACATGGCCAGACTGAATCCAATGTGCACCGACTGCTGGACACCGCGATGCCGGGACCGGAGCTGACCGAGTTGGGCCGGGCCCAGGCGACGAGCCTGGTTCCGGCGCTCGCCGACGAACCCCTGGATGCGATTTACACCTCGGTGGCCACCCGGGCGCAGCAGACCGCGCAGCCGCTTGCCGAAGCCCGGTCCTTGCCGCCGGTCGTGCGCGCCGGAGCGCGGGAGATCGCGGCCGGCGATCTCGAGATGGCAGCCGACCTGGATTCAGTGATGGCGTACCTCAAAGTGGTTTCCGAATGGTTGCGCGGGAACCCGGAACATCGGATGCCCGGCGCGGACACCGGGAGCGAGGTCCTCGGCCGGTTCGACGACGTCGTCGCAGAAGCGCGCGACGCCGGCCATGCCAGCGTCGCGGTGGTCAGCCATGGTGCGATGATCCGGACCTGGACGGCGGCCCGCGCAGTCAACCTGGATCCGCGGACCCCGGAGAAATACGACCTGAGCAATACCGGAGTCGTCGTTTTGGAAGACGGCACGGGAGATCCGGAACGGCCATGGAGGGTGATCAGCTGGCAAGGGGAAGCTGCCGGCGGCCCTGCGGTGGCCGATCCCTCGCATGATGGGCCGAATGTAGATGCCTGGAATTCCGAAGCCTGATTGGCGGTCTTGGACGGTTCGCCGGCGGACCGTCGGAGGCTCTGCCGGGACCGAGACCCGGGATAGCCGGCAGCGTGCGGAGTGGCTGAAGCAAGGTTCGTCCGAGCGGCTGCGCAGCATGTTGCGCACGCGTTGGGAACTGGTCCTGCTGCCGTTCGTGACCCTGGTCATGCTGGTGCTCGGGGCGGCGTTGAACACCGCGCTCTACGAGATGAACGTGGTGGTCGGGTTCGCCCTCGCCGTGGCCCACGCGGGCAGCATCCTGCTCACCTACAACCGCCCACTGCCCGGGATCCTGCTGTCCGTGGTGTGCGTCACCCTGATCGCCTGGGTGATTGCCCCCGAATCGACGTTGCCGCGCCCGTTCACCGTGGTGGCCCTGCTCACCCAGCTTGCGGTCACCGTGATCAGCGGATTCCGCGCGCCCTGGTATCTGGCCGCCGCCGGTTGGCTGGCCAGCGTGGTCTTGGTCTCGATCGGCGCTTCGCACCTCGGCAGCCAAGACGTGCCGCAGGCCGAAATCACCAATATGGTGGTCTTCGCTTCGATTTCCTTCGGAGCGCTGCTCGCCTCGATCATCGCCCGGCAGTGGCAGTTGATCCGGCAACAACTGACCGTGGAACGCACAGTCAGCGCGGCCGAGGCCGCCCGGCGCGAATTGGTCGAAGAACGTGCCGGAATCGCCCGGGAACTACATGATGTGGTGGCCCACGGAATGTCCCTGGTCACCGTGCAGGCGACCACAGCACGCTACCGGTACCCCGGCATGGACGAACGGATCGTGGCCGAGTTCGACGAAATCGCCGGGCACTCCCGCCGCGCGATGGCGGAAATGCGGCAGATGCTCGGCGTACTGCGTTCGGAATCCGCCGGCCGGGAGACCCTGCCGCAGCCGGGCTTGGATGATCTGGAAGCGTTGGTGGGTTCGATCCGGCGAGCCGGCATCGAGGTGGATTTCGAGGCGCCCGCTGGCTTGAGCCCCGGGCCGGTGCTGGGCTTGGCGGTGTACCGGATCGTCCAGGAGGCGCTGAGCAACGTGGTCCGGCACGCGCCGCAATCGCATGCCTCGGTGGACTTGGAGTCCCATGGCGAGCAGCTGACCGTGGTGGTCGAAAACGGCGCGGCCAAGGCCGCGGCGACGGTGAGCAGCGGCGGGCACGGCTTGGTCGGCATGCAGGAGCGCGCGCAGGCGGTTGGCGGTAGGCTCGATTACGGCCCCCTGCCCGGAGGAGGGTTCCGGGTGGTGGCCACGCTGCCGCTGGAAGGTGAAACGACGACGCCGGGACGGCCGAAGACAGGGAAGAACAGATGACCATCTCGGTAGTGCTCGCGGACGATCAGGCCATGGTGCGGGCCGGATTCGCTGCACTGCTCAATGCCCAAACCGATATCGAGGTGCTGGGCCAAGCGGTGAACGGGGTGGAAGCCGTTTCGCTATGCGCCCAGATGCACCCGGACGTGGCGTTGCTCGATGTGCGGATGCCCGAGCTCAACGGTTTGGAAGCCGCGCAGCGGATCCTGGCGGCGGGCTACGGCACCAAAGTTTTGATGCTCACCACCTTCGACATCGACGACTACGTCTACGACGCCTTGGCGATGGGTGCCAGCGGCTTCCTGCTCAAAGACGCGCTCGCGGACGAACTGGTCTCGGCGGTGCGGATCGTCGCCTCGGGGGAGGCGTTGCTGGCGCCGAGTGTCACCAAACGGCTGATCGAGAATTTCGCCAAGAGCCGGCCGCGCAGCCCGGTCCAGACGAGCCGGTTGAATGGGCTGACCGAACGGGAACGCGAAGTGCTGACCCTGGTGGGCCGGGGCTTGTCCAACCAGGAAATCGCGGCCGAGCTGTTCATCGCGGAGCAGACCGTGAAAACGCACGTCTCGAAAGTGCTGAACAAACTGGACCTGCGCGATCGCGTGCAGGCCGTGGTGCTCGCCTATGACACCGGTTTGGTGGAACCGGCCGGCTGAACCGGCAGCCCGGCCCAGCCGACCGGTCCCACCGGTCCGGAATCAGCCGAGGCTTTGGATGATCTTGAACAACGCTCCGGTCGGATCGGTCATCGACCCCATCCGGCCGAACGGCGTGTCCTCAATCGGCTGGACGATCTGCGCGCCCAGTTCCAGGGCGTCCGCGACTGTCTGGTCCGCATTCTCGACCGCGAAGTAGACCTCCCAATTGGACGGCGTGCCTTCGGGCAGGAAGGACGAGGAATCCATCAATCCGGCGATCGCCGCATCGCCTTCGCCCACCGTGCTGTAGCGGAACTCATCGCTGTCGCCCATGGTGGTGTATTCCCAGCCGAAGACTTCGTTGTAGAAAGGCAGCGCCGCCGCGTAGTTCCGGCTGTGCAGTTCGTGCCAAGCTGCCGCGCCGGTCTCATCGTGGGCTTGGAAGCCGGTGTGGCCGCCGAACTCCCAGACGCCGACCGCCGCTCCGTCGGGAGCGCCGATCATCATCATCTTGCCCTGCTCTGGGACCTCCATCGGCGGGAAGAAAACCTGGCCCCCGTTCGCCGTCGTCAGTTCTGCGGTCCGGTCGATGTCTTCGCTGCGCAGATAGGTGGACCAGACGTCGGGCTGCCCGGTCTCGGGCTCGTTCTTCATCAGCCCGGCGACGCTTTTGCCGTCTTTGAAGGCCAGCATGTAGCCGCCGTACTTTTCCTCGTCGCCGGTTTCATAGGTCCAGCCGAAGAGCTTGGTGTAGAAGGCCTTGGCCTTCTCCGGCTCCGAGGTCATCAGGTCGATCCAACAGGGTGCGCCCGCCGGGATATTCGGTGTCGGCATTTTTTCTCCTCAGTCGGTGAAGGTCGGTTCCCTTGACCCTATGCCGGGGCTCCAGCGGTTTCAATGCCCCCGCCTGGGAGCCAGCTTTGAGCGCGCCCTGCTACCGGGGTACCGGTGGCAAACAACCCGGATGGGGGATGTTTCGGCCGGAAGCTGCTTTCTAGCCTGCTGGTAAGCGAATTTCAGGGTGAAAAGGTGCAGGGTGAAAAGGAGTCTGAGATGACCAATCATGTGACGATCGGGCGCAGTGGCGGGCTTGTCCCGAAACCACGGCAAGCCGGCATCGGCGTGCCGCGGGACGGGGTGGTCGATCTCGCCCGGGCAGCCTGCCTGGCCGTTGTGGTGCTGTTCCACGGCATCATGATGGGCGTGACGCCGGCAGCTGCCGGCTGGTCGGTGACCAATGCTTTCGACGGCCAATGGTTCTTCCCGGTGCTGTCCTTGTTCCTGCAAGTGATGCCGCTGTTCTTCATCCTTGGCGGGTTCTCCAGCTTCGGCGCATGGCAGCGCCGGCAAGCCGCCGGAGTCGGGGCCGGGGTGTTCGTCAGGGAACGCCTGCTGCGTCTGGCCAAGCCCGCGATCGTGGTTTTCGGCACGGTCGGGTTGGGCCTGGCCGCGCTCGCAGTGGCCGGATTGCCGGCAGACCTGCTGGGCCAGATCGGTTTCCGGATTTCCCAACCGATGTGGTTCTTGGCGGTCTACATCGGCTGTTCCGCGATGGTCCCGTTAATGTCCGGATGGCACCGCCGCAATCCGTGGGCCACCGTGTCGGTCCTCGCCTTGGCGATCCTGGGCGTCGATGCCTTGCGCCAGGGGACCGGAGTCGAGGCGATCGGGCTCGCGAACCTGGCTTTCGTCTGGTTGCTGATGCAGCAGATCGGATTCTTCGTCGCCGACGGCAAACGCCCGGAACGCGGCATCCTGTGGCTGGTGTTCCTGGTCCCGTTGGCGGTATTGCTGATCGGCGCCGGCAATGGTTGGTGGCCCCTGGACATGCTGCTCAGCCTCAACCCGCCGCGTTTTTCGCTGATTCTGCTGGGCCTCGCCCAGCTGGGCCTGATGGAACTGCTGCGTCCGCAGTTGGCCGCGCTGCTGTTGCACCGGAAGGTGAAAGCGGTGAGCGGCTTCGCCAATGCGAAATCGCTCACCGTCTATTTGTGGCATGCCTCGGTGATGTCCGTCCTGCTGGGCATCCTGCTGGTGCTCGGGGTGCCGATGCCGGAGCCGTTGAGCCCGCTCTGGTGGGCGACCCGCCCACTCTGGCTCCTGGTCCTGCTGGCCGCGGTGGTGCCGGTCGCCGCGGTGCTCCACCGGTTCGAGAAGCCGTCGGCAGCGCGGCCGGCGGCCGGCCCGAACTCGCCGGCGCAGCTGGCCGGGGTGCTGAGCACCCGGAACTCGGTGGCCGCGACCGGGCTGGCGATAGCCGCCGTCGTCCTGGTCCTGGCGCTCGGTGCCAGTCCGCTGAGCTGGCTGGCCGCGACCCTGCTGCTTGCGGTGGGCCTGACCGTTGTGGGAGCCTGGCAACCCCCGGGGAACACGGCTCTGCGACTGCGCGTTCCTCTTTTCGGGAAAGCAATTTTGCGATGAAAGGCGAAGATTTTGCACCGGCATTACAACGGATTGAAAACCGCCGCGCTCTTCGGGGTGCTCTGGGCGGTGCTGCTGGGCATCGGCGCCTTGATCGCCAGCAGCACCCGCAGTCCTGCGCCGCTGGTGATTTTCGCCTTGATCGGTGTGGGCACCACGGCCTATGGCTATTGGAACAGCGACAAGATCGCGATCCGGTCGATGCAGGCCTACCCGGTCACGGAACAGCAGGCACCGCAGATCTACCAGATCGTCCGCGAGCTTTCGGCCAAGGCGAATCAACCGATGCCGAAGATCTACCTTTCGCCGACGCAGTCGCCCAATGCCTTCGCCACCGGCCGGAATCCGCAGAACGCAGCAGTCTGCTGCACTGAAGGAATCCTGCGGATCCTGGATCTGCGGGAATTGCGCGGGGTGCTCGGGCACGAGTTGATGCATGTCTACAACCGCGACATCCTGACCTCCTCGATGGCAGCGGCAATCGCCGGAGTGATCACTTCGGTAGCCCAGATGATGCTCTTCTTCGGTGGTGGCGACCGGCGTAACGCGAATCCGATCGCGATGATCGCGATGGCCTTGTTGGCACCCTTGGCGGCCTCCTTGATCCAGTTGGCGATCAGCCGGACCAGGGAGTACGACGCCGACGAAGACGGCTCGAAGCTCACCGACGACCCGCTGGCCCTGGCCTCCGCGCTGCGCAAATTGCAGTCCGGGATCCAGCAAGCGCCCCTGCCGCAGGACCAGAATCTGGTCAATACCTCGCACCTGATGATTGCCAACCCGTTCCGCGGCGGCGGATTGAAGAGCCTGTTCGCCACGCATCCGCCGATGGACCAGCGGATTGCCCGGCTCGAAAAAATGGCCGGACGCCCGCTCAACTGACGAACCCCATAACGGAGGCGCCTGTCCAGTTGGACAGGCGCCTCCGTTATGGTTGCTGTGCCGGGGTTCTAGCGCAGGTTGACGAACTGCAGGTCGGCCTCTTCGAAGCCTTTGAGCAAGGTCATGGTGGCTTGCAGATCGTCACGAGACTTGGAGCTGACCCGCAGCTCATCGCCTTGGATCTGCGCCTTGACGCTCTTGGGGCCTTCGTCGCGGATCAACTTGGTGATCTTCTTGGCGATGTCCTGCGCGATGCCTTCTTTGATCGACGCTTCCAAGCGGTACTCCTTGCCCGAGGCGAAAGGCTCACCGGCGTCCAGTGATTTGAGCGAAATTCCGCGCTTGATCAGTTTGGACTCGAAAACGTCCAGAACCGCCATCACGCGTTCTTCCGAGTTCGCCTTGAGCAGGATGTTTTCACCGCTGAAGTCGATTTCCGCGCCCACACCCTTGAAGTCGTAACGCTGCGCGATTTCCTTCTGCGCCTGATTCAGCGCATTGGCAACTTCCTGTTTGTCGACTTTGCTGACTACGTCGAATGTCGAATCGCCGGCCATGATTCCTCCTGCACGGGCTGGGGTTACTACTTTTGACTGGCCTCTAGCCTAGTCCAGTTCAGCCCCAAGGTGGATGCGTTCTTAGTACTCCCCAAGCTTAACTGGAGGCAGAACCTAAACAGGTTTGGAAGAGTGAGGCCATGAAGACGCAGAAGGCACGAAGATATGTGGTGCGGAGCGCGAAGGCGGCGGCGGGCACGATGCTCGCCGCGGCCACAGTGGCAGCGATGACGGCGTTCGCGCCGATCCCGCAGTCCGCACCGAGCACGGGGACCCGGGTGGCCGGCGTGCAGTCCGATTTGGCCCGCGCGGTCGCGTTGGGACAGGTGACCCCGGAGCAGGCCAAACGGTTCCAGGACCGGATCACCAAGCAGATCGCCGGCGGGGCTTAGGCCCAAGGGCGGTACAACACGCCTGCACAATTGCGGCATCCAACTGGTTCCGGGAGCGCCAGATCAGCAACGTGAACACGTTCAGCAGCATTATCCGTGCAGAAGTGTCCGCAGAACTCCGGAGCGCAGGGCCCGATTCGATTCTTGGCGATGAGTTCTGTAAAGTTGTCTTGCTTCCACTTTGGAAGCCGCTCACGGCAGATTACCCGAGCGGCCAAAGGGGGCTGACTGTAAATCAGCTGGCAACGCCTACGGGGGTTCGAATCCCTCATCTGCCACCGAGAAAGGCCCGGAATCATTGCGATTCCGGGCCTCTGCCGTTGCCGGAGTGGGCGACTGATCCGGAGCAGTTTTCGATGCGGCAGTGAGGCAGAGTCCGCGGATCGACCGAAAGCGGGCAGTTTCACCGGAAATCCGCCCCGCCTGTGCCGACCCGCGGGCCCCGCTTCCGGGCGCAGCCGCCGAACCGCTGGGCGGCTAGCTGCCCAGCGTGTAATACCCCACCAGATCCGAGTGCGAGCTGACCGGGTCAGTGCGCGCATTCGCCCCGGTGTACGGGGCATTGGCCATCTTGTCGTTGCCCAAGTAGATGCCCACGTGGTGGGTGTTGCGCGCGGTGCCGAAGAACCCCAAATACCCGGGCTTGGCGATGAGGTCTTGTGCATTTTGGCGAGCTGGTTGTCCGAGTTGCCGGCACCCAACAGGTCGGAGCTGTCGGCCAGGATGAAGACAACCAACGGAATCGACCGGCCGAGTTTGTCGCCGACCAGCAGAATGAAGAAGGAAGCCAGGATCCCGCCCCCCGGTGGAGCCGCTCAGCACCAGGCTGAGCTGCGCGTTGTCCAAGCCGGCCTGGCCGGTGCCGTGGGCAGCCAATAGGCGAACAGCGCGCCGCTGAAACTGAGCAGGCTCAGGAAGCCGAACACGGTGAGCATCTGGATGCCCAGCAACGGGATCACTGCCAGCACAATGGTCACCAGGACCCGGTTGGACAAGGAGCTGAGCCCGGACATGCGCTCCGGATCCTTCAGGGCCGCCAAGGCGGCACCACTGGCTGCGCTGGTCGCACCGATGCCGATGCCGCCGCCGACCATGCCCAGGAAAACCAGCAGATCCGAAGGGGCGAGGGCCGCCAGCAGGAAGCCGGAGCCGCCGACCAAGGCGCCGATCCGGGCCACCGGCTTGCGGCAGGTGCTGGTGCAGTACCGGGAGCTGAGAATGCAGGCGGCTGCGGTGCTGAGCAAGGATACTGTGGTGAACAGGCCCGCGGTGCTGACTTCGATGCCCAGGGCTTCCAGGGCCAGAATCATCACCGGGACCAGATTGGCGGTGAGCAGCCCCAAGACCGAGATGCCGAAGGTGGACACCGCGTACTTCGGCGTCAGCGCGCGGGCGTTCTGGCCCGGTGAAGCGAGGGTGACGGACAAGCGGCAGCCTTTCCAGGACGCCTGCGAGGTGCATTCTGAATGAGATGCAGATCACAAAACGAATGAATTTCGTTTAATGATTGGATATCGTCGGCGCAATTGCAAGAGGTTTCGGAAATCTCCCTCCGGGAGTGCCTGTTCAACCCAGAACTTCGGCTTCGCGGGCCAAGCCCTCCAACAGCAGTCCGAGGCCGAACTCGAAAGACTTCTGTGCCCGGTCCGGTGCGCCCAAGCCGGCATCGAGGGCGGCGCGCAGCTCTGGACTGGCGGCTTCGCCGGGTGCCCAGACGTTGTCCGGCGCGCCGGCGTCGAGCGCCGAGCCGAGCACGAAGTTGTCGATCACCGTGATGATCTCGAGTTGCCGGGTGCTGTCGAACCCTGCGGTGCGCAGTGTCTGGGCCATCAAGTTGTACATGCCGATGGTGGTTGCGTCCCGGACCGAATAGGCGGTGACCAGTGGCAGCAGCCGGGGGTTGAGTGCATAGGCGTTGCGGTAATGCAGCGCGATGATGCGCAGCGATCCGGCCCAGTCCGCCGATTCCGAGTCCACGCCGCTCAGGTCCATCCGCCCCATCACCTGGCCGCGCATGAGCTCGATCACGTCGGCCTTGGAGTCGATGTGGTTGTACAACGAAGAGGGGCTCACCTTGAGTTTTTTGGCAATGCCTTGGATGGTGAATTCGCCATCGTGGTCAACCGCGTCGAGCGCTGCTTGGGCGATGATCGACGGGGAAAGTTTGGGGCTGAGCGGCCGCGCCATCTGCACCTCCTGTTGGATTCCTCCAGCTTAGTGTTTTCTGCTGATTGGCAGGACATCCGGTAAGCTGCTTTCCCCCGACTGGACTGGGCGAGGTTCGGCGGGCGGTGGTTGGCGAGGGCATCATTGGAAATCCACGCTATGTATAAATAAAATTATCGTAACGTTTATTTTCCCCGGCATCGGATATGGTTTGACTATGCCTCCTTACGCGTACGATGAAAACGGTCGACGGGTGATGGCGCCGTCGAAGGGCGAGCTCCGCGAAAAGGCGATCCTTGACGAAGCCGAGAAGCAACTCATCGATATCGGCCCGGACGCTATGACCGTCAATTCGATCGCGATCGCGGCAGGGATCACCCGTGGGGCGTTGTACTTCTACTTCCGTTCGAAGAACGATGTTCTCGCAGCTCTCGTGCAGCGCGTCGTCGAGGAGCTCAGCAGTGCCGTCGCGACCCGGCAAAAAGCGATACCCGATTCTCCGCTCGACGCTCTCAAAAGTGCGATAGAACTGACCGGTGACCTGTGGAGCAGGCATGGTGCTGTGATGCGTGCCGCCGTTGATCTGTCGCCTTCGGTTCCTGTCGTCGCGAATCTTTGGGACAGCGCGCGGCGTGAGATCCACCAGAGTGCACGCGCCATGGCGGTTGCCGGCGGGGTCGCCGCCGACGACGGGCCGGACGGTGCGGGAGCGCTCGTGCATGCCCTCGTCGCAATGACGGAGCGGACGTTCTACGACGCCGCCGTGCAAGGAGCGTCGCTCGATGACGCTGCCCGAACAATCCAGGTCGTTTGGGGCAGGGCGCTTCGGATGAGCTGAACTGGTGTGCGCGCCGCGCTCGCGGACTCGGCGAGTTCGACGAGCTTGCTGAGGCCAGGCGGCCTTTCCGTCCGGACTGAACGCAATGGTGGATGGCCGGCCAAGCAGTCCGGTGTTCGCTTTTTCGAGCAGCCCCCGCCTGGTCGAGAAAGCGAACACCCCCAATAGCTATTCAGTTGATCTGGTGGGGCTCAAAGTCTGATTCGTTCGACGATTCCGTAGTAGGCATGCCGATCGAGCCAGGCGGTGCAAGTGACAGCTTTCTGGTCCTTCATCGTGAAAATGTACAGGTATTCGTTGTTGTAAGGCTCGCCATCGACGGCCTCTCCAGCGGAGGTCATATGCACAAAAACCTTGTTGCCATCTGCCCAGGTGCCCTTCTGGGCAACTCTCAGTGTGCCGGAAATCCGGTCGAAGAGATCCTGCTCGGCATCGTCGATCAGGCTGGCGATGCCGTGAAAGGTGCGCGCGACCGGGCCGTGGCCGGTGATGGTCCATTCGATATCTTCGGCGAAGACCTCGGAGAGCTTGCCGAAATCGGTCGCAGCGCCGTCGAGCGCTTTCCGGACTGCGTCGAGGTTTTCTTGTTCCTGAGTGCTGTAGCTCATCGTTTTCTCATTTCGTTTCAAGGCTAAGGCGGGCGCTCTGGCCGGGTCGTCCTGGAAAATTCCGGCGTGGGAGGCAGCTGCCGGGGTGGCGGACTTTGGCCTAGTGGCCGTCGGTTGGCACGCTTCGTCTGCCTAAGTGGTTGTTGACGTGAACGATCTTTGCACAAAAAAGACATAGCGTCAATTATATTTATCACTACGTTGAATCGACGCTCGGCGTGAGTGGGCGGAGCGTGGTTGGGTCGACGCGGTTGGGCGAAGTCGCGCCGGGTGGTGCCACGCGCGCCCATTTGAGTCGGGCGGCAGAGCCGGAAATGGATTTCCTTAGCAGTCTCGCAGCTCCGAACCCCGGCGGCGGAGAGTAAGATTCAGCGCTCCGGGCCGTCACGGATCGACTCTTGCGCCCCGGGTGGAGTCAGGTCATAATAAACGAACAAGATTCGTTTATTATGACCTGACTCCGGAGGAGTGGCCATGCTTGAAATCACCCGACTCACCCCTTTGCCATCGCTGAGCCCTGTTGCGCACGAGCAGGCCAGGTCGCTGCGGATCGGGCTCGTGCAGCACCGCTGGCAAGAGGATCCGGCGATGCTCAGAGCCGAGCTGGCCGAGGGGATCGCCCGTGCTGCCGGCCTCGGTGCTTCAGTGGTTTTCCTGCCCGAGCTGACGCTGTCCCGTTATCCGGCCGACAGCTATCCGGACACCGCGACGCCGGTGGACCAGGCCGAAGACCTGCGCACCGGACCGACCTTCGAATTCGCCGCGGAGCAGGCCCGCAAGCACGGAATCTCGGTACATGCTTCGCTGTACCAAAAGGTCGACGACGGCGATGGGCTGGGGCTGAACACCGCGATCCTGCTCGGTGCCGACGGTGAATTGCGCGGCGCCACGAACAAGCTGCACATCCCGGTTTCGGCGGGCTATTACGAGGATCACTACTTCCGGGCCGGACCGGCCGACGGGGACCCCTACCCGTTGTACCAATTGCCCGGCGCGGCAACCGCCCAGTTGGGCATGCCGACCTGCTGGGACGAGTGGTTCCCGGAGTTGGCCCGGGTGTATTCGCTCGCCGGCGCAGAACTTCTGGTGTACCCCACGGCAATCGGTTCGGAACCGACGTATCCTGATTTCGACACGCAGCCATTGTGGCAGCAGGTCATCGTCGGCAATGGGATCGCCAATGGACTGTTCATGGCGGTGCCGAACCGTTGGGGGGATGAGGGAAGCGTGAGTTTCTATGGTTCGTCGTTTATTTCCGATCCGTATGGCCGGATCCTGGTGCAGGCGCCGCGTGCCGAATCAGCGGTGCTGGTCGCCGAACTCGATCTGAACCAGCGCAAAGATTGGCTGACCTTGTTCCCGTTCCACGAGACCCGGCGTCCGGATACTTACGCCAGTCTGTTGGACCCGGCACCGCAGCGGAACGGGGTGCAGCCGTGAACTGGACCATGCCGGCCGAGACTGCGGAGCAGGAGCGGATCTGGATGGCGTTCCCGCCGTCCGGCCCGAATACCGGGGAGACCCCGGAGCAAGAGCATGCGGCACGGACCGCCTGGGCCGCCGTCGCGCACGCGATCCTGCCATTCCAGCCGGTCAGCATGATCGTGGACCCGGCCGACGTCGGACTGGCCGCGGATTACCTCGACGCTTCGGTGGAGCTGCACCAGGCTCCGCTGGACGATGCCTGGATGCGGGATATCGGGCCCAGTTTCGTCACCGGGCCGTCCGGCGAGCTGGGTGCGGTGCTTTGGCACTTCAACGGTTGGGGGCAGCAGGACTGGGCCGAATGGGGCAAAGACTCGTTGATCAATGCCGAAGTGGCGATGTTGTCCGGAGCACAGCCGTTGCGTTCGGCGATCGTCAATGAGGGCGGTGGATTCCATCTCGACGGCGAGGGCACGGTGCTGCTGACTGAAACCGTCCAGCTGGACCCGTTGCGCAATCCGAACGCCAGCAAGGCCGAGATCGAAATGGAGATCCACTCATTGCTGGGTACCCGGCACGCCGTGTGGTTGCCGCGCGGTCTGGTCCGCGATGCGCAGGCTTTGGGCACGAAAGGCCATGTGGACATCGTGGCCACGATTCCGTCACCCGGAACCGTGCTGCTGCACGATCAGCAGGACCCGGCGCACCCGGACTTCGAGGTCTGCGCCCAGATCCGGACGGTTTTCGAGAACAGCACCGATGCGGCCGGCCGGCCGTGGCGCATCGTGCCGGTGCCGGCGCCGAAGGTGCTCGAGGACGAGATCGATTTCGTCGACTACAGCTACATCAACCACTTGGTGATCAACGGCGCAGTGATCGCTTGCACCTTCGACGATCCGAATGACGCGGCGGCCTTGGCGATTCTGGCCGAGGCCTACCCGGGCCGGCAGGTCATCGGTGTGGACGCCCGGGAGATTTTCGCCCGGGGCGGCGGCATCCACTGCATCACGCAGCAGCAGCCGGCGCGCGGACCACACCGATGACCGGGGCCTAGAGGCTGCGCGAAATCAATTCCTTCATGATTTCGTTGGTGCCGCCGTAGATCCGCTGGACCCGGGCGTCCACGAAGATCTTGGCGATCGGGTATTCCTCCATGTACCCGTAGCCGCCGAACACCTGCAGGCAGCGGTCGGCGACGATGTTCTGCTGATCGGTGAGCCACCACTTGGCCTTCGACGCGGTGGGCACGTCGAGTCCGCCGGCAATGTGCTTGACCACGCAGTCGTCGTGGAAGGCCCAGGCAACCGAAGCCAGCGTGTCGCATTCGGCCAGGACGAATTTGGTGTTCTGGAAGCTGAAGATCGGTTTGCCGAAGGCTTGGCGTTCCTTGGCGTATTGCACGGTCAGGTCAACGGTCTTCTCAATCGCTGCCGCCGCCATGGTGGCGATCAGCAAGCGCTCCTGGCCGAGTTGCTGCATGAGCTGGATGAAGCCGACGTTGGGTTCGGTGCCGAGCAGATTGCTGGCCGGCACCCGGACCTCGTCGAAGAACAACTCGCAGGTGTCTTGGCCGTGCTGGCCGATTTTGCGCAAGTTCTTGCCGCGTCGGAAACCTTCCACTTTGTCGGTTTCCACCGCGATCAGCGACAGTCCGCCGGCGCCGCCGGCTTCCGAGGTCTTGGCCACGACCAGGATGAAGTTGCTCAGGAACCCGTTGGTGATGAAGATTTTCGAGCCGCTGATGACGTATTCGTCGCCCTCCAGCTTGGCCGTGGTGCGTACCGATTGCAGGTCGGAGCCAGTGCCGGGTTCGGTCATCGCGATGGCGCCGATGTACTCCGCGCTGGCCATTTTCGGCAGCCAGTTCCGCTTCTGCTCTTCGGTGCCGTAGGCCAGGATATAGTGCGCCACGATGACGTTGTGCAAGGGTGCGCCGTGGCTGGGTGCCAGGGCCCGGGTTTGTTCGATCACCACAACGGCCTCGTGCCGGTAGTCGCCGCCACCGCCGCCGTATTCTTCCGGGATGCTGAGGCAGTGCAAGCCCAATTCACCCATCTTCGTCCAGAGCTCGCGGTCCACGTGCTGCTGTTCGCTCCAGCGTTCTTCGTTCGGCGTGGCTTCTTTGGTGTAGAACTCCCGGGCCAGATCAGCCAAAGCGTCGAGCTCTTCGTTCATCCAAGTGGGGCGGTGCAAGGCCATAGTGGCTCCTCGTTGAGACGTTGTGACAAGTCGATTGTTGCGAACTAATGGACAAATGGCTAGGAGTGATCGAATTTCGATGCCGCTGGGGCCGGAGTTTTCACCGATTCAGTGAAAAGTATTGTCCTTAGGCAACCTAACTGTTAGGCTACCTAACTGTGACTGACTATGACCCCACGGACCTGGAGCTCGCTTCGGCATTCCGCACGGCTTTGCGCCAAACGGTATTCCTGACCCGCCGGCTGGACCTCGACGCGGAGCTTTCCGCGGCACAGCTGAGCGTGCTGAACATGCTCTCCGATGACGGCTTGCGAGTCAGCAAGATCGCGGCGAACCTCGGCGTCCGGGTGCCCAGCGCAACCGAACAGATCAGCCGGCTGGAATCGGCCGGGTTGCTCGAACGTCGGGCGGATCCCAGCGACTCGCGCGCCGTCGTGGTCTCGTTGACCGAATCGGGCCGGATCGCCACTGAGCAGGCCAATCGCCGGCGCAACGCGTTGATGGCCGGAATCCTCGCCCGGCTGGAGCCCGGGGAACGCGCCCAGCTCACTGCGGTCATGCCGGTCTTCGACAAAATCAACAGCTATTTCGAATCCCCGGGGACGCCGGGACACTCAGGAAACTAGGAACCAACCGTGTCAGCATTGCGACCAGCCAAATCCGAAAATCTGGACGGCCCGGAAATCCCGGACCCTACAGAATCAGCCGAAGAAATCCTGCACGAAGAGAAAATCTCGATGCTGCGCCAGCCGGTGGCCGTCTGGGCCACTGCGGTGGCGGCAGTCTTCGCATTCATGGGCATCGGATTGGTCGATCCGATCCTGCCGGCGATCGCGAAGAACCTGGAAGCGAGCCCGTCCGAGGTTTCCTTGCTGTTCACCAGCTACTTCCTGGTCACCGCGATCGCGATGCTGCTCACCGGTTGGGTTTCCTCGCGGATCGGCGGCAAGAAGACCCTGCTGATCGGCTTGGCGCTGATCGTGGTCTTCGCCTCCTTGGCGGGGTTCTCCGGCAGCGTTTCGCAGTTGGTCGGCTTCCGGGCCGGTTGGGGACTGGGCAACGCCCTGTTCGTGGCCACCGCGCTCGCCGTCATCGTCGGCGTGGCGAGTGGCGGCACGGCCACCGCGATCATCCTCTACGAAGCCGCGCTGGGCCTGGGCATTTCGCTCGGTCCGTTATTGGGTGCCTTGCTGGGCGGTTGGCAATGGCGTGCGCCGTTCTTCGGCACCGCGACCGCAATGGCGATCGCCTTCATCGCGTGCGCCGCGCTGCTGCCCAAAATGGCACCCCCGACGGCCAAGACCCGGCTCCGCGACCCGTTGCTGGCGCTGGGCCACAAAGGGCTGCGATTCACCGCCGGCAGTGCCCTTTTCTACAACTTCGGCTTCTTCACGATTCTGGCTTTCACACCGTTCATCCTCGGCATGGACGCCTATGGAATCGGGGCGGTGTTCTTCGGCTGGGGCGCCTGCCTGGCGGTGACTTCGGTCTTCGTGGCCCCGGTGTTGCAACGTTGGCTCGGCACCGTCAAGGTGGTGATCGCCACCTTGGCCGGCCTGGCCGTGGTGCTGCTCGTCATGGGCCTGGCAGCCGGCCACTCAGTGCCGCTGGTGGTCGCCATGGTGGTGCTTTCCGGAGCGCTCCTGGGCATCAACAACACCTTGTACACCGAGCTCGCCATGGGCGTTTCCGATGCGCCGCGTCCGGTGGCCAGCGCGGGCTACAACTTCGTGCGTTGGATGGGCGGTGCCTTGGCCCCGTTCGTCGCGGCGCAGCTGGGGGAACACTTCGGAGCGCAGGTGCCGTTCTTCGCGGCCGCGGTCGCGATCCTGATCGGCATCGCGGTGGTGCTCCTGGGCCGCAAGCACCTGGCGGTCGCCGGGCACTGAAGGCTGCCCGCGCGATGGCACGGGCAGCCGGACTCAGACGCCGACGTCGCGCTTCCGGAGCGCCAGGGCGGTCAGCCCGCCGAGCGCCAGGATCGCGAGGTAGAACCCGATCGCGGTTCCCCAGTTGGCCCCGTTGGTCAGCGGCGTATTGCCGAAGACCCAGGAATAGGGCGAGAACGAGTGCAACCATGCCAAATCGCTGCTCTGGTTGCCGATCGCGTTGAAAATGTACCCGACGACGGCCACGAAGGCACCGGCCCCGATGCCCCAGACGCGACGGCCGAACAGCGTCCCGAAGAGCAAGGCGACGGTGCCGCTGAGCAGGGTCAGCCCGCCGAACAGCAGGCTGGTGCCCAGTAGCTTCAGCGGGTCCAGTTCCAGCTTGGACGGGCCGTTCAAGGCCAGCACCAGGACGAAGACCAAGGCGGTCAGTGCCAGGACCTTCACGGCCAGTGCGGCAAAACGTTCCAATGCGACCTGCACCCGGGTCACGCCATGGGCCAGGGTCAGTTCCAATTGCCCGGACTCTTCGTCACCGCCCAGTGCGGAGGCGCCCCAGCTGACTGCCGCGATGGTCATCAGCAGAAAGCCGAGCAGGCCGAACATGGTCGACTCGGTGTAGCCGGATCCGGTGCTGATCTGGTCGTAGCCGATGCTTTTGGTCAGTTGCTTGGGCAGCGAGTTGATCAAGTCCTGCATTTGCGAGCTGCCGCCGATCGACGGGTAGATCGGCAGGTAGAGGAAAATCACGGCAGCGAGCCCGACGCCCCAGCCGATCAGCGACCGCCAACTGTCCGTGAACGCCTTTCCGAAGATCGGAAACGGCGCCCGACGGATGTCGGCACGGGAACTTGGCAGCGTTGCGTTAGTCATGGTGCTTCTCCTGACGTGGTGCCGGCTCGCCTGGCGCCGGTTGGTCTGGTGCGGTGTAGAGCTTGAGCACCGACTCTTCCAAATCGGGCTCTTCGATCACGAGGTCTTTGAGCTCGAGCGTCGATGCGGCCTGCACGAAGGGTTGGATTTCGCCTTCCAAGGTCGCCGTAGCCTCGACGGCGGCCGGATCATCGGAGGTTTTGAATTCCAAAGAACCGAGTCCGGAGACTGCGGCCAAGCGTTCCTGGAGCTCCGACGCCGTCACGCCGGTGCAGACGATGCGCAGATGCCGGATCGCCGAGTTGCGCAGCTCCTCCACACCCGCGATGCGGACGATTTTGCCATCGCGCAGAATCGCGACCTCATCGGCTGCCTGCTGGATTTCGCTGATCACGTGCGAGGAGAGGAAAACGCTCTGGCCGCCGTCGCGCGCTTCCTTGACCAAGTTCAGGAATTCCTGCTGCATCAGCGGGTCGAGGCCGCTGGTCGGCTCGTCCAGGACCAGCAGATCGGGCTGGTGCATGAAGGCCTGGATGATGCCGAGCTTCTGCTTGTTGCCTTTGGAGAGTTTGCGGACCGGGCGCTTGAGGTCCAGGTTCAGGCGCTCGGCCAGTTCTTCGATCCGGCCCTTCGCGACCGGGCCGGAGATGTCCGCATAGTGTTGCAGCAGCCTCCGGCCGCTGATCCGGCCCTCAAGGATGAGTTCACCCGGCAGGAAGCCGATTCTGCGGCGCAGTTCCGGGCCGGCGTTGCGCGAATCGACACCCAGTACCATGGCGTGGCCCGAGGTCGGCCGGATGATGTCCAGCAGGGTGCGCATGGTGGTGGTCTTGCCGGCGCCATTCGGCCCGATCACGCCGAAGACGGTTCCGCGTTGCACCGCGAAACTGACGCCTTGCAAGGCCAGGTTGCCGCCGTACTTTTTGGTCAGCCCGTGGGCTTCGACGGCGTATTCCGGCTGTCTCGAATTGCCCGAGGACTCGGTCATGGTCGCAGTATGGCTCATGATCGGGACTCCTTTCGTGGATTGCTCGTCGCGGCCAGGGTTTCCCGGGCCGCCTTGAGGAAGGTGTCGTCTGCGTAGAGGCCGTGCGTGTAGAGCTCCAGGCTGGGCAGTGCCATCCGCCGCATGAGTTCCGGACCGATCGCATCGAAGCCTAGGGTCCGGCTCAAATAGCCCGGCATGGTCAGGATGGAAAGGCTGGCCATCACGATCATCGCGGCCACCACTCGGATGTCCGAGGTCGGATTCATGCTGCCGTCGGCGATTCCGGCTTTGATGATCGCCTCGGTCTCATCGGTCATGATGTCCGCGAATTTCCGGCCGGCCGGCGAGTCTTCGGCAAGGGCTTTGCCCAAGTACGCGACGTCGACGTTGTATTCTTCCGGATTCGCGAGGTACTCCCGCATGATCGCTTGCAGGCCGATCGGATTGGCTTTGTGGTTCGCGCGTTCCACCATGGCCTGGAGTACGTAGTCGTCACACGCTTCGCGCAGTTTTTCCTTGCTGCCGAAATGATGGATCACCAGTCCCGGGCTGACCTCGGAAGCCGCGGCGATGGTCCGGATGCTGGTCTTGCGGAAGCCGTCCGCGGCAAAGCAGCGAATCGCGGCGTCCCGGATTCTCGCCGGAGTATTGAGATCCTCGTCCGGAGTCCGGGGCAGTGGAGTTGAACGCATGTTTAACATGCTAAACACGTGTTCAATTCTTGGCAAGAGGCCGGCTCCCGTGCCGGGCTGGCGGGCTCGATGGTACCAAGCGGCGGCACCAGGCGGCGGAAACGCATGATCCGGCCGGATGAGTCCGCCGCGCAGGCTCGGTGCCGGCTCGGGGTCTTTGCAATTCCTTGACGGAGGAATAGTTGACGCAGCATAGATTTCTCTGTCACCCTGGAAGAGCAGCACCTCGTTAGGCGAGGCTCCTGCGCGAACACAGGCCACTGATCTGACGACATCGAGAGATGCCCAAGATCAGGACAGGCCGCCTCGGCTTAAGGGGCGGTCCCAAGTGGCTTCCGGGTAGCTCCAGATACGTCGCGTAGTGCCGAAGCTCTACGTGGGGGTGACTTCTTCACTTTTCATGGGCGCATCCGGCATGCGCCCAGGTCTCCCACGCTGTCGTTCCCGAACGATCGATACGGAGGTGGACGCCATGGAATTCTTCGACGTGGTTCTGCGGATTTTGGCCGGCCTGGGCTTCGGCGCCCTGGTCGGATTCGAGCGGCAATGGCGGGCCCGGCTGGCCGGGCTGCGGACGAATGCCCTGGTGAGCCTGGGTGCCGCCCTGTTCGTGATCTTCGGCGGTTACACCTTTACCGGCCCTGGCGCCGATCCCACCCGGGTGGCCGCCCAAATCGTCTCCGGCATCGGCTTCCTGGGTGCCGGGGTGATTATGAAACAAGGTGCCAACGTCACCGGACTCAATACTGCCGCGACGCTCTGGGCGACTGCCGCCGTCGGCGCCTTGGCCGGTGCCGGGGAGTACGCGATTGCCGCAGCCGGCACGGTGGCGATCATGATTGCCAATATGCTGCTGCGGCCCTTGGGCCGGTTCATGGACAAAGCGCCCGAGGGCGGTCGGGAACCGCAGTCGGTCGACTATCTTTTCGAAGTGCGTTGCGCCGAGGAGGCCGAAGCCCATCTGCGGACCTTGATCGTGCACGCGGTGACGCTGCCGGAATTCAAGCTGCGCTCGGTGCAGTCCTCGGACACTGCCAACCCCGGCGAGGTGCGGATTTCGGCCGAATTGACCGCACACGAACGCGATGACCGGCAGCTCGAGGCGGCGGTGAGCCGGCTCAGTCTGGAGCCCCGGGTCACGTCGGTGCGCTGGACCATCGCGGAACCGGCGATCCTGGACTGATCCCTTCCGCCGAGCGTTGATTTGTGGCGGCTTTGAGCGCGTTGAACCAGCCACAAGTCAACGCTCGAGAGAGGTTTGCGGGAATACCCGGGCAGCGTGGGCTGTTGCCCGAAGCAGAAGAAAGGATACGGTTGAAATATGGCGACTATTGACATCACAGGTGAAACCTTCGGCCCCACCGTGGAGGGCAATGACATTGTCCTGGTGGATTTCTGGGCTGACTGGTGCCAGCCCTGCAAGCGCTTCGCGCCCACTTACGACGCGGCTTCGCAGAAGCACGAGGACGTCGTCTTCGCCAAAGTCGACACCGAGGCGGAGCAGCAGCTGGCTGCCGAGGCGAATATCAGCTCGATCCCGACTCTGATGGCGTTCCGCGAAAAGGTCCTGGTCTTCGCGCAGCCGGGTGCCCTCAACCCGAGCCAGCTCGAAGAGGTGATCACCGCAGTCAAAGGCCTGGACATGAAAGAGGTCCATGCCCACGTGGCGGCCCAGGCGGCTGAAGCGAAAAACGAAGAGGGTTAGACCCGCTCGAGTTTGACCGGCTCGGCCAGCAGGGCGGAGAGCGATTCGTTCAAGTCCTGCACGGCCGAGCCTTTTCCATGCGCGGCGAGTGCTTCTTCGCTGGCCCACTGCTCGGTCAGCACGATCCGTTCCGGGGTGTCCTCGGTGATTTCGTACTGCAGGCAGCCGGGTTCTTTGACGACCTCTTCGATGGCGATGTCCAGCGCCAAGCGGACCCGGAACTGCTCGCCTTCATTCGGCACGAAGGTGGCACGCAGGTTGATGATTTCGCTCATGGATTCAGCCTAGCTGCTGCGGCGGGTCGACGAGCACTCCACGGCCGGCCAGATCAGGTTCGGCTCAGATGTCCCGGTAGTCGCGCACGCTCATCCGAGGCCCGTGGCGTTCCTTGCTGATACCGGAGAGGTAGAGCATCCGCACTACACGTTGCCGGTGTCCACGCCACGGTTCCAAAAGCTCCATCATGGTGTTGTCATCCACCGGTTGTCCGGTCAACGCCAGGCCCACAAACCCGGCCAAATGGTAATCGCCGACCGCCACCGAGTCTGGATCGCCGTGGCTGCACTGGGTGACTTCCGCCGCAGTCCAGGGGCCGATGCCAGGAATGCTCATCAGTCCAGTGGCAGCCGTTGAGGCATCGGCTGAACCTAGGCGTTCCAGCCCGGCGGCTCGCTTCAGCGCGCGCATCACGGTGTCCGATCGCTGCGGCCCCACCCCGGCTCGGTGCCACTCCCAGGATGGAATCGAAGCCCATTCGGCGGGACTAGGCGCCAATCGCAGCCTGGCTGGAAAACCCGCACTTCCTGCGCCCGGCGGTACTGAACCATAGCGAAAAATCAGTCGGCGGTACCCGGCGAAAGCTTCCTTGCCGGTGACTTTTTGCTCCAGAATGGCCGGAACCAGGCTGTCGATCACCCGGCCGGTGCGCGGCAGACGCAAGCCGGGATGACGACGTCGGGCGGTTTGCACGTGCTCGGGAAGCGATGCTTGGAACGAGCGCGAATCGAACTCCGTCCAATCGTCGTCGGCGCCGAGGAGCGCTGGCGCCGAAGCAAATGCCCGCTCAGCGCCCGGTCCGAAGCCAAGGAGGTTCACCCCATCGGGGAGCTGCTGCAATCGCAAGCTCGCTGCGCCGTCCGGGGTATGGAACGCAAACCACCAGGCACCATCGTGGAAGATCGAGCACGGATCTGCCGGTCCGCGCCGCAGGATGCCGACCGTAGCGTTCAGGTCGTAACTGCCAGTAGGCACCCAGCGCATTTCGAGCGGCGTCATTGTGGCGCTCCGGCGCCAAGCCACAGCGCCGCGACGGAAAGCGGCAACAGCAGCACCACCAGCAGCAGGCCGAGGACTGCGAAACGAGCCCAGGAGATTCGAACTCCCATGCTTTTGAGTCTTTCGTGCCACAACAGGGTGGCCAGCGATGCCCACGGAGTGATGAGCGGGCCGAGGTTGACGCCGATCAGCACCGCGGCCAATCGCAGCGGCGAACCGGAAACCGGTTCCAGGGCCAGGTATGCCGGAAGGTTGTTCACCGCATTGGCCGAGCCTGCGGCCAAGCCGGCTAGCTGGAGCAGGGCCAAGAAGACATTACCTTCTCCCGCGGCGCCGGACAACAATTCAGGCAAACCGTGGGCGTGCAGGGTTGCGATCACCAGGAAAAGGCCAATCGTCAAGATCACCGGACGCCAGGGCAGCATCCGCCAGGACAGGGCGGATCGACGTCGAAAGACAAACACCAACAACAGCACGACGGCGGCCGCCAAGGCCGGGTACTCCACCGGAATTCCGCTGACTAGCGCGGGCAATAGCAGCAGCACGACAGCTGCGCAGATGATCAGAAGCGCGCGGTCCGCCGGTTGACGCACGGCATCCGGCCGATAGCTGCCAGCAAAGTCTTTCCGGAAAAGCAGCCACAGCGCCGCGGCCGGAATCACGACGCCGACCACAGCGGGCGCCCAGAGCAAGCCCGCGAATTGCCAAGGCGTCATGGCTAATTGATGCTGCGCCAGCAGGTTTGTCAGATTGGACACCGGCAGCAACAAGGAAGCGGTATTGGCCAGCCAGACTGTGGTCAAGGCAAACGGCAAGGGCCGGATTCCGGCATGTACCGCAAGCAGCACCACGACTGGCGTGATCAGCACCGCAGTGGTGTCCAAGGATAAGAAAATCGTGCTCAGAGTGGACAAGGCGACCACTAGCAACCAGAGCAAAATGATCCGGCCACGGCCGGTCTGACCGGCTGTTTTGGCCGCCAGCCAGCCGGTCAGCGTGCGGAACACCCCGGCGTCGTCGGCCATTTCGGTGACCAGCGTCATCGCTATGACAAAAAGCAGGATCGGTACGGTGCGCTGGGCCAAAGTCCAGGCATCTGCGCTTGGCAAGAGCCCGGTCAGCAGGAAGGCGAGGCCCAACAGCAATGCCGTACCCGGCACTGCCCACGACCGCACTGCAACCTTCACCAGCCACATCTTGCCATGCAGCTGTGACAATTGGCTCAGGGACAATCAGAGCTTCACAGCACTCGCGGTTGCTGGTACGGTGATAGCTCCGCCACCAGGCGGAGCCCGGATACTGATGCGAAAGGACCGTCCGATGACTTTTACGAACAAGCCCACCGGATCGCTCCTGGGCGCCTCGGAACAGTTGTCTGAGCAGTTGTTCAACTCAGAGCAATCGTTCAACGGCGTTCGCTTTGACGCATCCGGGTTACCGGCAACGGTCTAGATTCACCAGACTTGCAGCCCCGTAACCACAAAGGTACGGGGCTTTTCTTTGCCCGATTCCCCAGAATCGAGCAATAGCTGGCCAGCGGCCCCGTACCTTTTCACTCAGCAAAATCTAGAGAGAAAAGGATCATGAAGAAGATCAATTCGAAGCTCTACAGTTGGGCGTCCATCATTGACGATGCGACGCTGGAGCAGGCCGAAACGGCCTCAACAATGCCATTCATTTACCCGCACCTGGCGCTTATGCCGGATGCGCACTTGGGCAAGGGCGCGACCGTCGGCTCGGTCATTCCTACCCTCGGTGCGATTATCCCGGCCGCGGTGGGTGTGGATATTGGCTGCGGCATGATCGCGGTCAAAACGCAGTTCCAGGCCAGCGAACTGCCCGAAGACCGGAAGAGTCTCCGGGAGCAGATTGAACGGGCAATTCCACTTTCCGCCGGAAGCTACAACCGCAAGGTAGTGGCTACCGCGGTGCCGCGAATTGAAGCGCTCAAGGATTTGGCGGCTAAGGCCGAATTTGATCCGGCGAGTTATGCCGGGAATTGGGAATTGCAGCTGGGGACGCTGGGCAGCGGCAATCACTTCATCGAAGTCTCGTTGGACGAGGACGACGGCGTGTGGCTGTTTTTGCACTCGGGGTCCAGGGGAGTGGGTAATCGGATTGCGCAGAAGCACATTAAGGAAGCGCAGCGGATTGCCAAGCAGTACTGGATTCAGCTGCCAGACCCTGACCTGGCCTACCTGGTTGAAGGAACCGAGGAGTTTACGGCTTACATCCGGCAGCTCAAGTGGGCGCAGCAGTTTGCGCTGTTGAACCGTGAAGAAATGATGGACCGGGTGATCCGACAGTTCTCCGACTGGGTGGGAGCGGCAGTTGTCGAGCAGGACCGGATCAACTGCCACCACAACTTCACCGAGAAGGAAACCCACTTCGGTAAATCGGTGTGGCTGTCCCGGAAGGGTGCGATCAAGGCCAGCCCCGGTGTTCCTGGGCTGATCCCGGGGTCGATGGGGACGGCGTCGTACGTAGTTGTTGGTAAGGGTAACGCGATGGGGATGGACTCCTCGCCGCACGGAGCCGGCCGGGAATACTCCCGGTCCCGGGCTCGGAAGAGTTTTACCCACGACCAGCTGCGCGAAGCGATGGCCGGCATCGAGTACCGGGATACCGATGCCTTTATTGATGAAATTCCGCAGGCGTACAAGCCGATTGACACCGTAATGGCCGATGCAATGGATTTGGTGGAAATCAAGCACACGCTGCGGCAGATCATCAACGTGAAGGGCGACTGAGCCTGCTGGCCGGAAGCTGAGCAGACCGGGCGGACCCAGGCAACCGATTCTGCCCGAAAGGGCCGAAAACGGGCTTGGGTCCGCCTGCGCTGTTCGCCTTGGCCAAGCTGGCATAGGCTGAATTCCGGTGCCGCTGCCGGTGCCGCCGCCGACCTCGAAGGAGCCTCCGAATGACCACCCGCACCCAGGAACTCGCTGCCGGATTCGCCGGGGACATCGTGGCGCTGCGTCGCGATTTGCACCAGAATCCGGAAATCGGTCTGGACTTGCCGCAAACCCAGCAGCGGATCCTCGATGCTCTGGCACCGCTGGACCTGGAGATCACCCTGGGCAAAGGGCTCAGTTCGGTGACTGCCGTCCTGCGCGGCGGAAAGCCGAGCGAAGGGGATCGTCCGGTGGTTTTGCTCCGGGGCGATATGGACGGTCTGCCGGTGGATGAACTGGTGGACGTCCCGTTCGCTTCGACCAACGGCGCGATGCACGCCTGCGGGCATGATCTGCACGTCGCCGGTTTGGTGGGGGCGGCGAAGATCCTGCATGCGATGCGCGACGACCTGGCCGGCGACGTGGTCTTCATGTTCCAGCCCGGCGAAGAGGGGCCCGGCGGCGCCAAGCCGATGATCGACGAGGGCCTGTTGGACGTGGCGGGCAAGCGCGTCGATGCTGCTTACGGCCTGCATGTGATGTCGGACCAGGCGCCGCGTGGGGTCTGGACCGCGCGCCCGAAGACTTTGATGGCTTCGCCGGACACCCTGCGGGTGAGCTACCTCGGCCAGGGCGGGCACGGGTCGACGCCGTTCCGGGCCAATGATCCGATTCCGGCGTTGTGCGAAGCGGTGACCGCGTTGCAGACCATGGTGACCCGGCATTTCGACATCTTCGATCCGGTCGTGGTGACCGTGGGCCACATCTTCGGCGGCAGCAAAGAGAACATCATCCCGGACAGCGCCGGTTTCGAGGCCACGGTGCGTTCGTTCAGCCCGGAGACCCGGGCCAAGGCCGAAGAGCTGAGCGTCCGGCTGCTGGAAGGGATCGCGGCCGCGCACGGACTCACCTCCGAAGTGCACTTCGAACACGTCTACCCGGTCACGGTCAATGACGAAGCCGAATTCGCCTTCACCCGGAGCACCATCGAAGAACTCTTCGGTGAGCCGCGTTTCCACCTCATGGAGAACCCGATTCCCGGTGGCGAAGACTTCTCCTACGTGTTGGAAGAAGTCCCCGGGGCGTATGTCTTCCTCAGCGCCTGCGTCTTCGAGGACCCGGCCGATGCCGACGCCAACCACTCGCCGCGCGCCGCGTTCGACGACGTCGTGCTGGCCGATGGGGCGGCGCTGCTCGCCGAACTGGCGGTGCGCCGGATCAACCGGGGCTGAGCTGGCCGTGGGGAACCTAGGCGCCCTCAGGCAACTTCGCTTCGAAACCCGCCAAATCGTCAGCATCAGGGTTGTGGTCTCGGTAGTTCTGGCGAAGTAGCCGGAGTTGCCGCTGCACTCGGGATGCCAGTTCCGGTCCGACCGGCGATCGATTCGCCGCTGCCGCGGTGATCAGGCGGTTGCCCAGCTTCACCAGCTCCAGCAGAACCGGCGGGTGGTCGATGCCATTGCGTCGAATGGCGCTGAAAACCGAGTCGATCACATCACCCAGATCGGCTCGGCTGACGATGAGTCGCAAGTTGCCGTTCGAATCTTCCCGGCCAAGAGCGGAGTCCGCCCGGGCTGCCAACAAAGTCAAGCCGGGTCCCAGTTCAGCTAGTGCATTGCAGGCCGTATAGGGATCGTTCGTGCTCGGGGAGAGGGCCCGAACCGCCATCTCTTCCAACTGTTGCACCGCGAACCGGAGGTCCTGGAACGGCGTGCGGGCATCGTCGACGGTGAAAAATCGACGGATCTGTTCGGCGTCCCCGCCTTCTCCGTAACTGACCGCCAAAGGTTCCGATTCGATGAGGTGGTCGCCCACTTGGGCGCGGACTTCGATCACCAGATCGTGCTCCTGAGCCCATCGGAGAAGACCGGACTCGTCGACCTCCTGCACATAGCCGGAACGCAGCGGATGGGCGGTGCGCTGCAGCCCGGTTCGCGGGCCGGAAGCCTCTGTCACGCAGTCCGCCGGCTCTGCGGGGTAGAGCCGCTCGACGGTGGCGATCAAATCTTTTTTGACCCGTTCGGAGAGAGTGGAGACTTGGACGGAGTCGGCGATGTGGTTGATGAAGTAGACCAGGATGGCGACATCGGCGATGGCGATGAGCACCGCGAGCATGATCGCCAGGGCCGGAACGAAAGCGCCACCGTCCTGCGAGGGATCCCTGATCGTTCGGAGCACCAGCAGCGCGTAAACGAAGGTCGCCCCGAAGCTGCCCAGGACCAGCTGGTTTCCCCGATCTGACATGAAATTGCGCACCAAGCGCGGCCCGTAGGTGGAACTTGCCGTGGCCAACACCGAGATCGTGATCGAAAAACTAGTCGCAGCCACGGCGAGGATTGAACCGGCTACGGCGCCGAGGATGTCGCGACCGCCGCTCGCGCTGACTACATCGAGCCAGTCCAACTGGTCCCGTAGCCCGGCAGCCACCACCGCGCGGTCGATCCCCACCACGACTTCCGCCAGGATTATCGCGAGCAGAACCACCAGCGCGGGCACGAACCAGAAACTATCGACGGCTCGACGCAGCCGGAGCAGGAGACTAGACATTGTCCAAGCGTAGCCGCGCGCCGGCCAATCATCTCGCGGTTCAAGCCAGAAGCAGCTCGCCCGCCCGCCGGGTGGTCTCCGGCGACGGCCCGTCGAGCGAATCAACCAGAGCTTCGGCCAAGGGATGCCAAGGACGGGAAGCCGGCCCGCAAATCACCAGTTCGCGTTGCAGCCGTGGCGTGAGCGGGACCAGCACCAGTTCCGCGGGCAGCATGGCTTCGCCCAAGCTGGGCATCACGCCGACGCCGAGGCCTTGCCGGACCAGGCTCAGCAAGGTGCCCAATTCACGGACCCGCTGGGTTGCCGCGTACCGGATGCCGGCTAGCTCATGGATCCGGCGGACTTGCTCTTCGCAACCGCCGGTAGAGGAGATCAATCCGTCTTCGATCAGTTCGGCCAGCGGGATCTCGGCCTGTGCCGCGAGCGGGTGGTCACGCCGGACCAGCGCGCGGAAGACATCGCTGGCCACCAGCCGTGAGCGCTTGTCCCGGTCCTTCGGGTCGACCAGGATCGCGGCATCGACCAGGCCGCTGTCCAGCCACTCTGGCAGTTCTTCGTCGTCGCCTTCGAACACTTGCACGTCGACGCGCGGCAGCCGGGCGGACCACAGCTGGAGCAGCCCTGGCAGCAAACCCTGGCAGACCGTGGGCACTGCGGCCAGCCGGACGGTTCCGGAGTGCTCGCCGGAATGCTCCCGGACGCTGGCTTCGAGGGCGTCGACGGCGGCCAGCACGGTCCGTGCGCGGGGGATCAACTGGGCACCCAGCGCAGTAGGCGTCACGCCGGAGCTGCGGACCAGCAGCGGCCCGGAGATTTCCCGTTCCAAGGTGGAGATCGCATGCGAGACCGCGGACTGGCTGACCCCCAGGGCCACGGCGGCCACGGAGAAACTGCGGTGATCGACGACGGCGGCGAAAGCCCGCAGTTGCGGAATGGTCACTGACATGAACCCTCCTCATGTTTGCATTAGGTTTACCTGTTTGATTCATGGGGCTGCGGCTCTGATACTAGTCCTGGAACAAAGGAGCGCACAATGCCGGAATCATCGCGGAAACCCACCACCCTGCTGGTCTTCTTGGGGCTGGCCGTGGTCTGGGGCTCGAGTTTCCTGTTCATCAAGGTCGGTCTGCAGGGGCTCTCCGCACCCCAGGTGGTTTTCGGCAGAGTCGGCTTCGGCGCTTTGACGCTGGTCGCGGTGATGCTCCTTTCGCGGCGCCGTTGGCCGCGCGAGCGTTGGATTTGGGGGCACATGCTCGTCGTCGGGCTGTTCTTCTGCGTATTCCCGTTCTTGCTCTTCGCCTGGGCCGGCGAAACGCTGCCTTCCGGGCTCTCCAGCATCCTCAATGCGACCACCCCGATCATGACTTTGGCGATCGCGGCGATCATGCTGCCCGCGGAACGGTTGAACGCCCTGCAGATTGCCGGTCTGGTCCTGGGCATCGCGGGTGTGCTGGTGATCGTCGGTCCCTGGGAGCTGTTCACCAGTCCGGCCTTCTACCAATCGGTGCCGGCCCAGATCGCCTGCCTGGGGGCCACCGCCTGCTACGGGTTCGCACTCAGCTATCTGCGCCGGTTCATCTCCGGAAAACATTCCTACGATGCGCCGACGATCGCTGCAGTGCAGCTGGTGCTGGCCTTCGGAGTGATCCTGCTGATCACCCCGTTCACGATGTTCACCCCGATGCAGTTGAGCTGGCCGGTGGTGTTGTCGGTTGCCGCACTGGGCATCCTGGGTACTGGCGTGGCTTACATCGGGAACACCGTGGTGGTCTCGAATTGGGGAGCCAATGCCGCCGCGGGGGTCACCTATCTGGTGCCGGTGGTGGGCGTGCTGCTGGGAGTCCTGGTGCTGCAGGAGACCCTGCATTGGAACGAGCCGGTGGGCGGGTTGATCGTGATCCTCGCGATTCTGATCAGCCAAGGCAGACTGCGATTCCCGGTCCGAAAACCGGCGCCCGAATTGCCGCTCCGAGAAACCATCTGATCGGCCGTCGGTTCCGAATGGCTTCAGGGGAGAGATTGACCAACCTGCCCAGAAGCCGTGGAGGAACAGATGAGCCATCGAAGTGGGATGCCAAAACCTGGCGCCAAGCCAGGATTCAGCCCGTCCAAAACCGATTCGACGGTGGATTTGACCACCTACGCCGTCGAGCATCCGGAACTCACCGGGCCGCGTCCCGTGGTGCACGGGCCGCGAACCCTGATGTCCCAGATCAGTGTCTATGCCGGAGTGCTGCTTCCCCTGTCGGCGCTGATCGCTGCGGTTCCGCTGCTGTGGGGGAAAGCCCTGGGCTGGGCCGACGTCGGGCTTTTCCTGGTTTTCTACCTGATCACCGGGCTCGGTGTGACGGTCGGCTTCCACCGTTACTTCACGCACGGCTCCTTCCGGGCGGTGAAGCCGCTGCGTGCAGCTTTGGCTATTGCCGGCTCGATGGCGGTGCAGGGATCAGTCATCACCTGGGTCGCCGATCACCGCAGGCACCATGCCTTTTCGGACACTGACGGGGATCCGCACTCGCCGTGGGCTTTCGGGACGTCGCCCTGGGCCTTGACCAAAGGCTTCTGGCACGCGCATATGGGTTGGCTTTTCGAACGGGATGTGACCAACCGGGTCCGGTTCGCCCCGGACCTGCTCAAAGACCGGATGATTTTCCGGATCCACAACCTGTTCCCGCTCTGGGCGTTGGCGACTTTGCTGCTGCCCGGCATCATCGGCGGTCTGATCGGCCAAAGCTGGTGGAGTTTTTGGACTGCATTGTTCTGGGCCGGATTGGTACGGGTCGCAGTGCTGCACCATGTGACCTGGTCGGTGAATTCGATTTGCCACATGATCGGCGAGCGGCCCTACGCCTCCCGGGACAAAGCGGCGAATTTCTGGCCCTTGGCGATCGTCTCCTTCGGTGAATCCTGGCACAACTCGCACCATGCCGACCCGAGTTGCGCCCGGCATGGCGTCCGGCGCGGGCAAATCGACATCTCCGCCCGAACCATCTGGATCTTTGAGAAATTCGGCTGGGCCAGCAAGATCAAATGGCCGAACGCTGAAAGATTCGCAAAATTGGCCATTGTGAAGGATTAGATTCGATTTCGGCTGAAAAAGAGGTTCGACCGGTGTTTCCCTTGATGACTCGGTGTCGCAAAGTTTTTGCCGCCCGCCGACGCAGACGGCTAGCGTTGGCAGTATGAAATATGCCAACTCGGTGCTTGACCTGATCGGAAACACGCCACTGGTCAAATTGAACAGCGTCACCGAGGGGATCGCGGCCACGGTTCTGGCCAAAGTCGAGTACCTCAATCCCGGGGGATCCGCGAAGGACCGGATCGCGGTCAAAATGCTCGACGAGGCGGCGAAGGCCGGGCTGATCGAACCCGGTGGAACTGTGGTCGAGCCGACCTCCGGCAACACCGGCGTCGCTATGGCGCTGGTGGCGCAGCAGCGCGGCTACAACTGCGTCTTCGTGGTGCCGGACAAAGTCTCCGAGGACAAAAGGGCGACGATCCGGGCCTACGGCGCCGAAGTGGTGGTCACCCCCACTGCGGTCGCCGCCGATTCGCCGCAGTCCTATTACGGGGTGTCGGATCGGATCGCGCGGGAGACTCCGGGTGCCTACAAGCCCGACCAGTTCTCGAATCTGAATGGGCCGCTGAGCCATTACGAGAGCACGGGTCCGGAAATCTGGCGGGATACCGAAGGCAAAGTCACGCATTTCGTGGCCGGCATCGGCACCGGGGGCACGATCACCGGTACCGGGCGGTACTTGCGTGAAATTTCCGGCGACACGGTGCGGGTCATCGGCGCTGATCCGGAAGGCTCCGTCTATTCCGGCGGCACCGGGCGGCCATACCTGGTGGAGGGCGTCGGCGAAGACATCTGGCCGCCGGCCTATGATCCGGACGTGCCGCACGAGGTGATCGCGGTCAGCGATGCGGACAGCTTCGAGATGACCCGGCGGTTGGCCAAAGAAGAAGGCCTGTTGGTCGGCGGATCCAGCGGCATGGCCGTGGTCGCCGCGCTCCGCGCAGCCGAGGGCCTGGGGCCCGACGACGTCGTGGTCGTGCTGCTGCCGGATTCCGGACGCGGCTACCTGGCCAAGATCTTCAGCGATGAATGGATGCAGTCCTACGGCTTCCTCAAGCTCGGCGACGAACCTGCGGTCGGTGAAGTGCTCCGGGCCAAGACCGGCCAGCTGCCCGATCTGGTGCACATCCATCCGAACGAGACGGTGCGCGACGTGATCCGGTTGATGGACGAGTACGGGGTTTCGCAGATCCCGGTGCTCAGCGCGGAACCGCCCGTCGTGATGGGCGAAGTGGTCGGCTCGGTGGACGAGCGGTTGCTGACCGCGAAGCTCTTCCGCGGCGAGGCCAAGATGACCGATAAGATCACCGAACACATGAGCGCGGTTCTGCCGATGGTCGGCTCCCTGGAGCCGATTTCCGCTGCCCGGGAAAAGCTGCAGGACGTCGACGCGCTGTTGGTGACCTTCGTCGGAGCTCCGGTGGGAATTCTTACCCGGCACGATTTGCTGTTCTACCTGCAGGACTGACTCCGGCGCCGATAGCAGGCTTCCTTTTGTACCGCATCTGATTTTTGGAGGATTCACCCGTGGCTGATCTCAACGAGCTCGGTTTCAATACCCGCGCGGTCCACGCCGGGCAAGAGCCGGACCCAGTGACCGGGGCGGTGGTGGGCGGAATAGTGCAGTCCTCGACGTTCGCCCAGGACGGCATCGGCCAGTTGCGCAACGGCTACGAATACGGCCGTGGCACGAACCCGACCCGGGACTCGCTGCAGACCCAACTGGCCGCCGTCGAGCAGGCTCGGCACGCTTTTTCCTTCAGCTCCGGCTTGGCCGCGGAGGATTCGCTGATCCGGGCGCTGTTGCGGCCCGGCGACCACATCGTGCTCGGCAACGACGTTTACGGCGGCAGCTACCGGTTGATCGACCGGGTGCTCGGGCCGTGGGGGATCTCGCATTCCACTGCGGACATGGCCTCGGCGCCGAGCGTGGCCGCGGCGGCGACCGGAGCGACCAAGATGTTCTGGGTGGAAACGCCGTCGAACCCGATGATGAAGATCACCGATATCGCGGCGCTCGCCGAGATCGCACATGCGCAGGGCGCGCTGTTGCTCGTGGACAACACTTTCGCCTCGCCATACCTGCAGACTCCGATTGCCCTGGGTGCGGACATCGTGGTGCATTCGACCACCAAGTACATCGGCGGGCACTCCGATGTGATCGGCGGTGCGGTGATGGTGAACGACGACGGGTTGGCTGAGAAGATCGGTTTCGTGCAGTTCGCGGTGGGCGCGGTTTCCGGACCGATGGACGCCTTTCTGACCACCCGCGGACTCAAGACGCTGGGCATCAGGATGGACCGGCATTCGGCGAACGCGCTGCAGATCGCGCAGTGGTTGACCGGGCGCCCCGGGGTGGAGCGGGTGCTTTACCCCGGTTTGGCGGAGCACCCGGGGCACGAACTCGCGGCCCGGCAGATGCGCGCGTTCGGCGGCATGATCTCGGTGCAGTTCTCCGGCGGGGCGCAGGTTGCCAGGGCGGTGGCCGAGTCCACCAAGCTGTTCACTCTGGCCGAATCGCTGGGTGGGATCGAATCTTTGATGAATTACCCCGCGGAGATGACGCATGCCTCGGTGAAGGGTACCGAGTTGGAGGTCCCGGAGAACCTGATCCGGCTTTCCGTCGGCATCGAAGAGGTCGAAGACCTGATCGCGGACCTGGACCAGGCTTTGAAAATCGCAGTCAGCTGAGCCAAAGCCGAGCGCCCGGTGCGCTGCCGGATTCCCGGTTACCGGTTGGCTGCGCACCGGACGCCGGGCTTCGCGGAATCAGGCCGGCCAGGGTCGATTGCGGACTCGGCTGATAATATCTTGCGGCACCCCGACCAAGCTGTCCAAGGAGTCCTTGAATTTGGCATAGTCACCGTTTGCCGAGGAACTGGTGAAGCGTGCGAACGCCGTGCCCTGCACTCCGAAGAGGGATTGGCCGAGATCGTCAATCCAGCGTTTTTGGGTCTTCAGGACCTGGTTTCCGGTCAAGGTTTCGGTTTGCAGCGTGTCGAAGTAGACCGAGGCAAAGGCGATCTTCCGGCCCCAGTCAGTGACATATCCGGCATTCTGCAGCCGTTGGAACGTGGTGGTGGTGGCTTCGCGTTCCGGCGAGGTGGCATTGATGAATGCCAGGATCACGGCTACCAGGCCAAAGACGGCGGCGGCAAATCCCAGCGTCATCGCAACCACCCCTGCGGCAGCTGACGCGATGATTTCGAAAGTGATCGCGAGGCCGAGCCCTGACGATACCAGGGCCAGCGCGTCGGAGGTGAGGAAAAGCCAGCCACTGGCTCCCTGGGATTCCCCGCTGGACAATGAGACGACGTCGTAGCTGAACGCGAGCAGATCCCCGATGACGCCGGCCAGGGCCAGACTCGCAGTGAATACCCTGGCGCCGAGCCGGGCCGAGCTTGCGGCCAGTCCGGTGCCCGCGACAACCGATTCCATGACTGCGGCCGAGGCTGAAGCTTCAACCTGATCCATGATCGCTGCTCGGGCCGCGCTTCTTCTCCCCGAGGGGAGTTTTGCCAAGGCTTCGTCGAGCGTTGAGTTCAAGGCTTGTTCAACCGATGATCCCGAAACGTCGATTCTCGGCTGGATTGCCACAGCGCCCTCTTCGGACAGCGAACGCAGCGCGGTGGCTGTGGTGTTCGAGACATTGTCGGCGGCAATGATTCCCCTCCAGGCGACGCCGGAAGACAGCTCGTAAACTTCTGGAGCAGCAAGATTGAACCCGGCAAGACTGGCTGCGGCTTTTGACGTGGTCTGGGCCTTGCTGAGGAAGGTCACCAGGAGCGTGCGCAACGACCCGAGGGCCGAATAGGTGCTGAAAACGCTTCCGGCGAAGCCTAGGGCGGTCGCTGGGGTGACCTTCTGCTTGGCGATTTTGTCGTTCAACGCCAACGACTTGTAAACCAACCGGGTGATCGAAAGCACTGCCGAAACCGAACCTAGGACGCCGTGGGAATTCAAGGTATTGAGCCCGTCGACCAACTTCGCCTTAGCGCCGACGTTATTGGTGAAAACCGTGTCGGTTTCGGCAACAGCTTGGGAAATTTGGGCATTGGTGAATTCGCCGTTGGACTCTCCGACGAATTCAAAGGCGGTCAGCCGCATGAAGGTATTGCGGATCGCTACGCTTCGATCCAACCCGGGGAGATCGTCGGCCGAGTTGGGCAGGAGTTCGAGGATGCCCGCAATCGCACTGGTGGCCTTCCGCAGTGTGGAGAGGGAAGATGCCCCGATTCCGACCTCGAGATTCTCGAGGGTGTAGCGCTGCATGGTCACGTCGTAGGCTGAGTCCGCAGCGGGGAACTCGCCCTTGACGAACTGCTCGAAGGGCTGGGCCAAGTAGCTGCTGGCGGCTCCGGCGGAGATCTTCTGCAAGCTGGTGCCTGCTGGATCGAGGATGGTGATCGTAGCCATCTCGCGTGCATGCCAATACTTCTCAGCTTTGCTTAGAGCGGGGTCTTTGACGACTTCAACCAAGTACTTCTGATACCCGCTGGACGTCTGGCCGGTGATGAGTTTGGTTCGCCATTCGAGCGGAGTCAGAGGCTCTTGGTTGAGGCTGAAGCCGGACAGGATCCGGTTGATCAAGGCATTGCTGTAGTCGGCCTGGATTGCTTTGTTCCGCAGGCATTCCGCGATATCCAGGGAGGCTTTTTCGCGTCCGGCGTCCGGCTCCCCCGATGAGCCATTGAGCAGATAGGAGAGATCGGAAGGGTAGAGCGGAAAGTTCTTATCGCCGCCGTACGTTGCGGATCCTCCGTTGTTGTACAAGGCATTGGCCCACATGCCCGTGCTGGCGAGCGAGATGCAACTCATCGCGTCACTGAGCTTTTTCCGCAGTTCGGGAAGCCTCTGGGCGCTCGGATCGTTCGGTGCCGGGTCTACCTTCGAACTGGCGAAGAAGTGGGCCGATTCTGTGTCCACAGTGCGTTTCGACCAGGACTGACTGGTGTCTGCGGCATACGCTTCGCCGAGCGTGGTCAACGCCGTGTATCCAAAGCTCTTCGGGTCCTCGCCTTGGACGACAGTGGTGATGTCGGAAAAAGCCGTGACCGGGAGGCCGAATTGGTTGCGCAGCTGGTTGAGCTTGGCGGTGTCTGCTTCACTGGGCCGGTCCTCTCGGGCAATGGCTCCGGAGGACTGGGGCTTCAGTGAGGTGGGCTTTGCGCTGGCTGGCGAAGCGGACAGGACCGGGATTGCGGCGCCGGTGAGAACCGCCAGGCTCAGGAACCCTCTACGGCCGAAGGCCTTGCTCATGGTGTTATTCACGAAAAACTCCCCAATGTGATGAATATCAGTTGATTGACCAGAATTTGTGTTGCACATCATTGGGTGCAACAGCGCGCGAACGATTCGCAGTCGAAGCGTAAGTTCCGCAACCTGTCGGAAGTCTGACAGTAGTCTGAGTCCTGACTGTGTCCGGAGAATTCAACGTTTTTTACATTAATAATTTGCCTTGTTTTCGTAAAGACGCAGTGTCGGATTCAGTGGCATCTGGACCCGCACCGGGACGCTTCCTCTCCGATCTGCCTGGGGCTGACGTGGAACAGGCGCTTGGCTGCGGTTCCGGATCCCTTATGCGAAATGAGCGGATGCCGGCACTAGCGTAATACTTCTTCATCGAATTCTGACGGAAATCCATCGATGAAGTTTTCGGTGCGGACCGTCGGAGATTCGCATTCGGGATAATTCGATATTTACTCGGATTTGAATTCTGGAAATCGAATTTCAACGGTCATGCATCGAATTTCAACGGTTCGTCCGGGCCTGCTGGGTTGGGCTGGTGGCAACCATCGGGGCGATGGAGCCACGGCCCGTCCGGTGAAAAGTAGGCCAATTCACAGCCCGCGGTCAGTCTGGGCGACGTTGTCTGCACGATGCACGCTGATTGCCTTGGAATAGCCTGGAAAAAGTGTCGTGAGGCAACTTCTGGGAGTAGCGTTCAAGCCGCGGCGGCAACAGCCAATCGTGGTTGCCGATTCGTTTTGGAACACTGTCCAGCGGGCAAAGACGCGCGCCGGATTCGATCATTCACAAAATGACCAAGAAGGATAAGAATGAACAAGATCTTCAAGTCGGTCCTGGTAGGGGCCGCTGCTGCATCGATGGCATTCCTCGGCACCGGCGCTGCGAGCGCTGCTCCGGTCGCTGGTGGTGGAGCCACTCCGGACATCGTCGGCGGCACCAAAGCCCCGGCCACCGCCTGGGAAGTCCAGTTGATCTTCGTGCAGAACGGCGGCACCTATGGTTGCACCGGCGAAGCCATTTCGGCCGACTGGATTCTGACCGCCAACCACTGCATCGATGGCGACACGTCAATGAACGTGTACTACTCGAACAGCACCACCAACCGCGGTACCGCCATCAAAGCGGACAAATGGGTGACTTCCGGCAAGGGCGACGTGGCCCTGGTCCACCTCTCCCAGTCGAAGAACCTCGGTTCTTACCCGGCGCTGGCGGACAGCTACACCGCCACTTCCGGCGATGCCGGCAAGATCATGGGCTACGGCCGGCGCGCCAACGCTGCCAACGCCGATGGCCTCTACCAGGCCAACGTCACGGTGATCGGCAAGAGCACCGATGCCTACCGCGGCACCGCGGTGCACATCAAGGGCGTCGACGGCGCCGCGAACCACGGTGACTCCGGCGGCCCCTTGATCGTCGGCGGCAAGATCGTCGGCGTGTGCTCGACTGGTGACGACCAAGACCCCGGCGCGAATACCCAGGCCGGCAGCAACTACGCCAATCTGACCGCTTCGCGCAGCTGGATCAAGAGCACCTCGGGCGTCTGAGCCCTTTCCCCGGTCGTCGGGTGGCTCCCGTCCGAGCCACCCGACCACCTCGAACTGATTCCTGCCGGAGCTGAAGACGCGGGGCGCCTCAGCGTGGCGGTTGAATCTGTTTCACAATCTTTTGCCGAAACCGTAAATATGCCGAATATTTGCGGAGTTTTTTATGCCCATTTTCAGGAATAGAAAGAGACAGGAACCTATTGTGAACAAAGTTTTCAAGTCGGTATTGATCGGCGCGGCTGCTGCGTCGATGGCTTTCCTCGGCACCGGCGCGGCGAGCGCTGCTCCGGTCGCTGGTGGTGGAGCCACTCCGGACATCGTCGGCGGCACCAAAGCCCCGGCCACCGCCTGGGAAGTCCAGTTGATCTTCGTGCAGAACGGCAGCAGCTATGGTTGCACCGGCGAAGCCATCTCCGCTGAATGGGTCCTGACCGCCCAGCACTGCATCGACGGCATCAGCTCGATGAATGTCTACTACAGCAACAGCACCACGAACCGCGGAACGGCCATTGCCGCCGACAACTGGGTTGCTTCGGACAACGGCGACGTCGCCCTGGTGCACCTGTCCCAGTCGAAGAACCTCGGTTCCTACCCGGCGCTGGCGGACAGCTACACGGCCAACGCAGGCGACAAGGGTGTCGTGATGGGCTATGGCCGGCGCGCCAACGCGGTCCAATCCGATGGCCTCTACCAGGCGAATGTCCAGGTGGTCGGCGCCAGCACCGACGCCTACGGTGGCACGGCTGTGCACATCAAGGGCGTCAACGGCGCTTCCAACCACGGTGACTCCGGCGGGCCTTTGTTGGTCGGCGGCAAGATCGTGGGCGTCTGCTCCACGGGCGATAGCTCGGATCCCGGTGCGGACATCCATGCCGGCAGCAACTACGCCAACCTGACTGATTCCCGTCAGTGGATCTCGGACACCGCAGGGGTCTGATTCAGAGCTTTGAAGCAATGGCCGGCCTACTTGAACTGGGTAGGCCGGCCATTGCGCTATATATCCCAGCAAAAACAAAGGAGTTTTCGATGAACAAGGTCTTGAAATCCGTTTTGGTCGGTGCAGCTGCTGCATCGATGGCATTCGTCGGCGTGGGGGCGGCCAATGCTGCTCCGGTCGGCTCCGGGTCGACTCCGGATATCGTCGGTGGCACCAAGGCCCCAGCGACGCCGTGGGCGGTCCAGCTCATTTTCCAGCAGGACGGGGCCAGCTACGGTTGCACCGGCGAAGCAATTTCGGCCGAGTGGGTATTGACCGCTAATCACTGTGTCGACGGCGATACCGGGATGAAGGTCTACTACTCGAACAGCACCACGAACCGTGGCACCGGCATCGCTGTAGACCAGTTCTACTCGTCGACCAATGGCGACGTCGCTCTGGTTCACCTTTCGCAGGCAAAGAACTTGGGCTCTTATCCGGCGCTGGCGGACAGCTACACCGCAAAAGCCGGTGATCAAGCCGTGATCATGGGTTACGGACACCGCGCCAACGGCGCCAACGCGGATGGCCTCTACCAGGCAAACGTCAAGGTCCTCGGCTCAAGCACCGATGCGTATGACGGCACCGCGGTGCACATCCAAGGCGTTAACGGTGGCGCAAACCATGGCGACTCCGGCGGCCCGATCATCATCGGCGGCAAGATCGTCGGCGTCGCGTCAACGGTCGACGCGGAGCCCGGCGCAAGCACTACCGGAAAAGCCAACTACGCCAACCTGACAGATTCGCGCCAGTGGATTTCAGACACTTCGGGCGTCTGAACTAAGTCCGGCATCTGACCGGCTGGCCCGGTCCCGGTAAAGGGCCCGGTCAGCTGTTTTTCCTAACCCCCAACTTCGTCTGAAGGAATTCCTCATGAACAAGATTTTCAGATCGGTTCTGGTCGGTGCGGCTGCCGCGTCGATCGCTTTCATCGGCGCCGGCGCAGCCGGCGCTGCCCCGGTCGGCAACGGCGGGGCGACGCCGAACATCGTCGGCGGCAGCAAAGCCCCGGCGACGCCGTGGGCGGTTCAGCTCATTTTCCAGAAGACCGGGCAGTCGGGCAGCTTCGGTTGCACCGGCGAGGCCATTTCTGCCGATTGGGTCTTGACCGCGGGGCACTGCGTCAAGGGCGTCAGCGGCATGAAGGTCTACTACTCCAACGTGACTCCGGCCAGCGGCGAGAACATCGCGGTCGACAACTTCTACTCGCAGCCGGGCAACGACGTTGCTTTGGTGCACTTGTCGAAGTCCAAGCAGCTGGACTCCTACCCGGCGCTCACGGACAGCTACAAGGTCAGCACCTCGGACACCGGGTTGATCATGGGTTACGGGCACCGTGCAAACGACGCGGTCGCTGATGGCCTCTACCAGGCCAAGCAGAAAGTCATCGGCTCCAGCAGCGACACCGCAGGCGGCCCGGCGATCCACCTGCAAGGTGTGGATGGCAGCGCCAACCGCGGCGATTCCGGCGGCCCGTTGATCATCGGCGGCAAAATCGTCGGCGTTGCTTCGACGGTTGATTCGCTTCCTGGCGCAAGCACCACGGGCAAGGCCAACTACGCGAGCGTGACGAACGCCCGCCAGTGGATCAAGAGCACTTCCGGAGTCTGATTTTCCGGCCAAAGCCAGGTAGCAAAAAGGTGCGCTAAACACTGTGTTTAGCGCACCTTTTTGTCGATTAGCCCGGCTTTAGGACGGATGAAAAGCGGAATGCCCGGTGAGGTACTGACCCAAAATCAGTGTGTGCACTTCATCTGTGCCCTCGTAGGTCCGCACCGATTCCAAATTATTGGCATGCCGGAGCGGTGAATAATCCAGCGTGATGCCATTGCCGCCAAGGATGCTCCGAGCTTGGTGGCAAATTTCCAGGGCCTCGCGAACGTTATTGAGTTTGCCCACCGAGATCTGTTCCGGCCGCAGTGTGCCAGCGTCTTTGAGTCGGCCGGTATGCAAAGCGAGCAACTGCCCCTTTTGCAGTTCCAGCATCATATCCACCAGCTTGGCCTGGGTCAGCTGATAAGAAGCCAACGCCGATCCGAAGGGTCTACGTTCCGCGGCGTAGCCCAATGCGGCTTCAAAGGCATCCCGGGCAGCACCCATCGAGCCCCACATGATCCCGTAGCGGGCTTCATTCAAACAAGAGAATGGTCCGCGCAATCCTTGCGCAAGCGGCAAGATTGCCTCCGCTGGCAGCTCGACGTCGTCGAACCGAACATCGCACTGGATCGAGGCGCGCATCGACAGCTTGCCGGTGATCGGTTCAGCAGTGAAGCCCGAGGAAGACGTCGGCACCAAGAACCCGCGCACGCCTTCGTCGGGTACTGAAGCCCAGACGACGGCGACGTCGGCCACCGAGGCCAGGCCGATCCAACGCTTGGCGCCGTTGAGCCGCCAACCGTCGGCGGTGCGCACCGCCGTCGTACGCATTGCACTCGGATCACTGCCGGCTTCTGGCTCAGTCAAGGCGAAGCATCCGATGAGTTCGCCACGCGCCATCAAAGGCAGGTAGCGCTGTTTCTGTGCTTCGCTGCCCCAACGGTGGATTGCGGTCATCGCCAATGATCCCTGCACCGAGACGAAAGTGCGGATCCCGGAGTCACCCGCTTCGATCTCCATCGCGGTCAAACCGTACTCGACGGCGGACGCCCCGGCGCAGCCGTAGCCGTCCAGGTGCATGCCGAGCACGCCGAGGGCGCCCAATTCGGGGACCAGTTCCAGCGGGAAATAGGCGTCCTCGAACCAGCGGGCGATCTGCGGTTTGATCCGGCGCTCGGTGAATTCTCGGATCTTGTCCCGTTGCGCCAGCTCCGCCTCGCTCAGCAGCGAACCCAAATCGAGCACGTCATGCCGGCCCAGCAGGTCGTGCTCGCCGGACGTCTGGCCGTTCACAGCCCGGTCATTTCCCGGGAGGCGACCACGCCCTGCCGGGTCTCGGGGTCGTAATGATAGACCGGCTTGCCGCCGATGAACACTTGGTTCGCCCGTTGCATGACGTCCAAGGGATCGCCGCTCCAGAGCACGAAGTCGGCGTCTTTCCCGGTTTCCAAGGAGCCGATCCGGTCTGCCAGGCCCAGCACCTTGGCGGGATTGATCGTGATCGAACGCAGGGCGGTATCCCGGTCCAGGCCTTCTTTGACGGCCAAAGTGGCTTGGTGCACCAGGAAATGGATCGGCACCACCGGATGGTCCGTGATGATGGAAATCTCGACGCCGGCCGCAGCCAGTTTCCCGGGATTGGCCAATGAGCGGTTGCGCAATTCCATTTTGGACCGGGAAGTGAACAACGGCCCGATCAGCACCGGAATTTTCTTCTCCGCGAGCAGCGGCGCCAGCAGATGCGCTTCGGTGCCGTGATCGATCACCAGCTGGTAGCCGAACTCTTCGGCGATCCGCACTGCCGTGGCGATGTCGTCGGCGCGGTGCGCGTGCTGCCGCCAAGGGATTTCCCGGTTCAGCACCAGGCCCAAGGCTTCGAGCTTGAGGTCCTTGGCCTTGCGTTCTTTGGCCGGCGTGGCCAGATAGTCCCGGGCTTCCTGGAAGGCTTTGCGGATCACCAAGGCGGTGCCGAGCCGAGTGGAGGGCGTTTGCTTCTTCTCGCCATAGACCCGCTTCGGATTCTCGCCCAGCGCCGCTTTCAAACCGCTCGGGCTGCGCAGCACCATTTCGTCCACGTAGCCGCCATGGGTGTGCAGCGCGACCGCCAATCCGCCCACCGGATTGCCGGAACCGGGATTGACATTGACCGCGGTGATGCCGCCGGCGAGCGCATCGTCGAAGCCCATTTCCCGTGGATTGATCGCGTCCAGAGCCCGGACGGCAGCCATGATCGGGTCGGTCATCTCGTTGGTGTCGTTGCCCATCGGGCCTTCGGCCTCTTCGTGCACGCCCAGATGGGTATGCGCATCGATGAGCCCGGGCACCAGCCACTGCCCGGCGGCATCGACGACGTCGGCGCCGCGGGGCGCCTTGACCGCAGGCCCGAGCTCGGTGATCTTGCCGTTCTTGACGATCACGCCGCCGTCGAACGCTTCGCCGGTCACGGGGACCACGTGGGCATTCAGGATCGCCAGGGTCGGGGTGGACTTATGGGGCTTCGTGGGCACGGTAGGCCTCTCTGTGGGCACTTTGCAGATGTCCTCCCAACCTACTCCGTCCGCAACTCCACGGCGAGGACTCCGGCGCCCGGTAAGGATTCCGTAAAGGCCCGGCGGCGGAGTGTAAGAGTGTCGTAAAGACCGGCCTCGGACGCGGAAAACAGGCGTTGCATGGAACTGCCGCCCACTTCGGGCGGCATCAGTTTTCCGTGAAAGGACAGGACATGTCAGACCTCGTTGTCGTCGTGATTTTCCTTGCTTCTGCCGCCGCCGTGATGTGGCTGGCGAAAGGGGTGGCCAAGCTCTAATGCCCGCCGTATCCGCACTCTTTGTTTGGCTGCCGCTGGCGATCCTCGGATTGGCACTTTGCGGCTACCTGATTGCTGCCCTGATCCGACCGGAGAAGTGGTAGCCCGATGACCTTTTCACTCGCATCCTTTCTGACTCAAGCCGCAATCCTGCTGGTTCTGCTCGCGGCGGCGCACAAACCCCTGGGCCTCTACATGGCCCGGGTCTTCGAAAGCACCAAGAACTACCTGCCGGAACGCGTCTTCTACCGGATCGCCGGGGTCGATGCCGCAGCGGACCAGAAATGGTCCACCTACCTGCGCAGCGTTTTGGCTTTTTCCGTGGTGGGGATCCTGTTCGTTTTCCTGTTGCAACGGCTGCAAGGCCTGGTCGCCGGCCAAGGCGAGGCGGTGGACCCGTGGATCGCGATGAACACTGCGATCTCCTTCGTCACCAACACCAACTGGCAGACCTACGCCCCGGAAGCCACGGTCGGCATCCTGGTGCAGATGCTGCTGCTCGCGGTGCAGAACTTCCTCTCCGCAGCGGTCGGCATCGCGGTCGCGATTGCGCTTGTTCGGGGGATCAAGCGCAGCAAGACCGACGAGATCGGCAATTTCTGGGTTGACCTGTCCCGGGCCGCGTTCCGGATCCTGTTGCCGATCGCGATCGTCGGGGCCGTAGTCTTCCTGGCCACCGGGATCGTGCAGAACTTCACCGGCAGCCCGGTGACGAATGCCGCTTTGGGCGTGCAGCAGCAGATCCCCGGCGGCCCGGTCGCCTCGCAGGAAGCAATCAAGCTCCTGGGCACCAATGGCGGCGGCTACTTCAACGCCAATTCGGCGCACCCCTTCGAGAACCCCAATGCATACTCCAATTTGTTCTCGATTTTCCTGATCCTGGTGATCCCGTTCTCGCTGACCTACACCTATGGCCGGATGGTCGGCCAACAACGCCAGGGCTACACGGTGTTGACCGTGATGGCCGGGCTGTGGGCGATCAGCACTGGTCTGATGGCCTGGGCGATGGCCGCGGCCGGCCCTTTGGGCGAAGGCTTCGAACAGCGCTTCGGCCCGGCGGCGAGTTCGCTTTTCGCCTCCGCGACCACGCTGACCTCCACCGGTGCCGTGGACGTGGCGCATGATTCGCTGCCGCCGTTGGCCGGTGGCATGGCACTGCTGAACATGATGCTCGGGGAGATCGCCCCCGGCGGTGTGGGTTCGGGACTGTACGGCATGTTGGTGCTGGCTATCATCTCGGTGTTCATCGCCGGGCTGATGGTCGGCCGGACGCCGGAGTTCATGGGCAAGAAGATCACTGCGAAGCAGATGAAATTGGCCGCGATGTACATCCTGGTCACCCCGACCCTGGTGCTGGTCTTCACCGGTATCACCATGCTGATCCCGGATCAGCTGGCGAATGCGGCAGCCTCCCCGCAAAACAGTCCGCACCAATTCTCCGAGGTGCTCTACGCCTTCACCTCGGCGGCCAACAACAATGGCTCCGCGTTCGGCGGAATCACCAGTTCCGGACCGTATTTCGCCACGCTGCTGGGCTTGGCGATGTTCTTCGGCCGGTTCATCCCGATCATCCTGGTGCTTGCGCTGGCCGGCTCGCTGGCCCAGCAGAAAGTCGTTCCGGCCTCCTCCGGAACCGTGCCGACCCACGGACCGCTCTTCGCCACGCTGCTTCTGGGCATCTCCGTGGTGTTGACCGCTCTGACTTATTTCCCGGCCCTGGCTCTGGGCCCGCTCGCAGAAGGTCTCGCGAAATGAATACCACTACCGTCTTGCCTCCCCGTACCGAATCCGAACCCGCCCCGAAGCGGGTCAAAGCTCCGGCGAAGCTTTCCATCAGCGCCGTGTCCGCGGCGCTTCCAGTTGCGCTGAAGAAACTTTCGCCACGGCAGATGGCTCATTCGCCGGTGATGTTCACGGTGCTCCTGGGCGCCGCGGTCTGCACCGTGGTCGCGGTGCTCGCGCCGAGCGTGTTCAGCATCGCGGTGACCCTCTGGCTCTGGCTCACCGTGCTCTTCGGCACGCTCTCCGAAGCGATCGCCGAGGGACGCGGCAAAGCCCAGGCCGCGAGCCTGCGGGCCGGCCGGACCTCGGTGCTGGCCCGGAAAGTCCTGCTCGACGGCGGACGTGCACCGGCGGTGATGGCCGATCTGGCCGGCGCGGAGTTCGTACAGCTGGCCGCGACCGACCTGGCCGTGGGCGACGTCGTCGTTTGTTCGGCGGGGGACACGATTCCCTCGGACGGGGAGATCATCGCCGGGCTGGCGAGCGTGGACGAATCCACGATCACCGGCGAATCCGCACCGGTGATCCGGGAGTCCGGCGGCGACCGCAGCTCGGTCACCGGTGGCACCAAAGTGCTCTCCGACCAGATCCTGGTGCGGATCACCGCAGCACCCGGGCAGACCTTCATCGATCGGATGATCCGCTTGGTGGAAGGCGCTACCCGGCAGAAGACGCCGAACGAAATCGCGCTCAACGTGCTGCTGGTTTCGCTCACCATCGTGTTCGTGATCGTCGTCATGGCGTTGGCGCCGATGGCCTCGCTGGCGGACGCGGTTCCGTCGCCGATCGTCTTGGTGGCGCTGCTGGTCTGTTTGATCCCGACCACCATCGGGGCCCTGGTCCCGGCGATCGGCATCGCCGGGATGGACCGCTTGGTCCAGCACAATGTCCTGGCCACCTCGGGCCGGGCGGTGGAGACCGCCGGCGACGTCGACACCTTGCTCCTGGACAAGACCGGAACCATCACCTTCGGCAATCGGCGGGCCGTGGGCTTCTTTCCGGTGCCGGGAGTAAGCGGCAGCGATCTGGTCGAGGCGGCGAGGCTCTCTTCGCTCGCCGACGAGACTCCGGAAGGCCGATCCATCGTGGAACTCGCGGAACACCGCGGGGTCTATGAACCCAGCCTGGAATTCCTGGAATCCCGCGCCCGGGTGGGCGAGGTCGAGCTGCAGGCCATCGAGTTCACCGCAAGCACCCGGATGAGTGGTCTGGATCTGGTGCAGAACGGAATCCGCCGGGAAATCCGCAAAGGCGCCGCGAGCGCCGTCGAACGGCATGTCGCCGAGGCCGGATTCGAGCTGCCTGAGGCGGCCCGGGCCGAGGTGCAGCGGATCGCCGAATCCGGTGGTACCCCGTTGCTCGTCGCGGAAAACGGCCGGCCGTTGGGCGTGGTGGAACTCGCCGATGTGGTCAAACCCGGCATGCGCGAGCGCTTCGAGCAGCTGCGCACCATGGGCATCCGGACCATCATGATCACCGGCGACAACAAAGTCACTGCTGCCGCGATCGCTGCTGAAGCCGGAGTCGACGACTTCGTCGCCGAGGCGACGCCGGAAGACAAGCTCGCGGTGATCAAACGCGAGCAGGACGCCGGACACCTGGTCGCGATGACCGGCGACGGCACCAACGACGCTCCGGCACTCGCCGCCGCCGACGTCGGGGTGGCGATGAACTCCGGCACGCCCGCCGCCAAAGAGGCCGCGAACATGGTCGACTTGGATTCGGACCCGACCAAGCTGATCGACGTGGTCGGCATCGGCAAACAACTGCTGATCACCCGCGGCTCGTTGACCACTTTCTCGGTGGCCAACGACGTCGCGAAGTATTTCGCGATCGTGCCGGCGCTGTTCGCTGCCGCGTTCCCCGGTCTGGGGCTGCTGAACATCATGGGCTTGTCCTCGCCCAACACGGCGATCCTCTCCGCAGTGATCTTCAATGCGTTGATCATCATCGTCCTGGTGCCCTTGGCCTTGAAAGGCGTGAAATACCGCGCAGTGACCGCAGGGCAGGCATTGGCCCGCAATTTGCTGATTTACGGAGTCGGCGGTTTGATCGCGCCGTTCATCGGCATCAAAATCATCGATCTGCTCATCTCTCTGATTCCAGGACTGAATTGATATGAATACTTTTACTTCCTATCTGCGCCAATTCGGCACCGCCTTCCGACTGTTGCTGGCGGCGACGCTGGTGCTCGGCCTGGGCTACCCGGCGGTGGTCTGGGGCGTGGGGCAGCTGGCCTTCCCGAGTCAGGCGAATGGTTCGATTGTCTTGGTCGACGGGCAGCCGGCAGCGAGTTCGCTGATCGTGCAGTCGCCCGCCGACGGCCTGGGCCCGGAGTGGTTCCGCCCCCGGCCGTCTGCGGTGAATTGGGACCCGACTTCCTCGAGCCCGAGCAACTTGGGCCCGAACGATCCGAAGCTGGCCGAATCCATCGCCCAGTTGCGGGCCCAGGTTGCCAAGGACGAGGGCGTCGTCGAAGACCAGGTGCCGCTCGATGCGGTGACCGCCTCCGGATCCGGGTTGGATCCGCAGATCTCTTCCGGCTATGCCAAGCTGCAGATTCCGCGGATTGCCGCGGCGACCGGGTTGCCGGAGTCGGCGCTCGCGGACCTGGTGGCGAAAAACACCACGTCGGCACTGGAATCGCTGCTGGGCCAGGAAGCTGTCAACGTGACCAGGCTGAATCTGGACCTGGCTGCTGCGGTCCGGAAATAGCCCGGGGCCTCGGCCCGGACCGGATGCCTGGATGCCGGAGGTCGGAGTACTGGAACGTGGGAAGGAAGTGCAGATGTGCGGTTGGCTGGACGCGATCGCGTTGGACGAGTCGGACGCGCTTGCCGGGGACGCCGAGCAGGTGCTGTTCATCGGTGGGCGGCCCGGCGTCGGAAAGCGTTCGTTGGTTTCCGAGTTGCACGGCCAATTGGCGCGGCAACGGGTCAAGCACGCGGTGATCGAAGGGGCCGGCTTGGATCTGGCTTATCCGCCGGGGTGGGAGCACTTGCTGGCGGAGCGGAACTTGGCTGCGATCTGGAACACGTACCGGGAGCTGGGCTACCGGAGGCTGATCTACAGCAATACCGGGAGTGTCTGCCAAGTCGCCGGGTTGGTCGAGGCGATCGGCGGGCGGCCCAAGGTCGCCGCGGTGCTGCTGACCGCGGGGGATCGCACCGCGGCGCAACGCCTGGCCGGGCGGGTGCCGGAGCACGAGCTCGCCGGGCAGGTCGAGCATGGCAATCGTACGGCCCGCCGGCTCACGGAGAACACGCCGGGATGGGTGAACCGGATCGATACCGAGAACCGATCGGTAGCCGGGTTGGCGGTCGAAGTGCTGCAGTTGACCGGCTGGAGCCAGGCTGCCGGCACAGCCAGATCGGGCTAGCCCGGAGCCGGGCCGGGTGCGCCGGAAGCGCAGCTGCGGAAGGGACCAGGAAAGGAATGGCTGGGGATAGGCGAAGATAGGACCATGGCTAGAGGCACCTTGAGGATCTTGCTCGGCGCAGCACCGGGCGTCGGCAAGACCTACACCATGCTCGAGGAAGCCCATCAGAAGGTCGCCCAAGGGGTGGACACCGTGGTGGCGCTGGCGCTGCACCACGGCCGCAAAGAGACCGCGAGCCTGCTCGACGGTTTGGAAATCATCCCGCCCAAACGGGTCGAGTACCGGGGCTCGAGCTTCGACGAGATGGATGTCGAGGCGGTCTTGCGGCGGGCGCCGCAGCTCGCCCTGGTGGACGAGTACGCGCACACCGTGGTCGGCGAAGGCGTCGCCCGGAAACGCTGGCAGGACGTGGAGCTCCTGCTGGCCGCGGGCATCGATGTGATTTCCACACTGAACATCCAGCATTTGGCGTCCTTGGGCGATGTGGTCAGCCAGATCACCAACACCAAACAAGGCGAAACGGTGCCGGACGATGTGGTTCGCCGGGCCAACCAGATCGAACTCGTGGACATTTCGCCGGAGCTTCTGCGCCAGCGGCTCAGTGCCGGCCACGTGTACGCGGCGGACAAAGTCGATGCGGCGCTGGCGAATTATTTCCGGATGGGCAACCTTTCCGCTTTGCGCGAGCTGGCGCTGCTCTGGCTGGCCGACCAGGTCGAAGACGGCTTGTCCGCCTACCGGGCGGACAACCGGATCGAGGCCAGCTGGCCGACCCGGGAACGGGTGGTGGTCGGCCTGACCGGCGGAGCCGAGGGCGAGGTACTGATCCGCCGGGCGGCGCGGATCCTCGCCCGGGTCTCCGGCGGCGAATTGCTGGGCGTGCACGTCCGCGCCGCGGACGGGGTGCTGGGCGAATCGCCGCGTGAAATCGAGGCGCAGCGGCAATTGCTCAAGGACCTGGGCGGCAGCTACCACAGCGTGACCGGCGACGATCCGGCGCAGGCCTTGCTGCAATTCGCCCGCAGCGCGAACGCCACCCAACTGGTGGTCGGGACGTCCCGGCGCAAATGGCTGGCCCGGCTGCTCAAGGGCCCCGGGGTGGGCAGCAAGGTGGTGCGCGGTTCCGGGGACATCGACGTGCACATGGTTTCGCACCCGCTGGGCGCCAAAGGCATCCGGTTCCGGAGGGTGGGCGCCCCCGGCCGGCGCCGGCTGATCCTCGGCTTCGCACTGGCGATTTTCCTGCCCTCCCTGATCGAAGCGGTGCTGGCCACCTGGGTGCCGGACAACTTCGTCACGGACACCTTGCTGCAACTCGTCGGCTGCGTCATCGTCGCGGTCGTGGGCGGACTCTGGCCGGCGCTGTTCGCTGCCGTTTTCAGTTCCCTGCTGCTCAATTTCTTCTCCGCGGAACCGACCCTGACCTTCAGCATCGCAGACCCGGAGAACCTGTTGTCCCTGGTGGTGTTCGTGCTGGTCTCCGTGGTGGTCGCGGTGGTCGTGGATGTGGCCACCAGAAGGACCCGGGAGGCGCTCCGGGCGGGTGCGGAAGCCGCCACGCTGAGTGAATTGGCGAGGGGAGCGGTGGCCGGGGAGGATTCTCTGCAGACCTTCCTGGACCAGGTACGCGAAGCCTTCCGGGTGGATTCGGTGGCTTTGCTGGTCGACGATTCGGCGGATTCAGGCGGTGCGGAGCAAACCAGATGGCGGCTTGAGGCCGCTTCCGGCGAAAACCCGCCGTTGGCACCGGAAACCGCGGACAACTCGGAAGAAGTAGAGCCGGGGTTGGTGCTGGCCTTGGACGGTCGGGTGCTGGATGCTTCCGACCGCCGGCTGCTGGCCGCGTTCGGGGCGCATCTGGTCGCCTTGCGGCAACGGATCCAGCTCAATGCCAGCCGGCGGGAGAACATGCGGTTGGCGGAAGGGAACACGATGCGCACTTCGATCCTGCGTGCCGTCTCGCATGACCTGCGCACTCCTTTGGCCGCGATCAAACTGTCGGTGAGCAGCCTGCGCCAGGAAGAAGTCCATTTCGCGCCGGATGACGAAGCCGAGCTGCTCGCCTCGATCGAAAGCTCGGCGGACCGCTTGGACGCCTTGGTGGGCAACCTCCTGGACATGTCCCGGATTTCCTCGGACGCGGTCAACCCCTTGCTCGGACCGGTGCGTTGGAGCGATGCGATCGATGCCGCGCTGCTGGGCCAGCCGGAGGGCGCGGTGCGGCTGGAATTGCCGCCGAACATGCCGGCGGTCGAGGCCGATCCCGGGATGCTGGAACGGGTGATCGCGAACGTGGTGGAGAACGCGCTGAAATATGCCCCGGATTCCGATCTGGTTTTGGTGGGCACGGTTTCCGGGATCCCGATGATCGATGGGCATCCGGCCAGCGAATTGCGGATCGTGGACCATGGCCGCGGGGTGGCGGCCGAAGATGTGGTGGCGATGTTCCGGCCGTTCCAACGGCTCGACGACGTCCCGGCCGGTTCCGGAGTGGGGCTGGGCCTCGCCGTGGCCAAGGGTTTCACCGAAGCCATGGGCGGTGTGCTCAGCGCCGAAGCCACTCCCGGAGGCGGCCTGACCATGGTGGTCCGGCTGCCGCTCAGTGCCGGCCGGCGGGCAGCGCCGACCGGTGATATCGACCCTGCACACTCCCAGGAAAGGGGAGCGTTGTGACTACCGTGCTCGTCGTAGACGACGAACCGCAAATTCTCCGTGCTTTGCAGATCAACCTGCACGCGCACGGATACACCGTGCACACCGCGGCGAACGGCGCCGATGCTTTGGCGAGCGCGGCCGCGCACCGGCCGGACGTCGTCGTCCTCGACCTGGGCTTGCCGGACATGGACGGCTTGGAGGTGATCGCCGGGCTGCGGGGTTGGACGGCGGTGCCGATCATCGTGCTGTCGGCCAGACACGCCTCGGAAGAGAAAGTGGCGGCGCTCGACGCCGGTGCCGATGATTACGTGACCAAGCCTTTCGGCTTGGACGAGTTCTTGGCCCGGTTGCGGGCCGCGCAACGCCGCTCCGAAACCGATTCCGACGGTGCCGCTTCCGCGACCGTGGCAACCGACGACTTCGTGGTGGATTTGCAGGCCAAAAAAGTCATGCGCGGCGGCCAGCGGGTGCGTTTGACCCCCACCGAATGGTCGATTTTGGAGTACCTGGCCCGGAACTCGGGGCGGTTGGTCTCGCAGCAGCAACTGCTGACCCAGGTCTGGGGCCCCGCCTACGCCAAGGAGACGCAATATCTGCGGGTCTACATCGGGCAACTGCGCCGGAAGCTGGAACCCGATCCGGCGAATCCGCGGCATCTGCTCACCGAAGCCGGCATGGGGTATCGGTTCGAGCCGTGACCGCTGGGCGCCCGGCAGTGCGGCTCGCCGAGTAGGTCCCACGAAACCGGACGCGACGTGATTCCGGGCCGGGTCGGTTGGGCCGCCGGGTCGGTTGTCCTGGCGAAAGCGCCGTGCGAGGTCTACGCTCAACTCCGTTCAGGCTTTTGCTCCGTTCGGGAAGTGGGCGTGTGATGTCGGGATTCGAAGCGGTTTGGGAATCGATCGACCGGAAAGTGGCAGCCGGTTACCTGCCCGGCGCGGTGGCCGGAGTGCGGCGCGGCGGGATCACCGAATTCCATGCCAGCGGAGTGAAGGCGCTCGGCTCGCCGGAACCGATGACGGAGCGGACCCAGTTCCGGATCGCCTCGTTGAGCAAGCTGGTCGCGGGGGTTCTGGGTGCCATGGCCTTGGCCGACGGGTGGTTCGGGCTCGACGATCCGGTCGCGGCTTGGCTCCCCGAGTTCGCCGAACCCCGGGTCCTGCTGGATCCAGCTGGCCCGTTGGCGCAGACGGTTCCGGCGCAGACGCCGATCACGGTCCGGCATTTGTTCAGCTTCACGATGGGCACCGGGGTCATTTTCGAGCCCACACCGTTGCACGAGGCAGTGCAGAGTGCCGGCATCGGTGCGGGACTTTTTCCGCCCGAAATGAGCGCCGACGAGTATCTCGCCAGGCTCGCCGGCTTGCCCCTGGCCGATCAGCCGGGCAGCCGGTGGATGTACAACACCAGCAGCGACGTGTTCTCGGTGCTGATCGCCCGGGCCGCTGGGACGCCGTTGCGGGAAGTGCTCGCGGAGAAGATCACCGGACCGCTGGGGCTGGAGTCCACCGGGTTCTTCGGACGTGCAATGGATCTGGCCACGCAATACACTCCGACGCCGGGCGGCCTCCAAGCCATAGACCTGCCGGACGGCGGGTTCAGCAAACCGCCGAAGTTCGAGACCCTGGCCGGCGGACTGGTGTCCACGGTGCCGGACTACTTCAGGTTCCTCACCGCGCTGGCCGACGGCGAGCTCCTGCCGGAGGCGCTGAAAACCCAGATGGTCTCGGACCAGTTGCGGCCGGAACAGCGCGCCGGGGCTTACCCGATTCTCGGCCGGGCCGAGGGCTGGGGCTGGCAGACCGGCGTGACGATTGCCCTGGGCGATAATGCCCGGTCGGTCGGCAGTTATGGCTGGACCGGCGGCAGCGGCTGCAGCGCCGGCGTGGATCCGGCGCGCGACCTGGTCGGCGTCGTGATGAGCCAGCGGGCAATGACGGAGCCGGATGAGAGCTTCGATTATTTCTGGGCACCATTGGCCGGAATCGGTCCGGATCCCGGAACGGCCAGTTCCAACCCGGCTTAATTCCCCGGTCACAAGCGTCTGCTAAGGTGCCCTCAAGAGCCTAGATCCGCTGGCAGCTGGGGGGTGCGTATGTCGTCTCAACGGTCTTTTCCAGGCACCGGCACACTGCGGCGTCCGGTTTTGCGCTGGATCGATCTGGTGGTCGGCGGCGGGCTGGTGGTTTTGCTCTTCGGGGTGATCCGGCTGGCACCGGATCTGAATGTGCCTTTCGACGTCGGAAGCGCCCCGGCCGAGGTGTCCACCGATCCGGAGATGCTGCCGTATTACGCCTTGCGCTCGCTGCTGCGGATGTTCATCGCCTTGGCCTGCAGCCTGCTGTTCACCTTCGTCTTCGCCACCGCGGCCGCCCGGTTGCCCCGGGCCCGGAAGGTGTTGCTGCCGATCCTGGACATCTTGCAATCGGTGCCTATTCTGGGCTTCCTCTCGGTGACCGTGACCGCCTTCATCGCGCTGTTCCCGAACTCGCTCCTGGGACTCGAAATGGCGTCGATCTTCGCGATCTTCACCTCGCAGGCCTGGAACATGGCCTTCTCCTTCTATTACGCACTGGTATCCCAGCCCAAGGAACTGGACGAGGCTGCCCGGTTGATGCGGTTGACCAAGTGGCAGCGCTTCTGGAAACTGGACGTCCCGGCCGGCATGATCCCTTTGGTCTGGAACGGGATGATGAGCTTCGGCGGAGGCTGGTTCTTCCTGGCCGCTTCCGAAGCGATCACGGTGAACAACCAGAGCTACGCGTTGCCCGGGGTGGGCGCCTACGTCGCCAGTGCCGTGGAAAAAGGCGAATTGGGCAACGTCGGCTGGGCGATCCTGGCCATGGCGATCATGGTGATCGGAGTCAACTTCCTCTTCTGGCGCCCCTTGGTGGCCTGGGCGGAGAAGTTCCGGCAAGAGGAGACCCCGGCCGCGGACAAGCCGCGCAGCGTGGTCTTGGACCTGCTCCGCCGCTCTTCGATCCCCTACGGGTTCGGCCGGGCGCTCAAACCCGTGGCCCGTGGTCTGGAAGTCGCGGCGCGGCCGTTCGGCATCGCGGAACACCCGTTGCGGGTGCCGGTACTGCGACGCCGGGTGGGCGATGTGCTGCTCTGGGTGCTGGTCGGCGCTGCGATCGGTTACGGCGCATGGCAGGCCGCGCTCTTCATCCAAGCCGGCCCGGGATTCGGGACCTTCGCCGAAGCGGCCGGACTCGGTGCGGTCACCATGATCCGAGTCGCCGTGGTGATGGTGCTGGCCACCCTGATCTGGGTTCCGATCGGGGTTTGGATCGGGATGAACCCGAAGGTCAGCAGACTGGCCCAGCCGGTGGTGCAGCTGCTGGCGAGTTTTCCGGCGAACTTCCTCTTCCCCTTCGTGATCGCCTTCTTCGTGGCCTCTGGAATTTCCCTGGACTATGGCGGGGTGCTGCTGATGGCGCTCGGCGCACAGTGGTACATCCTGTTCAACGTGATTGCCGGGGCATCGGCGATCCCCACCGACTTGAACCAGGCGATGCAGAGTTTCGGCGTCTCCGGCTGGCAACGTTGGCGGCGGCTGATCCTGCCTGCCGTGTTCCCCGCTTACGTCACCGGAGCGATCACCGCTGCCGGCGGGGCCTGGAACGCTTCGATCGTTTCCGAGATCGTCACCTACAACCAGCAGACCCTGACCGCGACCGGTCTGGGCAGCTACATCGCCCAGGCCACCGCCAGCGGAGACATGGCACGGGTGCTGGTCGGAGTGATTCTGATGTCGGTGTTCGTGGTCGGCCTCAACCGACTGGTTTGGCGGAGGCTGTACGCGCTCGCCGAATCCCGTTACGCCCTCTGAAACGCTTCGCCCGCCCTTTTCGAGAATCAGGAGTCCGAATGAGCAATCCGACCTCTCTCATCAGCGTTGCCGGAGTTTCGATGAAATTCGCCACCCCGGGTGGTGAATTGACCGTGTTGGAAGACATCGATGTGGAACTCGTCGAGGGCGAGATCGTCGCGCTGCTCGGCCGGAGCGGATCCGGCAAGAGCACCCTGCTGCGCTGCATCGCGGGGCTGACCGCGCCCAGCTCGGGAACCGTGGCCTACCGCGGCAACCGGCTCAACGGCGCCAATGAAGGAACCTCCATGGTCTTCCAGTCTTTCGCGCTGCTGCCCTGGCTGACCGTTCAGGAGAACGTCGAGCTGGGCCTGGAAGCCCGGTCGGTTCCGCTGGCCGAACGGCATGAACGGGCGCTCAAAGCGATCGACTTGATCGGCCTGGACGGCTTCGAAACCGCGTACCCGAAGGAGCTCTCCGGCGGCATGCGGCAACGGGTCGGCTTCGCCCGGGCCCTGGTGGTGGAACCTGACGTGCTGCTCATGGATGAGCCGTTTTCCGCGCTCGACGTGCTGACCAGCGAAAACCTCCGCGGTGAATTGCTGCGGATGTGGGCCGATGGGACTTTTCCGACGAAGACCGCGTTGATCGTGACGCACAATATCGAAGAAGCGATCCAACTGGCCGATCGGGTGCTGATTCTGGAATCCAACCCCGGCCGGCTCAAGGCCGAGTTGCTGATCGATTTGCCGCAACCGCGGGACAAACGCTCGATCGCCTTCGAAGCCCTGGTCGACCAGGTCTACGAAATCCTCACCGGGCAGCGCAGCCCGGAGCGGAATCGTCCGGCCAGTGCCGCAGGTTCGCCGTTCGGCGGCACCGCGACCGAATACGACACGCCATTGCCGGAGGCCAGCACCGATGCCCTGGGCGGCTTGGTTGACCTGTTGGCCGAGCTCGGCGGGCAGGAAGGACTGGCCGAGATCGCGGAGGAACTCCGCTACGAGATCGACGATCTGCTGCCCCTGGTCGACGCCGCGCAATTGCTCAAACTCGCCTATCCGACCGGGGGGCAGCTCCGGCTCAGCGAGCAGGGCCGGCGCTTCGCCGCGGCCGATACCCTGCGTGCCAAAGAACAGTTCGCCACGTTGGCGCTGGAGGAGGCCCCGCTCGTGCGCAGCATCGTCCGTGAGTTGCGCAAGCAGGAGAGCGGCAGCCTGCGCGCCGAAACCGTGGTCGAGGAGCTGCTCAGGAGCTACAGCGACGAAGATGCCCGGCAGCAAGTCGACACTGCGATCGACTGGGGCCGGTACGCGGAGCTGTTCGAATACGACTCGGCCTCGGATCGGATCCTGATCCCCGGCCACCGGGACGCGGCCGAAGACTCCGGAGCCTGAGCGGCTGCCTGATCGGCGTCGGCCGGCTCGTACAATGCAGTGGTGAACTCCAAAGGGACCTTGCTCGCCGTCTGCCGTCTGCATGCGCTCACCCCCGACGCCAATGCATTCGGATTGACCGCGATCGACAAACGCCCGGTGGCCGGCCCGGTCAAGGTGACCAAATACGGGCTCTATGCCGATGTCCAGGTCGACCGCAAAAACCACGGCGGTCGGGACAAAGCGCTCTATGCCTATGCACAGCACGACGCCGAGTACTGGCAGGAGATCTTGGGCTATCCGGTGCCGCCGGGCCTGTTCGGCGAAAACCTGCGGATTGCGGGCCTGGACGTCAATCAGGCGCTGATCGGCGAACAATGGCGGATCGGCGCCGAAGTGCTCGTTGAAGTCACCATGCCGCGAACGCCCTGCGCCACGTTCCAGCGACGCCTGGACGAGCCGCAATGGGTCAAACGGTTCAGCCAAGCCGGAAGGGTCGGGCCGTATTTGCGGGTCCTGGAAACCGGCAGCATCGAAGCCGGCGACGTCGTCGAGGTCGTGCACCGGCCCGGGCACGGCGTGCGTATCGCGGAGTGGTTCGCACACCCCACGGCAGAGCTGGCGCAGGCGTTGCTGGCGGATCCGGACCTCGACGTCGCGGCAGCTTTTGAGCCATACTTCGAGAAGGTGTTTCGGCGCGAAGCCTGAAAGGAGCCGAGGTGTGCGCCATCTCACCCCGCTGTTTTCTTGAGTTCGCGCGGCGGGGTGCGGCTGATACCTTACAATTGAACAGACCCCTTCTTACGGAATCCCTTATTCTTATCTGTTTCTTCCTGCCCAATTCTTGAGGCAGGAGTGTTCGTGTTGGGCCCCGCATCGTGCGGGCTTGTGCCTAGGGATAGCCGTGAGGTGAATGACTGGAAGCGTGACACACGCGGTCCGGCCCTAGTGCAAATGAGGAATATCCCCATGTCCGAAAACACCCAGAACAACAGCGCCGAAAATCACAACGGTGCCGCCGAATCCGAAGAGAAAGACATTCTCTTCACCGACTTCGGCCTTGACGGCCGAGTGCTCGCAGCGCTGAAAGACGTCGGCTACGAAAAGCCTTCGCCGATCCAGGCAGCGACCATCCCGGTGTTGCTGGAAGGCCGCGACGTCGTCGGCCTGGCCCAGACCGGGACCGGAAAGACCGCAGCCTTCGCGCTGCCGGCGCTGTCCCGGATGGCGGATCTCCCGGCGACCAAAGACACCCAGATCCTGGTGCTGGCACCGACCCGGGAACTTGCCCTGCAGGTAGCGGAGGCGTTCTCCTCCTACGCCGCGCACATGGACAACTTCACCGTTCTCCCGGTCTACGGCGGATCGGCCTACGGCCCGCAGCTCGCCGGCTTGCGCCGGGGCGCTCAGGTCGTGGTCGGCACCCCCGGCCGCGTGATCGACCACCTCTCCAAGGGCTCGCTGGACCTGTCCAACCTGCAGTACCTGGTCCTGGATGAAGCTGACGAGATGCTGCGGATGGGCTTCGCCGACGACGTCGAGCAGATCCTGGCCGAAACCCCAGAGGACAAGCAGGTCGCCTTGTTCTCCGCGACCATGCCCGGCCAGATCCGCCGGATCGCGAAGAAGTACTTGAACAACCCGGCGGAGATTTCGGTAAAGGCCAAAACCACCACCGGCGAAAACACCCGCCAGCGCTACCTGCAGGTGATGGGCCCGCACAAGCTCGACGCGATGACCCGGATCCTCGAGGTCGAAGAGTACGACGGCGTGATCGCCTTCGTGCGCACCAAAATGGCTACCGAAGAGCTGGCCGACAAATTGAAGTCGCGGGGTTACCGTGCCGCAGCGATCAACGGCGACATCCCGCAGCAGCAGCGTGAGCGCACGGTCGAAGCCCTGCGCTCCGGCAGCATCGACGTCCTCGTCGCCACGGACGTCGCAGCCCGTGGTCTGGACGTCGAGCGGATCAGCCTGGTGGTCAACTACGACATCCCGCACGACACCGAATCCTACGTGCACCGGATCGGCCGTACCGGCCGTGCCGGCCGCTCCGGCGATGCGATCCTGTTCATGACCCCGCGGGAGAAGTACTTGCTCCGGGCCATCGAGAAGGCCACCCGTCAGCCGGTCGAGCAGATGCACCTGCCCAGCGCGGACACCATCAACAACCTGCGTTTGAACAAATTCGCGGACCAGATCACCGAGACCCTGGGCTCCCAGGAACTTTCGGTCTTCCGGGACCTGGTGACCACGTACGAGCAGGAGCACGATGTCACCGCTGCCGAGATCGCGGCCGCACTGGCCTATATGGCGCAGGGCGGCGAATCGTTGCTGGTGAAGGATCTGCCGGCCGCTCCGGAGCACCAGAAGCGCGAACGTTCCAAGGACGGCTTCGGATCCCGTGGCCCGACCCGTGCACTCACCGAGGGCAATGCGACGTATCGGATCGCGGTCGGCCGCCGGCAGCGCGTGTTGCCCGGTTCGATCGTCGGCGCCATTGCCAACGAAGGCGGATTGTCCTCCTCGCAGATCGGCGGCATCGACATCCGCGCCGACCACACCTTGGTGGAACTCCCCGCGGACCTGAGCAAGGATCAGCTCCGGGCGCTGTCCAAAACCCGCATCGGCGGTGAACTGATCCGCTTGGAGTTGGACTCCGGCCGCAAGCCGCGCGCCGAGCGCGAATCCGAAGGCTACAGCGGCGGCGGGTACAAGGGCCGGCGTGAAGGCGGCGAGCGCGGCTACGGCGCGCGTTCGACCGGTGGCGGACACACCGGGCACGGTGCCGGCGACCGCAAGCCCCGGCACGGCAAGACCGATGGTTCCAAGGATTTCAACCGCAAGGGCAAGTGGTAGTCCACTGCGCGGTCCGGCCGGTTCGGGTGAACAATTGCCGAATGCCGGCTTAACGCAAGCTGACGGTTTCCGGAGAAATTCCCCGGGTATGACAGCACCCCTTGGCAGCGGCATCGCCAGGTCCTAGCATCGGTCATGTCATGCTGATTGCATGGCATGACCGGCGCGATGACTGGCTATCCGCAGTATCGCGCCCGACGGTTGGAAGGTGTTTCCTATGGGACTGTTCGATGACATCAAAAAGAATGTCGAAGATGTTGCCAAGAATGTCGGCGACGCAGTAAACGATGCGTTCAATCGCGACCAGAATCAGAATCAGGATCAGCAGGCCGAACAGCCCGCGGAAGAAGCTCCGGCGGAGCAGCCGGCCGCCGAAGAGGCTGCTCCGGAAGCCGCCCCGGTGGAAGAAGCTGCTCCGGTAGCCGAAGAAGCCGCGCCGGTGGAGGAAGCCGCCGCGCGCCAGGTGACCGTTGCCGACGGCGACAACCTGTCCGCGATCGCTGCCGCGAACGGTGTGGATCTGCAGGCGCTGATCGAGGTCAACGGCATTGAGAACCCGGACTTGATTTTCCCGGGCCAGGTGCTGACTCTGCCGTAGTCGATTCTCTGGGCACACGCAGCGGACTCGGCTGGGAAACCTGGTGTTTTAGCGGGCTTCCGGCTTGCCGAGTCCGCTGCGTGCGTCTGGCTTCGGGGTGAAATCGCTCGGTTGCGAGGTCGATTTCCCCCCAGCTGAATCCGCTGGTAAAGTATTCATCTGTTGCCCCCCTAGCTCAGTGGTAGAGCGCGTTCTTGGTAAGAACGAGGTCACCGGATCGATTCCGGTGGGGGGCTCGCAATGGGTAGGCTCGTGTCAAGACGGTTTTGGCCGGCAAAGGCACGGGCCAATCCCATTTATGGCGGTGTAGCTCAGTTGGTTAGAGCGCACGACTCATAATCGTGAGGTCGGGAGATCGAGCCTCCCCACCGCTACCAGTACAGGCCCGGAACCAGCGTTCCGGGCCTGTTGTGCGCCCGGCTCCCGATGCGGGGCGGCCGCGGCCCCACCGATCGGGTGAGCGCGCCGTTGATCTGCAGCAAGGTGGAAGCCGATGCGATTCACCCGCGGTGGTGGGCCGGCCTGGACGCCCGAAATGGCGGCGCGTCAGGGCAGGTCCTGGCGCCGCCGGGCGTTGTCGGCCTGCTGTCTGCTGGTGTCGCCGGTGCGCCTGATTGTCGACAAATTCTTCGCGTTTGAAAAAGCTCAGTGAATCCTTAGCGGACACTTGGCAGTAACTGCCAAGCTGTCAATTCAGCTCAGTTTCCCTAGTGGAGCCAAAGTGCCGGCCCGGCATCCGTCCTGGATTGGTTCAGCAAGCCAGGTTGGCTGACGAGTCACCGGGCAAAACTGGTGCGCCGCGCAATTGGGGAAGCGCGGCGCACCAGCAGTGAGGGCGGTTGCGCATTGGGATACGCAGCCTTTATGTAAGGACAGACAGACACGTCCATCCTCCACCCGGTGCCGCTTTGGGGAGTCGGCACCGAGAGGTTCATGGGATTCCTGGTTCAGGAGACCAGTTCGGCACCCGTCCGGACGGGGCGGATGAAGTTCCGACTGGATGCGGCAGGCGCTGGCCGGAGGCTCGTTTCGCCGAGTCCGAGCAGTTTGCTGACTGCTGCGGCGCATCGGAGCGAGGCCAAGCCATCGCCGAACGGATCTTCGCTCGGAGTGCTCAGTGGTGGGCTTTGCAACGCCGATTCGATCTGCCCGGCGATCTTGATCGGGTCTACCGGAGAGGACCCGGGTCCCGCCGAAGCAGCTGGCAATACCGGTTTGCCGAGGGCGCCGGCTTCCGTCAGCACGCTGGAATCGTCGGTGAGCACGAGTTTGCTCCGGGCGAGCAGGCGGCAGTAGCTGCGAAAATCCAGCGAGCCGCACAGCGTCACGTTGGGCAGGGCCGTGGCCGGTCTGCGCCACCGGAAATTTCCCATTGCCGCTGGTGCAGAGACCAAATAGCTCCGCTCCGGGTGCTTCGCTGCGGAATCCAACATCGCGTCCACTATGCCGGCTACCGCGGCGTCGTCCTTGCCGCCGCGGAGGATGGCCAGAATCGGAGTTGCAGAGCCGGTGAGCAGTCGCCGGAGGGGAGCCGGAGTCGAATCCGGACGACGCCCGGCTTGCGCGGAGGAGATCCCGTGCAGCAGCGAGTCGATCGTGGTACTGCCGGTGAGTTCGATCGAGGCTGCGGGCACACCTTCAGCAAGCAGCTGATCGCACCCGGCGTGGTTCGCTTCGAGATAGAGGTCGGCAGTTCCTCCGGTCGGGTGCCGATGTCGGATTTTGGTCGCCAAGGCGGCAGCCGAGGTGTCCAGGCTGGCCAAGGGAATCAGCAGGTGTGCTGCTGCCATGGCCAGGGCCGAAGAGTCCCGCCCGGAGGCGTGGACGAGCACGGCGTCGGGCCGGTTGGCGGCCAAGAACTGACCGGCTTCGGCCAGCAGCTGGCCGAAGCCGAGCCGCGCATGACGGGATTTCCGGTTTTGCGGAAAAGCGTGTTCGGGCCGGATGCCGAAAAGCCCTGCTGCCAAGGAAGGCCCCGCCATGTGGTCGTGCGGGGCGACGACCCGGACGGCAAGTTGCGATGAATCGGCGAGGCGGGCTGCCACGGGGGCGACCTTGATCGCCTCGGCGTGGGTGCCGAAATAGGCCAGGACCGTTTTCATCGGGCGTTGAGTTCCTCTTCGTGGATCGTCGGTGTGTGCAGAACCCGGTGGGCCAGGTTCGGGAAGGGGTACCCAGGGTTCGGATCTTATGACGCGGCTTTTCCGGAAAACACTTGTGATCCCCATCACATGCCGTGAATGTCTGTTCATTGTCTCTACGCGTGCGCGACGATGATCTCAGGACGAAAAACATTCGTGCTATCGTCAACGTGATTTGAGCTGGAATTAGGTGCTGGCGCGGCAGGATTCTGCCCGCCGGCTGCCGGGGACGAGAAGACGGTATGGCGGGATTGAACAAGCTTCGGGCGGGGGCGATGCGAAAGGGGTTGGGCATACTGGGCCTAGCGCTGTTCGCTGGCCTGGTCCAAGCGCCAGGTGCGGCCGCGGAGACTGGCGACCAATGGCCGTTGACGGCAGCCACCGCACCGGTCCAGATCGACCCCGCTGGGCTGTACGGATCCTCGGGAAATCAGATTTTCAAATTCACCGGGCTGCAAAACGGGCAGGCTGGTACTGAACTGACCGCCCAAACTGCTCCTGGGGCACCGGCCTATTGGTCCTCGAATCTCGGGCTGGGGCGTGATGCGCAAGGAAGCCTCGAGTTCGTCGGCAGCCGTTACAACACGGGTTATCCTGCGCTCTACAGCCTCAAAAACGGAGCTAGCTCAATCACCGAAATCGGCTCCGCTCCGCAAACCAGCGCCGCATGGGGTGGGCTTTCAGTGGCCCCAGACGGCGGCATCTGGCAGGGTACGAATCTGCAGAGCACCGGGAACAGCCGGCTGTCGCGGTTCGATCAGCAAGCCGGGACTGGTGTGATCAGCGGCCCGCTGACGTCCACGTTGGCCGGGGACCGGATTTGGGACGGGGGAGGCGTGGTCGCCCCGGACTACGCCTTCGATGCCGCAGGCAACCTTTTCGGTCTGGTGTTCAACCGTGGCGAAGGCTGGATCTACCGCTACAATATCGACTCTTTCTCTGCTTCCGGGATGACGGTGACGCCCTGGCTGCAGATCTCCGGGCCGGCGCTGACTGCAGGTTCCTCGAACTACGGATTCGCCTGGCTGGGCGGCAATTGGTACGCGGGAAACGGCAACGGCACCTTGTACCGGATCAATGCGGAGACCGGCGCGTCGGTGGTCGCCGGGGAGGTCACCACTCCGTCGACGTTCGACTACCGGTTGACCGATCTCGCCTCGGCCGAGTTGGTGCCCGGTCCGCGCCTTGAGGTGACTAAATCCGCGGATCGCACGGTGGTGGACCCGGGCGGTGTGGTCAGGTTTACGCTGACCGGGACGAATACCGGTGCTGCGACGTTCGCGGCGGATTTCGCGGACGAGTTGTCCGAGGTGCTCGATGAGGCTGATTACAACGGTGATGCGAGCGCAGACATCGGATCAATTGGGCTTTCCGGTCAGCGGTTGTTGTGGCGTGGCGAGCTTGCGCCGGGGCAGCGGGTGACCGTGACGTTTTCGGTGACGGTCAAGGCCGTGGTGCCGGGGGACTACCGTTTGGTGAACCGGGTGAGCAGTACGGTCCCGGAGGCGGTGCTGCCGCCTCCGGTGACCGTCGACATTTCGGGCTTCGTGTTGACCAAAACCGTGGACCGGACAGTTGCAGCTCCCGGCGACCAGGTGAGCTACACCGTGGTCGGCCGGAACGTCGGGCGGACGCCACTGCGGGCGGGCTTCAGCGATGACCTGAGCCAAGTGCTCGACGACGCCGCGTTCCGCGGTGATGTCGATGCCAACACCGGGCGGGTTTGGAGCTCTGCCGATTCGATCCGTTGGAGCGGTCGGTTACTGCCCGGCCAAGCGGTCACCGTGACGTATCAGGTGGTGGTCCGGGCCGGTGGAGGCGACGGGATCCTGCGCAATTCAGTGACCAGCAGCACCTCCGGAGGGCAGGAAACCACGCCGGTGCAGACCACCGTGCGGGAAGTTCCCGGGACGCCGCAGGCTGACCGTGCCGTCCAGCCGGTCGGCCCCGGGGCGCCGGGTCCGACCACGGAGACGCTGCCGAACACCGGATCGGCCACCGCCGCGTTGATCTTCTCCGGTGCGCTGGCGGCGCTGCTCGGCTTGGTCTTGTTGGCAGCAGCTCGATTCCGTCCTGAGGAGGACCGGTCATGACGAATCCAGTTTCAGTGCGTTCTGACGAGGACCTGATTTCGGCGACCAGGGAAGGCGACGACGATGCCTACGCGGAGCTCTATCTGCGGCACCGTTCAGTGGCCAAAGGGGTCGCGATGCAGATCGGCGCGAGCCATGACGACGCCGATGATTTCGTCGCCGAAGCTTTTGCGGCAACGCTCCGCAAGCTCCGCTCCGGTGGCGGGCCCGAGGTCTTCTTCCGGGGCTACATCCTCGGTGCGGTACGGAATCTGGCGAATCGGAATTTCGGCAAGGCGGCCAAGCTCGAGCTGGTCTCGGAATACACCGGTGATGCCGAACGCTCGGTCGACGACGATCCGGCCGGCCGGTACGAATCCGAGATCGTCCGCGCGGCCTTCGAGTCGTTGCCGGAGCGCGCGAAAATGGTGCTCTGGCTGACCGAGGTCGAAGACAAGAAGCCGCACGAGATCACCGAAATGATGGGGCTGAACGCCAATGCGGTAGCGGCGTTGGCTTATCGCTCCCGGGAGACCTTGCGGCAGGCCTATCTGCAGAGTCATCTGCAGCAGACGCCGGAGCCGGGCTGCCGCAAATACGCGGAGCAACTGGGCGCCTTGATCCGGCAGAAACTGCCGGCCAACCGGTCCCGCCAGGTGCAGGACCACGTACGCGGATGCATCTACTGCACCACCGCCTTGCACGACATTTCGGATGTGAACAGCAGTCTGCGTCGCGTGGTCGGCCCGGGACTCATCGGGACGGCCACCGCCGGGCTGTTCCCGGCCGCGCTCGGTGCGGCTCCCGGTGCGCTGGCCGATCCGACCGGGCCGGCCGCTGCCGAAGCCGCGGATCCGGATGCGCCGGGCCTGGCCGAAGAAGCCTCCGGTTCCGGCCGGCGCGCTTGGTGGATTGCCGGGGCTGCTGCGCTCTTGTTGCTGTTGTCGGCCGGAATCTGGTTAGGTCTCCGGGCCGATGCCGGATTCAAAGCAGTCGGCCCGGAGCCGAGCCGCAGCCCGAGCAGTTCCAGCCCGACGGCTTCCGGGAGCGCCAGCCCGAGCACCTCGCCTTCGCCCAGCAGCTCGACTGCGCCGACTCCGACGGCGAGCCAGCCGCCGCGGACCTCTCCGGTTGCCCCGCCGCCCACCCCTCCAGTGGCTCCGCAGGCGATCAATACGCTCACGCCGTCGGGCAGTTTCAGCAGCGACGAATTCGATCCGGCCAGTTCCACGCTCAAAATCGGGCTGACACCGGCCAACGACGGACCGCTGCGCGATGTCCGGGTGAACCTGACGCTTCCGGCCGGGATGAGTTTCGACTACGTCGACGCCGGCCCCAACGGCTGGCAGTGTTCCGGGTCCGGGCAATCGGTGAATTGTTCCGGGTCGGTGGACAGCACCGGTCCGAATTACCTGCGGGTCGGCCTGCAAACTGCGGCCGCCGGAAATTACCCGGTGCAGATCTCCGCTTCCGGAGCCGGCTGGGGGCCGGTCTCGACCTCGGTATCGCTGAACCGCAATTGATCCGCCGGCGGCTATGGTGCTGGCGGCAGGGCGCGGGCAAGCCCGGAAACCCGGGCAACCAGCTCGTCGAAAAATGCTTCCGGATCGGTCTGCACGGCGACCCAGGCGTTTTTCGGCCGCTGCCAGAGGCCGTGCCAATCGGCCACGGTAGCGCCGCGGCACAGCGTCCCGCCGAGTTCGACGTCGACCGTGGCGTGCCGCAGCCGGGCCAGTTCCGGATTCAGGGCCACTGCGGCGGCGAAGGGATCATGCATGTGGCTGAGGTAGCCCTGGCCCTGCGCGGCATGGAATTCCAGGTAAAACCGGACGGCGTCGACCAGATGGCGAACCAGGGGGTTCGAGGCCTGGGAACGGGTTCCCAGCGGATCCTCGGCCCGCGGGGTCTCCACGGGGCTGCTTCCGGAGGCTTCGGCCAGTGCGGCGAGGTGCCGCGGCTCCATGATGACGGTTTCCGTGACGTCGAGCGGGCAGATGATCGGCTGCCGCGCCGCGGGCAGGCCGCTGAAGGCGTCGAAAACCAGCTTCGCCGCATCGGGGTCCACGGCGATGTTCCATTCGCTGCTGGGCGTGGTGTTGCCGGGATGGTTGAACGCGCCGCCCATCACCACCAGGCGGTGGAGCAGCCGGGGGAGTTCGGGTTCGAGTTTCACGGCCAGGGCCAGATTGGTCAGCGGACCGGTCACCAAGCCCAGCACTTCGCCGGGGCGGGCGCGGACCGTATCGATCCAGAGCCGGACCGCGTGTCGGTCCGAAATGGCGTGCCGGGGATCCGGCAACTCGGCATAGCCGATGCCCTGCGGACCATGGGTTTCCTCGGTGGTCATCAGCGGTGCCAGCAGCGGCACCTCGGCGCCCAAGGCGACCTCGATGCCGCTGCGCCCGCACAATTCCAGCCAGGCCAAATTGTTTTTCGCCACTTGTCTGGCCGGCACGTTGCCGGCGGTGCAACTGATGCCGAGCAGCTCGGCGTCAGGGCTGGCCAGCAGGTAGAGCAAGGCAAGCGAATCGTCGATTCCGGTGTCGACGTCGATCAGGACCGGGGTGCGTGCTGAGCTGGGCATGCCTCAGTTCTAACACTGATCCCGGCTGGCGCGCTCAGCCTTGTCCGGCGGCGTAGTCCGGGAGTTCTTGGAGCGCCCAGGAATTGCCGTCCGGGTCCGAGAAGTAGACGAACCGGCCCCAGTCCATGTCGACCACCTCGCTGGTTTCCACGCCGCGGCTGCGCAGTTGCGCGTAGGCTTCGTCGGCGCTGTCGATGACCATCATCACGCCCTTCTGGGTGCCGGGCGCCATTTCGACGATGCCTTCGCCGATCACGATCGAGCAAGCGGAGCCGGGCGGCGTGAGCTGGACGAAACGGATCTTCTCGTCGACCCGGTGGTCGTGGTCGGGGTTGAACCCGAGCTGGTCCACGTAGAACGCCTTGGCCCGGTCCACATCGGTGACCGGGATCGGAACGACTTCGATTTTCATGCTGAAGCTCATGGCATTTCCTTTCGTCGGGTGATGTCACCAGCTTTCGTCGGGTGATGTCACCAGCTTTCGTCGGGTGATGTCACCAGCCTAAAAAACATTTAGGCCATTTTCTGACCTGATGGAAAAACTTTTTTCACCAGCGATCCGGGGCCCCGCAGCCGCGGTTCACAGCCTGTACCAGGCATTGTGGCGCCTGGCTCGTAGCCCGCCGGATTGGCTTTGACGGTGTGGATTTCAAGAGGGCTGAGGCAAAAATACCGGACTGCAGAAGTATTCGCGACGCAATGTGCTGAGCTGGAGGTCCTGAGCCGGAGCCACTTCGTCCAATTGGCGGCGCTCGATGCGGCCGGGAAGGTTTTGGGCAACTCCGAGGTCCGGCCCATTGAGCGTTCCTGACCGCGTCATCTGGATCACGGAAATCGCAACCCGGCCAGTTGCGGCGTTACGGTAGAGACATGTCTTCTGCTACCGATGCCTACGGCGATACCGGCCTGTCCGACCAAGCACATCCGTTGACCTCCCCGTTGCCCCGGATCCGCAATGTGCCGGCCGAAATCGCGCGCTCCTGGCTCCTGGTGCCGGCCACCCAGCCGGAAACCTTCGACGCTGCCGTGGCGTCCCGGGCTGACGCCGTGGTGCTGGACATCGAAGACGCCGTCGATCCTTCGCACAAGTCCTCGGCCCGCAACGACGTGATCCAGTGGCTGCGCAACGGCGGTGAAGCCTGGGTCCGGATTAACGACGCGAGCAGCGATTTCTGGGCGGACGACGTGGCCGGGCTGCGCGGCACTCCCGGGTTGCAGGGCGTGATGCTCGCGAAGACCGAAAGCGCGGCCCAGGTCAAGGAGACCTTCCACCGGCTCGACGGCAAAACCCGGGTGCTCGCCCTGGTCGAGTCCGCGGTCGGCATCGAAGAAGCCAACAACATCGCCCGTGCCGAAGGCGCCTTCCGCTTGGCGTTCGGCTCGGGCGACTTCCGCCGGGATACCGGCATGGCCGCCGATCGCGAAGCGATGGCCTACCCCCGGGCCAAACTGGTGGTAGCCAGCCGGGTCGGCAATTTGCCGGGCCCGATCGACGGTCCGACGGTCGGCACCAACCACCCGATCCTGCGCGAACAATCCGCGATCACGGTCGCCATGGGGATGACCGGCAAACTCTGTCTGCAAGCCGATCAGAGCACGGTGATCAACGAAGTCATTTCGCCGGCCCCTTCGGACGTCGCCTGGGCCACCGACTTCATGGCCGACTTCAATGCCCGCGGCGGCGTGATCCGGGACGGCTCGGACCTGCCCCGTTTGGGCCGGGCCGAGAAGATCATGAAATTGGCCGTGGCCTTCGGCGTGCAGCCAGCCAGCTGACATGCCGGAAGCCCTCGTCCGCGGTGTCGGCTGGAGCGCTTCGGCCTCGGTGGTTCTGAGCGTCATGGCCGACGGTGTGGCTGCAGAGTTGCCGTTGCCGCCGGAGGGGGTTTTCGGATTCCGGGTCCGCGATCCGCGCAAGCATTGCTTGGGCTTCTCCCGGGTGCACGGACGCTCGGCGTCGATGCATCTCCCGTGTCCGGAGGCTTCGCTGGCCGAGCGCGGATACCAATGCGGACCGTGCTTCGGCCGGGACGAGTTCCGGTTCATGCATGATTTCCACCGTGGCGGTGTGGCTCCGGCCGGTTTGCGGGATTATTTGGCGCAGCCGCATTGGCTTTACATCGCGACGTTCGCGCACGGTGCGAGCAAGGTAGGCACCGCCTCGGACTTGCGCAAATGGATTCGGCTCGCCGAGCAAGGCGCGGTTGCCGCGCAGTACGTGGCGCACGCCGACGATGGCCGGATCGTGCGGATCCTCGAAGATTCGGTCAGCTCGGGGCTGGAATTGCCGCAGCAAATCCGTTCCGCGGCGAAGGCCGCGGCCCTGGTCGCCGCAGACGGGCCGTCGCTCGGTGCCGTCGAAGCGGCCAACGCCGAGGTCGCGCACCGAGTGCGGAACCATCTGGCCGGGGTGGGCGTCGCCGGCTTCCGCGTCGTCGACGAGCCCTGGACCTTGCCGGAGGCTGCGCGGAAGCTGCTGGCCGTGCGGCCGCGCGAGGCGTATCCGTTGCCGCTCCTGGAGGGCGCGCACGGTTTGCCGCTGAACGGGGTGCTGGGCAGTTTCGTGCTGAGCAGCCTGGAGGGGCACGATTTCATCGCGGACTTGGCGCAGCTCAAGGGGCGGATCATCGAAGCAGGCAACTTCCGCTCGGAATTGCCCAGTCTGCAAGACTCCCTGTTCTGAGCCAAGGGCGCTGAGCCGGCGGGTAAACTGTTGGCGTGCTCAACGAATTTTGGCAGAACTCTGGCCCTGCGTATCGGATCATCGTGTTCTCCGCCATGGGCTTGATCGCGATCGGGCTGATTCTGACCATCATCGGCGGTAGCACCGGCAACAACGGGTTGATGTGGGCAGGCATGCCGTTCCTGGGCCTCGGCGTGGTGCTCAACCTGATCGGCATCGTGGTCCGTGGCCAGGGCGTGCGCCGGATGCTGCGTGAGCGGCGGAACCAGAGCTAACCCCGGCGTATGCCGGCTCAGGATGCTTTGGCTTTGCGCAACGTGACGATTGCCAGGGCGGCTGCGGCCAACATCAGTATGAAGCCCACCGTGGAGGTCACCACGGCGCCGCTGTCGAAGGCGCTCATCGCGGACTCGCGCAAGGCTTCGCCGACGCCCGGGCTCTGCTGCCCGGCCACTTCGAGCGCGCCGCCCAAGGTGCCTTCGGCTTTCTGGGTCGCCGCGCCGTCGAGCCCGGTCGGCAGTTGCAATTGGGCACGGTAGACCGCAGCCAGCACCGAACCGAGGATCGCGGTACCCAGTACTGAGCCGAGCTCGTAGGCGGTTTCCGAAATCGCGGAGGCCGCGCCGGCTTTTTCCGCAGGTGCGGAAGCCAGGATCAGATCATTGGAAATGGTCTCCGCAGCGCCGACGCCCATGCCCAGCACCGCGAACGCGATGATCAGCACTGCGATCGGCGGCGGGTTGAGCAATGCCACCACGGCATAGCCGACGGCGTTGAGCAGCAATCCGCCGGTCACCAGCCATACCGGCTTGATGAAGCGCGCCAACGGGACCACCAGCAGCCCGGCGGCGACCGCGACGATCAACCCGGGCAGCAACGCCAGGCCGGCTTGGGTGGGCGCGAGGCCGGCGACCAACTGCAGGTGCTGCGAGATGAAGAACAAGAAGCCGACCAGGGAGAAGACGCTCAGCAGGTTGGCCAGCACGCCGCCGGTGAACACCGGGTTCCGGAACAGGGTCACGTCCAACATCGGCGAGCTTCGCCGCAGCTGGCGTCGGATGAACAGCCAAATGCAGAGCGCTCCGAAGATTGCAGTCACCGCGAACTTGATGCCGAATCCCTCGGTCGCGAAGGTCTTGATGCTGTAGACGAAAGGCACCATTCCGGCGAAGGAAAGCAGGATGCTCACCGGGTCGATCGGGCCCGGGCGCGGATCGCGCGACTCGGTGATGAAGATCGGGCCGAAAATCAGCAACGGGATCAACACCGGAACCGCCAGCAGGAAGACCGACCCCCACCAGAAGTGTTCCAGCAGCAGCCCGCCGACGATCGGGCCCAAGGCCGCGCCGCCGGAGAAGCAGGCCGCCCAGATCGCAATCGCGGTCCGCCGTTGCCGGGTGTCCAGGAAGATGTTGCGGATCAAGGAAAGCGTCGAAGGCATCAGCATTGCGCCGAAGAAGCCCAGCAGGGCACGGGCGGCGATGAGCCAGCCCGCGGTCGGCGCGAAAGCTGCCAGGACCGACACCAAGGTGAATCCGGCGCCGCCGATCAACAGCATCTTCCGCCGGCCGACCCGGTCGGCGAACGAACCCATCGACACCAGCAATCCGGCCAGGACCAGCGGATAGACGTCCACGATCCAGAGCAGGTCCGGGGCGCTCGGCGAGAGCGTGGTGGAAATCTCCGGGATCGCGAACGAAAGCACAGTGTTGTCCACGGCGATCAGCAACACGGGCAGCATGAGCACGGCCAGGGCCAGCCAGTCCCTTGTGCTGGCGCGGGGTGGGGCCTGCCCGATGCTGGAAGCGGGCGCGTTTGCGGACATGATCGGCTCTTTCACTGGGGTTGACGAACTTCATTACTGTACCGTCTGGACGGTATATAATCAATTCTCCGGCACGATGAAGGGATATATTGACGCCATGGTTCGAACATCTTCTGCCCGGGACCGGATTCTGTCCGCCTTCGAGGATCTATTGGTCAGCGAAGGCGAACGCGGGGCGACGCTGGAATCCGTGGCCGCCGCGGCGGGCGTCTCCAAGGGCGGCCTGCTGTACCACTTCGGCAGCAAGGAGGCGCTCGGCGAAGGACTGATCGAAAAGTTCCGGCAGCTGAGCCAGCAGGACCTGCGCGCGATCCGTGCGGCGCCCGAGGGGGCGGTCAATTACTACCTCCGCACCTCGGGCGAAAGCGATCTTGAGTTCGACCGGGTGCTGATCGCCGCCTTGCGGTTGCCGCAAACGCAGCAGGAGGCGGCCAAAGCAGCATTCGCCGAATTGCAGCGCAGCTGGTTCGAAGCGATCCAGGAAGAAGTACAGGATCTGGAAGTAGCCCAGGCGATCATGCTGATGGGCGACGGAATGTATTACAACGCCTCGTTGCACGGGAGTTACCTGGGAATCCCGGGCACCAGCTATGAACAAAACGTCGCGGCATTGCAGAATGTAGTCAATCGACTGAGGAAGTTGGCGGATTGATGTTGCTGGACAGCCGTTCGGGTCCCTGGAAATGGGCCGTCATCGTAGTGGCGCTTTTGGTGGTTCTGGGCCTGGTGGTGGCATTTTTCCTGGGCGGGGCGCTGGCCACCGGCCGGCCGGCCTCGCCCTCGGCCGCGAGCAGCGATTCAGTGGGTCCGGCGTCGCAAGCGCAACCGAATCCGAGCCTGAACCCGGATCTGGCGGCGTTGCTTCCGGCGAAGCCGCTGCCCGGCGGTTTGACCATGACAAATCCAGGAGTGCTCAGCAGTGCGGAACAAGCCAGTGCGGTCGCCCTGTACCAGGCACTCAGCGCCGATCCGGTGGCTTGCCTGCCCCTGCTGCCCACTGATCCGGGATACTTTTTGATCCCGGATGCGCCGGGCCAAGCCAGCTACCGGCTCAGCGGGCCGGGGTTGGACAACACCAATCAGCGCATCGCCTCCGGGACGCTTTCCGAGTACACCAGTGTTGCGGCTGCCACGGCCCAGTTGCAGAAAGTTGCCGGTGCAGTGCCGCAATGCGGGCAGAATGTCACGGTGGGCGGCAGTCAGAATTACCGCGCCGTGGCTTCGGTGGAACCGCTCACGGTGGATACCTCGGGCGTGGAGGCTTCCTGCTACAACATCCGCTCCACGGTCAGTTCCGGCGGTGCTTCGAACAACGTGTTGGCCTGCCACCTGCGGAGGCAGAACATCGTGATCACCGTGATGGAACTCAGCAGCGGAGTGTCTCCGAGCGCGGAAGTCCTGGCCCAATGGACGTCGATCGTGCAGGCGCAATCCGCGGCCTTGGCAAAGCTCCCGGCCTGAGCCGATAGGCTTGAGCCGAGTATTTCTACCTTCAAGGAGTGACATGCCAGTCAATCCCGACTTGCCCGGCCGGATCTATCCGGCGGCCGGGATCTACGACGTCGGCCGGGAAAAGATCCGCGAGTTCGCCCAGGCGGTGAAAGCGGAGAATCCGGCGCATTTCGATGTTGCAGCCGCCCAGGCACTCGGCTACCCGGATCTGGTGGCGCCGCCGACCTTCGCGATCATCGTGGCGCAACGGGCGGACGCCCAATTGATCAACGACCCGGATTCGGGCATCGATTTCTCCCGAGTGGTGCACGGCGAGCAACGGTTCAGTCTGCATCGTCCGATCTTGGCCGGAGATGCCCTGCAGGCCGAATTGCACGTCGATTCGGTCCGTGCCATGGGCGGCGGGATCATGATCGCCACCCGGGCCGAAATCAGCACGGTGTCCGGCGAAGCAGTAGCCACCACGGTGTCCAAAATCGTAGTCAGAGGAGACGAACAATGAGGGCACCGGTATTGGCCGAGCTGGCTGTCGGCGATGCAGTGGGCAGCCGTGAGATCAGCTTCAGCCGGGCCGATCTGATCCGCTATGCCGGGGCGTCCGGCGACTTCAACCCGATCCATTGGAATGAGCGCTTTGCCCGGGAGGTCGAATTGCCCGGGGTGATCGCACACGGCATGCTGACCATGGGCGCGGCAGTGGAATTGGTCTCCGACTGGCTGGGCGACCCGGGCGCGATCCTGGATTACCAGACGCGGTTCACCAAACCGGTGCCGGTGCCGGACCTGGCCGAAGGGGCTGTCATCGAGGTCTCCGGCGCAGTGGGCGCCGTCGACCCGGTGGCCAAGACCGCGCGCATCGACTTGACCGTGCTCTTCGGCGGGGAGAAAGTCCTGGTCAAGGCGCAGGCCCTGGTGCGGCTGGCCTGAATGCTGCTTTCGGAACTCACCACCTTGCAGGTCGGCGGCCCGGCAGCCGGATTCGTCCGGGCGGAAACCGAAGCCGAGGTGATCGATGCGGTGCGCAGCGCCGATGCCGCCGGGACGCCGTTGCTGGTGATTGGCGGCGGCTCAAATCTGCTGGTCTCGGATTCCGGGTTCCCGGGCACCGTGCTGCAGATCGCTTCGACCGGATTCGAAGCTTCGTCGCAGGACAGCTGCGGTGGGGCCGCAGTCCGGGTCCAGGCCGGGCAGAACTGGGATGACTTCGTGCACCAATCGGTGCTGCACGCCTGGAGCGGTTTGGCGGCCCTGTCCGGCATCCCCGGGCTTGCCGGAGCGACGCCGGTGCAGAACGTGGGCGCTTATGGATCCGACGTTGCGCAGACCATAGCGATGATCCGGACCTGGGACCGGGAAATCTCGGCCGTGCGCAGCTTCAGCAATTCCGAACTGCAGTTCGGCTATCGGGATTCGCTGCTCAAACGCAGTTCGGTCAACGGTTCGCCGCGCTACGTGGTGCTGAGCGTGGAGTTCCAATTGGCTCTGGGCCGGATGAGCCCCCCGGTGCAATACGCCCAATTGGCCGCTGCACTCGGCGTCCAAGTCGGCGACCGGGCACCGGCCCTGGACGTCCGCGAAGCGGTGCTGGAGCTCAGATCGGCCAAAGGCATGGTCAGCGACGCCGCAGATCGGGACAGCTATTCAACCGGTTCGTTCTTCACGAATCCGATCGTGCCGGCCGCGCTCGCCGAATCACTGCCGGCCGCGGCGCCGCGGTTCCCAGTGGCCGGCCGCGACGCGGTCAAACTCAGTGCCGCCTGGCTGATCTCGCAAGCCGGCTTCGACCGTGGCTTCGGTGCCGAGCTCACCGGAGGCCGTTCGACGCTCTCCACCAAGCATTCTCTGGCAATCACGAACCGGAGCGGCGCCAGTGCCGAAGACGTGTTGCGGATCGCACGCGTGGTGCGAGCGGGAGTGCAGCAACGGTTCGGCGTCGAATTGGAACCCGAACCCTTGCTCATCGGCTGCAGTTTGTGAGCTACAGCTATACCGCGTTCTGGACCGCCGCGGCCCGGGCCCGGGAAAGCGAACGGGCCGACGCGTTGTTCGTCGATCCGTTTGCCGGTCGACTGTCCGGGCCGCGCGGTCAGGCGGCCTTGGCGGCGAGCGAGGCGGCCTCCGGGATGCCCAACCCGTTCCTGCCGATCCGCACCCGATGGTTCGACGACCGGGTGTCTGCCTCGGATGCGAAACAGCTGGTGGTCTTGGGTGCCGGAATGGATGCCAGAGCATTCCGGTTCCGCACTCCGGAGGCGGTTTTCGAACTGGACCTGGCCGAATCCTTCGACCACAAGGAGCGGGTCCTGGCCGGCGAGCTGCCACTGGCCCGCCGGACCGTGGTGCGGACCGATGTCACCGGCGAATGGGCGGTGGACCTGCTGGCGGCCGGCTTCGACCGCCGGTTGCCCACACAGTGGGTCGCCGAAGGCTTGTTGTTCTATTTGGACGGCCCCGCGGTCGGGCGGATGCTGCGGGCTGCAGCCGGGCTTTCGGCACCCGGGTCCGAGTTCCTGGCGGATGTCTTCGGCAGCGGACTGCTCGGGACGCCGGGCATGGCGGAATTCATCGCGGCACGGGCCAAGGCTGCGCTGCCGCCACCGTTTTGCACGGACCAACCCGAAGCGCTTTTCCGCGCCGCCGGGTGGCAGGCGCACTGCACGCTGGTGGGCTCCGCCGAAGCGAATTTCGGCCGATTGCCGATGCTCCAACCGGACCTGCCAAGCACGGAAAGCTCAGTGCCGGGGATGCGGACGTATCTGGTCCGAGCCGGCATCCACGCCGGGGTTTGACCGGCGACGGACCTCAGCGGTAAACGGTTTGCTGGACCCGGCGATAGCCGAGCACCGCGATCGCGGAACACAGCAGCAGGTAGCCGGCGAGGATGAGCAACGCCGGAATCGCCACCGACCCATGCAGTGCTGCCGCGATCAGATCCGACCAGGCGCCGGTCGGACTCCACGTGTGCAGGGGCTGCCATGGTCCGAAGTCCACCGGTCCGAACAGCGCGCCCAGGAAGGACAGCGGGAAGTAGATCAAATTGGCAATCGGCAAGGCACCTCGGGAAGGCAGCCAGTAGCCCAGGGCCAAGCCCAGACAGCCGTGCACCAGAGCTCCGGTCACCAGCGCCGCGGATGCCAGCCCCAGCGCGGTCGGCGGAATCCCTTGGAACCCGCCGAAAAGCATTCCGATGACCGCAAACGGCGAGGCGAAAAGCACTGCGAAAACCACTCCGGCGAGCAGCTGGGCGAAGATTCGTTGCCTGGGGCTGGCCGGCAGCGAAAGCAAATAGAGATTCCAAGGGTCGTTACGGGTGGCGGCAATGCCCACGCCGAATTGAAACATCGCTGCACCGAGCATCGCGAAGGCGGCGTAGTTGAACAGCGTCTGCCCTGGTGGCCCTCCGGAACGCAGCCCGACGGTCAGATAGAGCAACACCGGAAAGGTGGCCATGGGGATCAGGAAAGACGGCAATCTGAGCAGCTCGAGCAGTTGCAATCTGACGTAGGCAAGCAGATACCTCATCGCTGCGGCTCCAGCAGCAATTCGCCGACGGCCTCTTCCAAGGACGACGGGTTGATCTGCAGCCGGGGACGGTCCAAGGCCTGGAGCAGGATCCTGGCGGCTTGGTCCGGGTACCGCGTGGTCAACCGGAAGCGGCCGTCGTCGAGGCGTTGCAGCGCGCCCAGCGGAGTCACCCCGGCCGGTGCCTCCGGAGCGTTGAAAACCACGTGGCTCAAGGCCAGGGTACCGCGGACCGAATCGGTGCTGCCCGAGGCCAGCCGGACGCCGTCCTTGACCAGTGTGACGGTGTCCGCAGTGGATTCGACTTCGGCATAATCGTGCGAGGCCATGATGATGCAGCGGCCGGCCGAGCGCTGTGCCAGGATCAAGTGCCGCACCGCGGCCCTGCCCTCGATATCGAGTCCGGCGAGCGGTTCGTCGAGAATCAACACGGGTGCATTGGCGATCACCGCGCAGGCGATGCCGAGCCGGCGTCGTTGACCGCCGGAAAGGCCGCCGCAGTGCTTTTCCAGGAAAGCCTGCAGACCCAATTCGGTGACGATCCGGCCGAGCGGAACCGGATCCGGATAATGCATCGCCACGAAACCGAGTACCTCGCGCGCGGTGAGCGTGGCCGGAAACGACAAGGATTGCGGAACGCTGCCGAGCCAACGGGTTTGTGGTCCGCCGCGCACCACGGTCTTGCCGAGCACCTGGACGGTGCCCCGGCTGGCGGCGCGGACTCCGGTCAAAATGCCCAGCGCAGTGGATTTGCCGGCGCCGTTGGGCCCGAGCAGGCAATGCACGCCCGGCCCCAGGGCGAGCGAAAATTCGGTCAGCGCAGGAACTCCGCGGTACTTCTTGCTGACGGATTCCCAGCTGGCCATCGGTTCTCGGCTCATGCGGCATCGCGGCGCCGCGCGGTGCCGAAGGCGACGCTGTAGACCACGGATTGTTCGACGCCGTCCAAGCAGAGCAAATCGTCGACCTCTTGATCGATGAAGCCGCCGACCGGGCAGCTGGCGATCCCGGATTCCTGTGCGGACATGATCATGGCTTGAGCCAGGTGCCCGGCCTCGAGCAAGGTGAACCGGTAGGACCGTTGGCCGTATTTGATTCGTTGCCGGGCGAACGAGGCGATGAAGAAGACGTGGAATGCGGAACTCTCGGCGAGGTCCTGGAACAGCAAGGTCTCGCTGAGGAAAGTCCGGGGATCCTTGCCGATCCGCAGCCGGTTCAGCTCGGCCGCGAACGGATCCAGGGAGTAGATTCCGGAGGCGAGCCCCCGGACCCCGCAGACGCAGAGGTAGACATCGAGCGGGTAGAGCGCCCCGGCCGAAGGCGCACCTCGACGGCCGGCAGGGGAGGTGCACGCGGTATCCAACAGGATCCGGCTCAATTGGCCGAAATCCACCTGCGATGGCCCGAAACCGGTGACCGATTGCCGATCGCGTAGCACCGTGCCGACCGGCGTCGGCTCGGTGGCCGGGGCCAAGGGATGACGTTCGGCGGAACCCACGATCGAGCTCGGCACCCCGAAGCCGGCCAAGGCTTCGGGGTCGTTGGCGAGCTCGAAGGCGTAGGGTCCGGAAAACGATTCGCTGACCCAGGGGCTGAGTTTGGCGGCGGCGTGGTAATTCTCGGCCGGATCATCTGCGGGAATCCAGGGCAGTGACTTCAGCAGGCTATCTTCCATACGGGGCTCCTCGGTCAAGGGAAAGGATGCGGGGTCGGGTTGCGGATCTCGCCGTGCTGACGCAGATGCGGGAACTCGACGTCGAGCGTCGCCGCTTGCGGGCTCAAGGCCCGGACGACGTGCCAGCCGCTTCTGGCGACGTCCGGCGAACGCAGATCGGCCAACCAGACGTCCCAGCCCTGGTCGCGGGTCCGGGCGATCACATCGCCCAGCGGCTGGTTGCCGTTGGCGGTGAAATCCGCTTCCGCGGATTCCGGCCCGCGGTCCAGAAAAGCGTTGTGCTTCCGGTTCTCCGGCGCGGCATGGAAGGCGATGTGGTCTTCGAGCTCGGCCACGGCGTCGATTTCGGGTGTTCCGCCGAGCATCCGCAGGCTCCAGTTGTACGTGTGCACCGACTCCAGGAAAGCGGCGGTCATCGCCGAGCGCACCTCCGATTTGGCGGCGCAGCCGACGGCGAGCCCCACCTTCGCCGAGCGCGCGCAGGCCAGGATCACCGGTACACCGCCGGCGCCTTCGAAGCGGACCAAGGTGACCGTGATGCCGAGCAGTTCGAGTTGCCGGCAGATCCGGCGCAGCGGCCCGGTGAAATGCATCGGCACCCGCTCCGGGATGCGGAAGCACTGACCGGTTTCGGCTCGGTACCAGGCACGCATGAAGGCATCGCGTTCGATCAATTCGAAGACCGCGCCGCGAGCGGCCATGCCGAAATTTCGCCCCGCGGCAAGCCCGTTGGAGGTGATTGCGCACCACTGCCGGGAGCCGGTGGGATGCAGAAAAGCGAGATCGGCCGGCACCGCCCCGAGCCGGCCGTCCGAAGCGCGCATTGCCCGGTGGAACCGGATGTCCCCGGCCGCGTCGGGATGCGTGAACGGAAAGCCCGGGCTGGCGTACTGCGCGTCGGTGAACTGTTGGAACTCGCGGACCGGGATCTGCTCCGCAGCCGGATACGCTTCGAACCGGCGCGGAATGACATTCGCGGAATACCGTTCCACGAACTCGCCGCAGGCGGAGCCGAAGAGCTGCCCGGCAGTCAGGCCGAAACCCATGCTGGACCTGCGCGAGATGGCAGTCCCGGTGCAGGCGGGGAGATTGGGTGCCTGCACTGCGAACGCCGGTACCTGGACCGAACCCGGGGCCAATCTGACCTCGCGCAGGGCGGGGATGAGCCCGACGTCGGCCCCGACGAGCCCTTCACTCAGGACGGGGAAGGGAGCCAGGGATAGTTGGTCGAGAATATCCCGCTCTTTGAACAGGTAGGGCATCGGGGAACACTCCAAACTCGGGAGCAGTAGGCGGTCAGGGAATCCGGAGTGAACACGAGGCAGGCTCCGATCGACTCGCCGCGCTGCTGGTAAAACGCGGAGTCGGCGAGGCGCCGGGCCAGATTGAGCCCGAGCAGGAGATCGGCCCGGTCGAATTCCCGGATCGCATCCGCCGAGTTCAGCAAGAGGTATTCGTCAGGCCATTCGGTCAAAGCCGCGCGGCGGACGAGCAGGCATTCGAAACATGCCGTGATGCCGGGCACCACGGCCGGGCCGATGACGATCTTTTCGCCGTCGGAAGGGAGCAGCGGAACGTGGCAGAGCCCGGAATCCCAGTACCGCTTGGCGGCTTGCAGCATTTCCGAAACCGATTCGCGGACGAGTACGGCCGGCAGCGTCGGCGAATTGCTGGTCCGGGCGAATCCGGAGCAGGTCTGCTGGTCCAACAGCTGCTCCGGCGCGTCCAGGCTGAGTTCCCGTGCGGCGCGCCCGGGGCCGAAGTCCAATTGCCGGATCTGTCCGATCAATCGCGAGGACGCAGTGACCACGCCAGTGTTGGCGAGCGACCGCAAGAGGCGTTCCGGGTCCTGCAGATCCGGAACGCCTCCCGCAACCTGCGCCACGGTTCGGGGCTCCGCAAGGAATTCGAACAACCGCCTGGCCAGTTCCTGGTTGTCCCGGAAACGCACCAGTGAACTGCCCAGCACCAAGGCGAAACAGTCGGTGAAATCGGCCTTCCTGGTTCCTGCGGCCGTGACGTAGGTGACCGGCATGGTGCTCAGGGCTGGCTGGGCTTGGTGGTGCTGGAGCAGGAACACGAAGTGGAGCTGCACAGCGAGACGCCGTCCTGCATGGTCGCGGTGCGCGCCGTGGAACCGGTGAACTCGAACTCGAGCTCCTTGAGCAGTTCCGGCATCACGGTTCCCGGTCGGGTCTCCGCGGGGTCGAAGGTGATCGCCGGAAGCACTGGAGGCAGATCGATGGCGGGTTGCGGGGTAGCGATCCGATTCATGGTTCTCCTATCTCGGGATTTGCCGGCGAGCGGTGAAGCGTCCGGCATGCCTCCGGGGTCGGAGGCATGGCAGCGACTTTATTTCAGCGACTGACGAATCGTCAACCGGTGTTTGACGAGCTTGTGGATATCCCATCCGACGCTCCGGCCTGCCGCAGCGCATTGATGATTTGATGGGGGAATGAAGCTCACGGCGAAGGCGATGACCCGGCTGCGGCTGCATTCGCAACTGCTGCTGGCCGAGAAGGCCGCGGATCCGGTGGCGGCAGCCGGCTGGATGACGGCGCTGCAGGGGCAGGACCTTCCCGGGGTGCTCTATTCGCTCGGCCTGCGAACGTCGCGGCCATCCCGGATGGCGGTACGGCAGGCATTCGATTCGGGAGACCTGGTGCGGACCTGGTTGATGCGCGGCACGCTGCATGTCTGCCGCGCGTCGGACCTGGTCTGGATCCTTTCGCTGACGGCCGGGCGAATGGCGGCAGCGCTGGCCCCCCGGCTCGATGCGGCGGGCATCGCCGAACCGGACTTGGCCGCTGCCCTGGACGTCGCCCTGGACCGGCTGGGCTCCGGCGCAGCGGGTCGCGAGGAGCTGTTCGACGCTTTCGAGGCGGCTGGCCAATCGACCGGAGGCCAGCGCGGCGGATATCTGCTCAATGCGCTCAGTATCCGGGGCCAGTTGGTCCAGGGTCCGTTCCGCGGCGAGCGGCAGCTGTTCGCCGCGGCGGCCGATTGGCTGCCGGCGCCGCGCGAACTCGAACGTGATGCGGCTCTGGCGGAGCTGGCCTCCCGGTACTTCCGTTCGCATGCTCCGGCGACGCTGCGTGATTTCAGCTGGTGGTGCCAACTGACCTTGACCGACTGCCGGCGCGCGGTGGCCGCGCTCGGGGATGCGCTGTCGACCGTGGAGTTCGCCGGCCGGGAGTACCTGGTCCCGACGACGGCGGTGAACTCGGCGGAGCCACCCGGCAACTTGGCCGCGGCGCACCTGTTGCCCGGGTTCGACGAGTACCTGCTGGGTTACGCGGATCGTGGCCTGGCGCTCACTGCGGAAAATGCCGGGCGCATCGTCCCGGGGAACAACGGGGTGTTCCTGCCCACGATGCTCCGTTCCGGGCGGGTCGTCGGCACCTGGCGGAAATCCGGGACCGGCCCGGGCGTCGACGAGGTCGAGTTTTCTCCTTTCGGCGAGCTGTCGGCGAACGGATTGCGGTCGGTGCGGACCGCAGCGCGGAAGCGGCGGGATTACCTGGGCCGGTGACCCCTACCCCGGTAGGGGGTGCGGTCGGCTCTCCAGGGTGATGTGCCGATCGGAATGGGCCTCGTAGCTTGGGAGCCTGGAAGCCGTAGCCCATCGAAAGGCCGAGCCGTGACCCTGGCACCGACCGAGAACCGCCCCCGCCCCGCCACCAACCGGCAGACGGCGGACTTCATCGAGCTCGCCGAAAAGGTCCGGGCCACCGGACTGATGGAGCGCGACGTCGGCTGGTACATCTGGCGGATGATCCGGATCGGGCTGGGCTTTGCCGCGGTCGGCGTGATGTTCGTGCTGCTCGGGCAATCTTGGTGGCAACTGCTCACCGCAGTCGCCTTCAGCGTGATGTGCGGAATGGCCGGGTTCCTGGCCCACGATGCGGCGCACCGGCAGATTTTCGCCAGCTCCAAGGCCAATGAATGGACCGGCCGGATCGTCGGCAATCTGTTCGTGGGCCTGAGTTATGGCTGGTGGATGAACAAGCATGGCAAGCACCACGCGAATCCCAATAAAATCGGCTCCGACCTGGATATCGCCGCCGGCGTCGTGGTCTTCGACCCGGACAGTGCCCTGGAACGCCGCGGCCTGGCCCGATGGTTCGCCGCGCACCAAGGGTGGTTCTTTTTCCCGCTGTTGACCCTGGTCACCCTGGACCTGCACATCAATGCGACCAAGCGGGTGCTCAACCGCAAGGAGATCGTGCCGAAACGCGGTTGGGAGGCCGCACTGCTGGCGGTACGACTGATCGGAGTCCCAGTGGCCGTCTTCGCAGTGGCCGGCTGGGGCATCGGTGCTGCGCTGCTGGCCGTGCACATCGCGACGTTCGGACTCTACTTCGGCGGTGCTTTCGCACCGAACCACAAGGGCATGCCGTTGGTCCCCAAAGACCTGAAAATCGACTTCCTGCGCCGCCAGGTGCTGATGAGCCGCAACATCTCCGGCGGCAAACTCGTGGACATTGGAATGGGCGGCTTGAACTATCAGATCGAACACCACTTGTTCCCCACGATGTCTTCGCGGAACCTGGGCAAGGTCCAGCCGATGGTACGTGAATTCTGCGCCGAAAAAGGCATCACCTACACCGAGACCACATTGCCCGAGTCGTATGGGATCGTGGTCCGCTACCTGAACCGGGTGGGTCTGGGCCAGCGGGATCCCTTCGATTGCCCGCTCACCGCGCAGTTCCGCACCCGTTAGCCGGCTCCGGCTGCTTGGCCATTGTGCCGAGGGGGCGTCCGCGAATCGTCGCGGACGCCCGCTCGGTGTTTTCGTCATCGACGGCCGGTATGCTCCGGCCGGGTTGCCGTCTTGGCTGGTTGACAATCCACGATCAAAGTATTTAAATAATTAAATATATTAATACTTTGATCATGGATTGAATTCAGGAGGCTCGGATGGCGAAATACGACGTCGGGATATTGGGAGCGGGTCGGATGGGTGCAGCGTTCGTCCGGCACTTCGCCGCGCAAGGGCTAGACGTGGCGGTATGGAACCGGAGCCCCGACAAGGCCGAGGCGCTCGTTTCGTCGAAGGTGACCGCGTTGTCGGCGGCCGATGAATTGCTGGACCAGGCTGATCTGGTGATCAACCTGGTCTCCGGTTATGAAAATCTGGAAAAGATCCTGCGCGGACGGCAAAGCCAATCCCCGATCGACCTGCTGAATTTGTCGACGGGAACTCCGGGCGAAGCACTTGCCATGCTTTCGGCTTTGCCGGAAGGCTCCCGTTATTTGGACGGCGCCAACCTGAATTTCCCGCAGGACATCGGCAGCGAGCGCGGTTTCATCGGGTTCGCCGGTTCGGCGCAGCTTTGGCACGAGCATCGGGAACTCTTCACCTCGTTGAGCGGCGATACGGCTTATTTGTCGGACGATGCGTCGTCGGCCAACGTCCTGGACGCCGGTTATGTCGGGATCTTCGAGATTCCTAGCATCGTCGCCTTCCTCGAATCGGCAGACTACTTGGCCGGCAACGGCATCTCCGATGACGTGGTGCAAAAGTTGATCGACGTCCAGGCCCGGAACCTGGGCGGGGTCCTGCGAGAGGTCTTCGCCGAACGCAGTACAGGTGTTTCGCCAGGCTCCGCGGCGCTCGGCACGTATGGACTCGCTGCGCAGCTGTATCGGGAGACGGTCGGCAAGGCGGGGCATTTCCCGAAACAACTGGAAGCTGCCCGGACCGCCCTGGACGGAGCGATCGCGGCTGGGCTGGGCGAGTCGAGCATCGCGGCGCTAGTCGGCCGAGCGGACTCTGTGCGGAACTGCTGAAGATCCCGGTGCCGGGCCGGTTCCGCCGACCGGTGCCGGTCGCGGAGGACGGCTCAGAGTGCACCGATTGCGATATTGACCATCCGGCGCAGTGGTTCCGCGGCACCCCAGAGCAACTGGTCGCCGACGGTGAACGCGCTGATGTAACCGGGGCCCATTTCCAGCGTGCGGATCCGGCCCACCGGAATTTCCAGCGTGCCGGAAGTGGCTACCGGGGTGAGCGCTTTCATCGAGGCGTCTTTGGTATTGGGCACCACGGTGGCCCACTTATTGTCCGCGTCGAGGATCCGTTCGATCTCCGGGACTGAAAGGTCTTCGCGCAATTTGATGGTCAGCGCCTGGGAATGCGTCCGCATGGCGCCGATCCGGACACAGAGGCCGTCCATGATGATCCGGTCGGTTCCGCTGCGGCCCAGGATCTTATTGGTCTCCGCGCCGTTCTTCCACTCTTCTTTCGACTGGCCGTTGCCCAGATCGGCATCGATCCAAGGAATCAGCGAACCGGCCAAGGTCACGCCGAACTGGCTGGCATCGACGTTTTGCTGCGCGGCCAGGACGCCTCGGTCGATGGCCAAGATCGCCGACGCCGGATCGGCCAGGTCGGCAGCGACCGCACCGTGGATCGCACCGAATTGGCTGAGCAGCTCACGCATGTGCTTGGCCCCGCCACCGGAGGCGGCCTGGTACGTCATCGAAGTGGCCCACTCGACGAGGCCGTTGCGGAACAGGCCGCCCAGGCCCATCAGCATGCAGGAGACCGTGCAGTTGCCGCCTATGAAGTCTTTGACGCCGGAGGCCAGGCCGGCATCGATGACCGCCCGGTTGACCGGGTCGAGCACGATGATCGAATCATCGTTCATCCGGAGCGTGGAAGCGGCATCGATCCATAGTCCGTCCCAGCCGCGGGCCCGCAGCTGCGGGTGCACCGCCGAGGTGTATTCGCCGCCTTGGGCGGTGACGATGATCGGCAGGGCTTCGAGCGCCTCGAGGTCGTAGGCGTCTTGGAGGATTCCGGCGTCGCCTTCCGCGAAAGAAGGCGCGGCACCGCCGTGGTTCGAGGTCGAAAAGAAAGTCGGTTCGATCCGGCTGAAATCGCCTTCCTGCTGCATCCGCTGCATCAGGACCGAACCCACCATGCCACGCCACCCGACGTAGCCAACATGTTGACTCATCCCTCAATGGTACGGGCGTTCCCTGGCCGTCGCGAAGCTCATGACGTGCGCTGCTGGAAGTTCAGCGGCGCCATTTGGTGAAGCGGTATCGCTCGCCCCGGGAAGACTCATGCCAACCGGACGCCGGGTCCATTCCTTCCAGCGTCCAGCTGGCGTCCAGTTCCGGTGCGAAAGTGTCACCGGCCACCGCGGAATCTATCAGCGTGATCGCGGCGGTGTCGGCCAATTCCATAGCCTGGGTGTAGACGTTTCCGCCGCCGATGATCCAGATTTCCTCGGCCCCGGGAGCTGACTTCGCGACCGCAAGCGCCTGGGCCAGGGAGGCCACTGCAGTGGCACCGGCGGCTTCCTCGGTGCCGCCCCACCCGGGGTCCGAGGTCAACACGATGTTGGTCCGGCCCGGCAGCGGACGAAACTTCGCGGGAAACGACAGCCAGGTGCGGCGGCCCATGATGACCGGGTGGCCCGAGGTCACGGCGCGAAAATATGCCATGTCCTCGGGGACGTGCCACGGCATGGTGCCGGCTGCACCGATCACGCCGCTCGGAGTCTGGGCCCAAATGACGCCGATGGTCATACCGCGATCGGCGCTTTGATCGTCGGGTGGTGCTGGTAATCGAGCAGCTCGAAGTCTTCGAAGGCGTAGTCGAAAATCGACTCGGGTTTCCGGGTGATCCGCAGCTTCGGGTAGGCATAAGGCTCGCGGCCCAGCTGCTCGTTGACCTGATCCAGATGGTCGTCGTAGATGTGCGTATCGCCGCCGGTCCAGATGAATTCGCCGGGCGCCAGACCGACCTGCTGCGCGACCATCAGGGTCAAGAGCGCATAGGAGGCGATGTTGAACGGAACGCCCAGGAACATGTCGGCGCTGCGCTGGTACAGCTGGCAGGAGAGCTTGCCGTCCGCCACATAGAACTGGAAGAAGGCGTGGCACGGCGGCAGTGCCATCTTGGACAGTTCCGAGACGTTCCAGGCCGAGACGATGTGCCGGCGGGAATCGGGGTTGGCCTTGAGGCCCTCGACCACGGCTGCGATCTGGTCGATGTGCTCGCCGTCCGGAGTGGGCCAGGAACGCCACTGGACGCCGTACACCGGGCCGAGCTCGCCGTCGTCGTCGGCCCATTCGTTCCAAATTTTGACGCCGTTCTCCTGCAGCCAACGGACATTGGAATCGCCGCGGAGGAACCAGAGCAACTCCATCGCGACGGATTTGAAGTGCACCCGTTTGGTGGTGATCAGGGGGAACGATTCCGCCAGGTCGAAGCGGATCTGCCGCCCGAACACGCTGCGGGTGCCAGTGCCGGTGCGGTCCGATTTCGCGGTGCCATTGGCCAGCACATCGCGCAGCAGGTCCTCGTACGGAGTCTGAATCGTCATGCTTGGAATCTTATCCGCTGCGGCCGGCAAAGTGCGTTCAGCGCGGCATGGCCGCCCAGAGCGCGATCCCGACCGCGACCACCGGGATCGCGAGTACGCCGAGGAGCAGGGCCTTGCCGCCGGGACGGCCCCAATTCACGGTGTAACCGAGTCCGGAACGCTTGGGCACGATGACCGAACGGTCATCCGGATTGTGGTACACGAATCCGGCGGCCCAGAAGCGTTCGTCCTCGCGTGGATCGGGTGCCGGCTCAGCCGGATCACGGGGTGGCAGTTTTCCGAGCTCGGCCCGGTACCGGCGGTTGGCGAAGATCGCCGCGATGGCCAGGCCCACGGCGATCAGCAGCACCAGGAGCAGCGGATTCGTGGTCTTTTCGGAAACCGCCCAGACCTGCTGATTGACCAGCCAGAAAACCAGGGCCAGCACGATCGAGAGCACACCGAGGAAGCGCTGCGTGGCCGCGAGATGGGGAATGGGCCGGATTCCTTGGCGCTGGGCCGCCCGGCCGAGGAGCCACGCGATCACCAGGAAGAGCAACAGGACTCCGAGCCCGATGAAGACCCCGAAAAATGCCGTCCCGATGCTTTTGCCGGCATAGCCGTCGGCGAACCCTGCGGCGTTCCAATGGATCGGGAACCGTTCTGGCAGGTTCGGATAGCGCAGCGCACCGTAGCCCGCCGATGCCGCCAGGATCAGGAAGGCGACGGCGTACAGCAGCCAATCTGGCCGGGCCAGGCGGATCGAGGTCTCAGGCATGTCTTCAACCTAGCCGATGCCAGGCTGCCGGAGCCATGGGTTCAGTCTTCAAAGGGCTTGTACCGCTCCACCGAGACGATGTGTTCGCCGACCACTTGGCAGACCAAGACCTCGCCGGGGCTCAAATACGGGTCTTCGCGCGGCAGGGCTCTGCGCAGACCGGAATCCATGTGTTTCGCCAACTGGCCGAAAACCGTCGGCAGGGCCGGTCGATGGGTGCACAGGACCACGTCCCGGCGCTTGTCGAACAAGGCCTCCAGGGCGAGTCCGGTTTTGGCCGGTTTGCGGTGGTGGTTGGCTTCGGTGAGTGCGTCCACGAGCTTCACCTTGGCGTTGCTGGCTTTGGCGTACGGTGAGATCGTGGCCACGCACCGAGCCCAGGGGCTGCTCACCACCCGGCTGGGCCACCAGGCCATCAGCAACCGCTTCACCGCAGCCGCCTGGCGTTGCCCGGTGGCGGCCAGCGGCCGGTCGCCCTCCGCGCGGCTCCAGGAGGAACGCGGTTTCGCCTTGGCATGGCGCAGCACCAAGAGCGACCAGGTGCGCAGCGCCTTCTCCTGATGCGCCCGCACCAGCGCGTCGAGCGGTTCGATGTCGGTGGCATTGCTGAGCAGTTCACGGGCCCGGTCCGGCGTGCACCAGAGCACATCGTCGACTTCCTTGCCGTCCGGCAACGGTTTTTGCTCGGCCACCTCGCAAGCCCAGTAATAGACCCGTTTCAAACCGGCGGACACCTGGTAATCGGTGTGCGGCAGCGGAATGCCCAATGTCGCTTGGACGCCGATTTCTTCGTCGACTTCGCGGACCGCGGTTTCCGGAAGGGTTTCGCCTTCGTCGTGTTTGCCCTTCGGCCAGGACCAATCGTTGTACCGCGGGCGGTGGATCAGCAGAACCCAGAGTTGTTTCTGCTGGATTCGCCAGCAGATCGCGCCGGCGGCCAAAACTGCGGGAACCTGCTCCGGGGCCGGGGGAGTGACCGGATTGCCCATTACCGCCGGGACGCCGATCGTTGCCGGGCGCGGCTGGCCAAAAGCCAGGACTGCACATCGGTCAAAGCGGCGCCTTCGGCATCCAGGTGGTGCCGGGTCCAGATCCCTTGGTTGTCCAGATGCCAGCTCGACGTGCCCTCGTCCACGTAACGGTTGAGCAGGGCGACCATGTCGCTGATGTCTTCCTGGTTCGAAAGTTGCACCAGGGCTTCGACCCGGCGGTCCAGGTTGCGGTGCATCATGTCGGCCGAGCCGATGAACACCACCGGCTGGCCGCCATTGGCGAAGGTGAAAACCCGGGAGTGCTCCAGGAACCGGCCCAGTACCGAGCGCACCGTGATGTTCTCGCTCAGCCCGGGTACCCCGGGGCGCAATGAACAGATGCCACGGACGATCACGTCGACCCGGACGCCGGCCTGCGAGGCCCGGTACAGCGAATCGATGATCGCTTCGTCGACCATCGAGTTGACCTTGATCTGGACCCGGGCGGCCAGACCTGCCCGGGCATTGACGATTTCGCGTTCGATCCGGTCGATCAGTCCGGAACGCACCGACCGCGGTGCCACCAGGAGGCGTTTGAAGGTCGACTTCGGCGCGTAGCCGGAGAGCTGGTTGAACAACCGGGTCAAATCTTCGCCGACCTGTTCATCGGCGGTGAGCAGGCCCAGATCCTCGTAGTAACGGGCGGTTCGCGGGTGATAGTTCCCCGTGCCGATATGGCAGTAGCGGCGCAAACCGTCCTGCTCCTGCCGGACCACCAGGGAAAGCTTGCAGTGCGTCTTCAGTCCGACGATGCCGTAAACCACGTGCACGCCGGCCTGTTCGAGTTTGCGCGCCCAGGAGATGTTCGCCTGCTCGTCGAACCGGGCCTTGATCTCGACCAGGGCCAGCACTTGTTTGCCGGCTTCGGCGGCATCGACCAGGGCATCGACGATCGGCGAATCACCGCTGGTGCGGTAAAGCGTCTGCTTGATCGCCTGCACTTTGGGGTCCGCTGCAGCCTGTTCCAGGAACGCCTGCACCGAGGTGGAGAAGGAATCGTAGGGGTGGTGCAGCAGAATGTCCCTGCGGCGCATCGCGGCGAAGACGTTGGCCGCTTTCGAGGTCTCCGATTCGTTCAAATACCGCGAGGTGTGCGGAACCTGCTTCGGATAGCGCAGATCCGGCCGGTCGATATTGGCGATCACGCTCAGCCCGCGCAAGTCCAGCGGTGCCGGGAGGGCATAGACCTCGGACTCTTCGACGTCCAGCTCGCGCACCAGCAGCGCCCTGATGTTCGGATTGATATCGGTGGTGACTTCCAGACGCACCGGCGGGCCGAAGCGGCGCCGCAGTAACTCCTTCTCCAGAGCCTGCAGCAGGTTCTCGGCGTCGTCTTCTTCGACTTCCAGGTCTTCGTTGCGGGTCACCCGGAAGGTGTGGTGCTCCAAGACCTCCATTCCCGGGAACAACTGGTCCAGGTGGACTGCGATGACTTCTTCGAGCGGAATGAAGCGGGCCACCCGGCCGGGCACGGTGCCGGCCCGGGGACCGTCGACGGCGACCATCCGGGGCAGCTGGTCCGGAACCTTCACCCGGGCGAAGAGTTCTTTGTCGCTGACCGGATTGCGCACCACCACGGCGAGATTGAGTGAAAGGCCCGAAATATAGGGGAACGGGTGCGCCGGATCGACGGCCAGCGGAGTCAGGATCGGGAAGACTTTTTCCGCGAACATGTTGCTCAACCGGGTTTTCGCGGCATCGTCGAGTTCATCCCAGCGCACCAGGTGGAAATGCTCATAGGCCAAGGCGGGCCGGATCTGGTCCGCGAAGACATGTGCGTGCCGGGCTTGCAACCGGTGCGCCTCCTCGCTGATCTGCTCCAGCACTTCGATCGGGCTGAGCCCGGCCGGCGAGGGCACCGCCAGACCGGTGGCGATGCGCCGCTTCAGCCCGGCCACCCGGACCATGAAGAACTCGTCCAGGTTGGAGGCGAAGATGGACAGGAAGTTGATTCGTTCGAGCAGCTGCAAGTCCGGGTCTTCAGCCAGCTCCAATACCCTGGCGTTGAAGGCCAGCCAGCTCAATTCGCGGTCCAGGAACCGGTCCGCGCTGATTTCGCCGTCCGGGATCAGACTCGGGGCGAATTCCGGGATGTCGATGCGGTCCTGGGTGGCGCGGGCAGCGGGCACCTCGGAACTGCCGAATCGCTCGGATCCGGTCCGTAAAGTGATTGCTGTTCCGGTGGGTTCGGCCTGCATGGTTCCTCTGCTTTCGTTGCTCAGTACCAAGCCTACAAGCGGCGGGCCGCAACTACTCCACTGTTGCGCCGGCAGCGGCGTCCGGAAGCCCGTACATGACATCGGCGTCCCATGGGCTGAAGCCCAATTTCCGGTACAACGCCACCGCTGCGGTGTTGTCCGCGTCGACGTACAGCATGATCGCGGCCAAACCACGGCGGTGCAGGTAATCGATGCCGGCCAAGGTCAGCGCTTTGCCCAGGCCTGTTCCCTGGGCCTGGGGGGCGATGCCGACGACATAGACCTCGCCCAGATCGGCGTGGCCGTTGGCCCCGGCGTGGACTTTGGTCCAATGGAAGCCCAGGACCTGGTCCGCGTCGTCCACGGCCAGCAGGAAGCCGTCCGGATCGAACCAATCCTCGGCCATCCGGGCCTGCAGATCGCTCAGCGTCATGGCTCCTTGTTCCGGGTGGTGGGCGAAGGCTGCGGCGTTGACCGCCAGCCAAGCCTGCTCGTCCTGGCCCGGCACGAAGCTCCGCAGCCGTACTCCGTCCGGCCAGACCGGTGCCTGGTCGGTCCCGGCGCTGGTGGCCAGGCGGAGACGCAGCAGCTCGCGGACCGGTTGGAAGCCGAAGCGTCCGGCGAGCCGCTCGGCCGCGGCGTGGTTGCCGTGCGACCACGCCCGGAGGCCGGCGAATCCGCGCTCCTCACGGAGCTGTTCCAGCAGAGCGGTTCCGATCCCCTGGTTGCGGAAAACCGGATGGACGGTGAGTTCCAAGGTTGCGCCAACCCCGTCGGCGTCGGCGAGCAGCACGGCGACGCCGGCCAACGGGCCCGGAGTTTCGACCGGCACCGACTGGGGTTCGTCCGGCACGAAGCCGAGCAGCAGCCACGGTCGGACCTGATCAGCGGTCGGCTGCTGGCGCAGCCGGACCAAGGTCTGTTCCGAAAACGGCGGATGGCCGTCGGTTTCCTCGGCGGCGTCGGCCAGCGCGCGGAACTCCGCGAACCCGCCGGGCTCCGGAAGGCCGTCGGCAGAACTGATCCTGGCGGCGGGACGGTTCGGTGGGATGGCTTGTGCACTCTGGGCTGGCCCATTCGTCATGCCGCAAGCCTAGTGCCCGGACGAATCAGGCGACCAGCGGAATCCGGCAACGAGGATTTCGGGTATAGTAGTCGGACGGCCGCAAGCGGCTGCCAGGGGGATGCGTCACTGGGACGCCTTCGATACGTTCGACCCGTATGTCCTCCACCAAAGGGATCCGGGCGTTCAGGCCTCGGACAACTCTTCCTCCGGAATCCGTTGCAGGGTCAACCGATAACCGACATTGCGCACGGTGCTGATCAGGTTTTCGTGGTCCGAACCCAGTTTCGCCCGGAGCCGCCGCACGTGCACATCGACGGTCCGGGTGCCGCCGTAATAGTCGTAGCCCCACACTTCGTGCAGCAATTGGGCCCGGGTGAAGACCCGGCCGGGGTGTTGCGCCAAGTACTTCAACAGCTCGAATTCCTTATAGGTCAAATTCAAGGCTGCACCGTTCACCCTTGCTGTGTAAGAGGTCTCGTCGATCACCACGCCGGCGGCCCGGATCTCATGCCCGGTGTCCTCGGTCTCCTCGTGGGTCCGCGCGATGGCCAGCCGGAACCGGGCTTCGACTTCCGCGGGTCCAGCGGATTCCAAAACGATGTCGTCGGCGGCCCAGGTCGCGGAAATCGCTGCCATTCCGCCTTCGGTGAGAACCAGCAGCAGCGGTGCGCCCGGACCGGTGGCGCGGAGCAATTGGGTCAGCGAGCGGGCGCCGACCAGGTCCTTGCGCGCATCCAGCAAAATGATGTCCGCCGGCTCCGCATCAAGCAAAGCCGAAGGCTCGGCAGGAAGGATGTGCACGCGGTGATTGAGCAATTCCAGCGCAGGCAGGATGTCCACCGAAGAACCGGTGCTATTGGTCAGTATCAGGATGTGGGACATGCTTTCCTCCAATGTGCTCAGGCGCGCATCTTCGGGCGTCTTCGGCTTCTGCGTGGCGCTTGCAGCGCTTGACCGACGAAACCGATTGCCTTCGAGTATAGCCTCAGCGCTCGCGGCCGCCGGGTCGGTTACGAGCGTCGGGGAGGACACACCGGGCGCGGATAAGGCAGGATGAGTATGTGAAAACTTGGAGTGTGGGCATGGCGGGGCTGCTCGGCTTGGTCACCATCGTCGCCGCCTCCTATGGGCCTTCCGGATTGTCCGTGTTCGTCGGCGTGCTCTTCTCCGTGTTGTTCGGTTATGGCTGGCCGCACTATTTGGGTGTCCCGGCGAAGAAGACCCTGGGCGTAGTGATCGCACTCTGCGGTTCATTGTCGGTGCTCGTGGCCAGATTCGCCCCGGGGCCGGACATCCTGTCCGGGTTGCCGGTGATCATGGCTTTGGGGATCATCGCGGTTTTCGTGATCCAACTGATCCGCGGCACCGGGCAGAGCCACCGGCTCGAATCGACGTTCGGCTGCGTAGTGGGGGTGTTCATCGCCTCGGTGGGTTCAGGTTGGATCGCCGCCCACCGGTTCACCCAAGAGAGCGCGATGACCTGGATCGCCGGGATCTGCGCCGTCGTGGTGTTGTTGCTGAGCATGATCCCCTGGCCGGACCGGATCATTGCGCCGCTGGGCTTGCTGCTCGGCGCGCTGGCCGGCCCGCTCGCCGCATTGCTGTTCTCCGATCTGCACATCCTGCCCGCTGCGGTGATCGGTGCAGTGATTGCCGCGGTACTTCTCAGTTTCCGCAGGCTGGCCAATATCGCAACCCCATTGGGCCATGTCGCCGGTGCCGTGGCGATGGGTCTGGCGCCGGTGCTTTCGCTCGGTGCGATGGTTTATTTCATCGACAAACTGCTGGTGACTTGAGCGTCATCCGACCGCGATAAGATGAAGCCATGTCGATACTCGCTCTGGAAATCTTCTTCATTGTTCTGCTGGTGATTGCCGGTCTGACAATTGCCTGGTTCGCGGGTCTGGTCGTCTGGCGGTTGTTCAAAGGTCAGAAGTAGCCACTATGCCGATCGAGATTCCCACGGATCTGACCCCGGAATTGGTTCCGCTCTCCTGGCTCATCGGCCAGTGGGAAGGCCGCGGCAGATTGGGCAGCGGTGAAGCGGACTCGGAACACTTCTTCCAACGCGTGAGCTTCCGGTCCAACGGGTTGCCTTACCTCGAATACGTCGCGGAAAGCTGGCTGACCGACGAGGACGGCATGACGCTGCGCCCGTTGAGCGTGGAGATGGGGTTCTGGGCGCTGGACCGCAAGCTCGGCGACGCCGATGGCGGCCCCGGGCTGATCCCGGCGGACATCGTCCCCGCGCTGACCACGGCAGACGACGTCGAAGCGCTGCGCAACGATTCCGGCGGTTTCGACATCACCGCCACGATCGTGCATCCCGGTGGCATTTCCGAGCTTTATTACGGCACCATCACCGGCCCGCAGATCCAATTGGCCACCGACGCGGTGATGCGCCGGGAGGGAGCCAAGGACTACACTGCGGCAACCCGGATCTTCGGCCTGGTCAATGGGGATCTGTTCTGGCGGTGGGACGTCGCGGCAGAAGGCAATTCGCTCGAAGCCCATGCCTCGGCGATTCTGAAGAAGCTTCCAGCCCCCGACGCGGCGGAATAGTGCGCCAGACGGCGGGGTTGGCACTGGTATGAGTTATCAGAGCGCGTTATTGTCCCGGCCCGGTGCGGTTGAAGCTGCCGGCCTGGATGCCGGTGTCGCCGCCCACTACGGCGACCCGATGCGCGAGCAACGAGCGTTGGCCGAAGGCCGCGCGGTCGTGGACCTTTCGCAGCGCGGCGTGGTCACGGTCGGCGGCGCGGACCGGCTGAGTTGGTTGACCACGCTTTCCTCGCAGGATGTTTCCCGACTGGCTCCGGGCGATTCCGCGGAACTTTTGCTGCTGAGCGTGCAGGGCCGGATCGAGTTCGACGCCCGGATCATCGACGACGGCGCGACTGCCTGGTTGTTGGTCGAGGCACCGGAGGCGGCCGGGCTGGCCGCGTGGTTGACCTCGATGAAGTTCATGCTGCGTGTGGAGGTCGCGGACGTTTCGGCGGATTGGGGCGTGTTGGCGGCAACGGCCCCCTTGCTCCAGGGCGTCGAGCCGGCGCTGCTGGTTTGGCGGGATCCTTGGCCGGAAGTCGCGGTCGGAGGCTATTCGTATTCGATTGAGGCGGGCCATCCCGGTGCGGACCGGCCGTGGGTCGAATACTTGGTGCCGTTGCCCTTGCTGGATGCTGTGGCCGCCGATCTGCCCTTGGCTGGAAGCCTGGCTGCGGAAGCGCTGCGGATTGCCGCCTGGCGGCCGCGCTGGGGCGCCGAGACCGATGAAAAAACGATCCCGCACGAGCTCGATTTGCTGCGTACCGCGGTGCATCTGGCCAAAGGCTGCTACAAGGGGCAGGAGACCGTCGCCCGGGTGCACAACCTGGGCCACCCCCCGCGCCGTCTGGTCTTTTTGCAACTCGACGGATCGCAGCACACGATGCCGGTAGCGGGGTCCCCGGTGCAACTCGGTGAACGTCAAGTCGGAACACTCACTTCAGTGGCACAGCATTATGAAATGGGGCCGATCGGCCTGGCCGTGGTGAAACGAAATGTCGACCCGGCCGCGGAGCTGACCGTGCTCGACGGCACCGAGGCCTACGTTGCCGCGCAGGAACTGATCGTGACGACCGATGCCGGCCAAGTGGTCGGCCGGCAGAAGGGCTTCCTGAAGCCGGTGCGCTAACCGCGCCCCGTTGGGTCCGTGCCTTTGACCTGTTTTTGCATCGGTGCCAGGCGGGCTCAGCCAAACAGGAGCGCTGCTTCGTCGTACCGGCTCTGCGGCACGGTTTTGAGGTTGCCCAGGGCAGCTTCAAAACCGACGTGCTTGATTTCGGTGCCGCTCAAGGACACCATGGTGCCCCATCGGCCGTCCACGACGGAATCGATCGCGGCCATGCCCAACCGGGTGGCCAGCACCCGGTCGAAAGCACTCGGCACCCCGCCGCGTTGGATGTGGCCCAGGATCGTGGCCCGGGTCTCGATGCCGGTCCGCGCTTCGAGCTCCGGAGCCAGCTGGTCCGCGATGCCGCCGAGCCGGGGCCGGCCGAAGGTGTCCAAGCCGCGGACCGAATGCGGCGTCTCCAAATGGTCCGGCACGAAGCCCTCCGCCACCACGACCAGGGGCGCCCGGCCGCGTTCGTGGGCTTCATTGACCCAGTCGGCAATCTGCTCGATGCTGACCTTCTGTTCCGGGATCAGAATCGCATGCGCTCCGGATGCCATGCCCGCGTGCAGCGCGATCCAGCCGACATGCCGGCCCATCACCTCGGCGATCATGCAGCGGTGGTGCGATTCCCCGGTGGTGCGCAGCCGGTCGATGGCTTCGGTAGCGATTTGCACTGCGGTGTCGAAACCGAAGGTGTAGTCGGTGGCGTCCAAATCGTTGTCGACGGTTTTGGGCACGCCGACGATTTTCAGCCCGACGTCGGTCAATCGTTTTGCCGCGGCCAGGGTGCCTTCGCCGCCGATCGCGATGATCGCATCGATGCCCAGCCGCTCCAAGTGCGCTTTGATGACTTCCGGTCCGCCCTCGTCGAAGGGGTTGGTCCGGGACGTGCCCAGGATCGTGCCGCCCTGTTTCGAGATTCCACGCACGTTGTGCCGGGGCAAATCCATGATGTCGCCCTCGACGACGCCGCGCCAGCCATCGCGGAAGCCCACGAATTCCTGGCCGTGGACTTTGATGCCTTTGAGCACTGCGCCGCGGATCACTGCGTTGAGTCCGGGGCAGTCGCCGCCGCTGGTCAGGATTCCGATCTTCATTAAGGCTCAATCCTCGAGTGGAGTGTGGTCAGGAGCGGAGCGCTCCATTGAGCTCTGTGAAGATTCTAGACAATTCTCCGGCAGGATGTGATCTGGGCAACTTTTGTTGCGCAATCGCGGCCTGAAATGCCTGGGAACACAGGGGATTTCGGTTATCTTCGAGACTGGGGGGGATTTGCGGAGATCCCTAAAGAGAGAACGGAGACTTCAATGGCTAAGCACGAAGAAGTCGAAATTGCAGTAGCGAGTCCGAGCGCGACCGTGGAAAGCACGCTGGGCGCACGTTGGGGTGCCGAAGTCTTCGGCACTTTCCTCCTCGTCTTCGGCGGCGCTGGTACCGCGATTTTCGCGGCGAAATTCGGCGGCGACGGGAATCCGCTCGGGGTCGGCTTCCTGGGCGTCGCGCTGGCCTTCGGCCTGACCGTGCTGGCGGGCGCCTATGCGGTCGGTTCGATTTCCGGCGGCCACTTCAACCCGGCGGTGACATTAGGCCTTGCGGCCTCCGGCCGGTTCGCGTGGAAAGACGTCTTGGGCTACATCGTGGCGCAGCTGGTCGGCGGTGTCATCGCCTCGGCGTTGCTTGCCGCGATCGTCGCCGGAGCCCCGGGTGGATTCCAGTCCTCGGTATTCGCCGGCGCTTCCAACGGCTACGGCGAAGGTTCGCCCAATGGATTCAATCTGGTTTCGGTGCTCTTGATCGAAATCATCCTGACCGCGGTCTTCGTCTATGTGATCCTCGGTGTCACCAGTGCCCGGGCGCCGTCCGGATTCGCACCGTTGACGATCGGCCTGACCTTGACCTTGATCCACCTGATCAGCATCCCGGTGGACAACACCTCGGTGAACCCGGCGCGTTCGATCGCGACCGCGATTTTCGGCGGCAGCGTGCCGATCTCCCAAGTCTGGGTTTTTATTGTGGCTCCGATCGCCGGTGCCTTGCTGGCCGGGTTCACCTTCAAGCTGTTGTTCGATTCGGTCAAGAAATAACCGTCGTCCCGCAGCTTCGGCTCAGGCCCGTTTCCGGGCCAAGAGCTTCGCGATGACGATTCCGCCATCCTGGTCCGGCACGATTGCCCACGCCGCAAGGTAGAGCAAGAAGGCCGGGCCAGGAAGCAGGCAGAAGAGCAAGAAGCCGATGCGCACCCAGGCGACATCGATGTTCATCGCCGCGGCCAGTCCGCCCAGCACCCCGCCGAGCAGCCGTTTGGGGCCGCGGCGCAGTCGTTGTGATCGCATCGTCCGGTAAAAGGATTCCATGCCGCCAGCCTAGCTTTCTTCGTTGGGCAGGGTCAGCGGTTCCGCGGACGGTTCTGCGTTCCGGCTGCGTTCCCGGGATTTGGCGGCTCCGCTGAGCACCCCGCCGACGAGCAGGGCGAGCCCGGCCAGCAGCAGCAGGGCGATCAGCACCAGGCGCGGATCAAGCTCGACGGCGGTGTAGCGGCCGACCATGATCAGGGTGGCGACGGCGATCAAAACCACCCCCCAGACCAGGGTCCCCACCCGCACCGATCGGCGCTGCCCGCTCAGGGGGTCGGAATTCAACTCGGTGCTCATCTGAATCATCTCTTTCATCTCGGGTTCGTGGTGGTGACGCTGACATCGCCCACCGTGCCGCGCACTTGCAAGGTGACGGTGCCGCCGGTGGCGGCCGGATTGACGACCGTGTTCTGGACTGAGTTGTTCAGCTTCTGGCCGTTCACGTAGAGCGAGCGGATCCACATCTGCTCATTGATCACGACCCGGAGGTCGCTGGGCACGCTGATCTTGGCGCTGCCGGCGTTGACGTAGACTGGGATGCTGACATCGCTGCCCGGTTTGCCCAGGTCTGCCAAGTCCAGGCTGCCGGTCGCGGCAGTCATGCTGTAACCCTGCTCGGCCTGTTCGGCCGACGTCGGGCTCCAGGTCGCGGAACGGGCGAAGACCCAGCTACCGCTGGAAGGCAGTACCGCGAAAGCTGCGGAGACCGCGATGGCCAGTACCGCGAAGAATCCCAGAACCCCGGAGCTGCGTCCGCGGACCGCGCAGACCACGATGCCCAAGGCGCAGACCACTGCGGCCGTGCCCCAAGCCAAAGTCGCCACCGATCCATTGGAATCCGGGAACCAGCCGGCAACGTCTGCCAGGAAGATGGCGCCGGCCAGCAGGATCGCCGCCCCGGAGGTGATGCCGATCGTGGCGGCACCCGGACCGGGCGCCCGCGGTACCACGCGCTCCGGGCGGAAGACCGGCGCAGTATGCTGCGGCACCGGTTGGAACGTCTGATAGGGCTGAGTCGGCGGAGCATAGGCGGCCCCTGGATCCGCCGGCCGGTAGGGTTGTGCCGGCGCGGTCATCGGAGCAGCCCCGCTCGCGGCCGCCGGCGCCGGCGTCGGGGACCCTGTTTGGCCGGAACGGTTCTTCCGGCCCGAGTTGACCGCCCAGACGATGACGCCGACGATGCCGCCGACCCAGAGTAGCGGCCAAGGGAACCACCAGTCCCGGGCACCGAAGACCAGGGACAGCGCGCCGCGCCATAGCGGGGTCATGCCGAGCACGGTGAAAATTGCCGCTCCGGTCATGCCCGAACTCCACCGGCCGTAACTGACTTCTTGGGCATGGATCCGGCCATCCGGTTCGGGCAGCAAGGCCCAGGCCACGCCATAGGCGAAGACGCCGAGGCCGAAGAAGAGGGTCAAGACGACCAGCAGGCCTCTGACAATGATCGGGTCGACGCCGAGCCGGTGCGCCAGGCCGCTGGCCACCCCGCCGAACCAACGGTCCTGGCCGCGAGTGATTTGCAGACCGCGAATCCAATCGAAGAACCGGTCGGCCTGTTCCCTGGCCTGGCCGCCGGAGGGAACTCCGGGACGCGGGTCGCCGGGCGGAGTGCCGCCGAGCGGTTCCGTGGGCTGGCCCGGGCCGGAATCGGCAGGACGGTAATTCCTCGAAGGGGGGCCGTAATGGCCCGGTTGCTGTTCGCTCATGCTTCAATCCTGCTCGGCACCGGTGTCCGGGGGTATCCGGGGATCCCCTGATTCAACCCTGAAGACACCCCCAGAGACAGCTCCTCGGGGCCCTGAACGTGCTTGAATCGAACTATGGAAGCCAGGATGTACCGCAGCAAGGACCGCATCCTTGCGGGCGTTTGCGCGGGGCTGGCCCAGCATCTCGGCTGGCGGGTCGGTTTGATCCGGGCCGCGTTCGTCTTGAGCACGCTGTTTTTCGGCGCCGGCGCGCTCTTTTACGCCTGGTTGTGGGCGTTGGTCCCGGAGCGCTCCGCAGCGGATCAGCCCGGTCCGGAAGCTGCATCGGCTCCGCAGCAGGCCGGGGCGGAGTTCTTCCAACGGCTGAGCACGGATCCTGGATCCTGGTGGCGCCGGCGTGGGGTGAAAGAAATCCTGACCGGGGCCGGGCTGTTGTTCGTCGCCGGGTTGATCGTGGCGCAAATCGCCGGTTTCGATCTGCAGCTCGGCGTGGTCTTGCCGGTGTTCGTGATCGTGGTGGGTGCCGTCCTGGTCTGGTTGCAGCTGGATGCTTCACGACGTTCGCTGCTTTTGGACCGGGCGCAGGCGAACAATTCCTTGGGATTGCTGCGCTTGGCCGCCGGGCTGCTGCTCCTGGTGCTGGGGTTGCTGGTTTTGGTGGTCGGCGGCGGAGGTTGGGACCGGGTAGTGCCGGCCGTGGCCGCGGCCTTAGCAGTGCTGGCCGGCGTCGGGCTCGTGCTGGCTCCTTGGGGGCTGCGGATCTGGCGTGATCTGCAAGATGAACGGGCGGCCCGGGTCCGGGAGACCGAACGGGCCGAGATCGCCGCGCATCTGCATGATTCGGTATTGCAGACTCTGGCATTGATCCAGCGGCGGGCTGGCTCGGAGCAGGATGTCACCTCGCTGGCGCGGGCCCAGGAGCGGGAGTTGCGCGAGTGGATCTACCAGGACGCCAGCCGGAATCCGGACAATCTGGTGGCCCGGATGCGGGCTGTCGCAGCCGAATTGGAGGACGCCCACGGCGTGGGCATCGAACTCATCGCGGTCGGCGATGCGACGGTGGACAGCCGGGTCGATGCCCTGGTCCAGGCGAGCCGGGAAGCCATGCTCAATGCGGTGCGGCATGCCGGGACCAGCGTCTCGGTCTATGTCGAGGCGAGCAAGGAACTCGTTGAGGTTTTCGTCCGGGACCGAGGTCCCGGATTCGACCTGGATCAGGTACCGGAGGACCGTCTGGGGTTGCGCGAATCGATTCTCGGCCGGATGGGCCGGCACGGCGGATCGGCCAAAATATCCTCGTCCGGCTCCGGCACCGAGATCCAATTGCGCTTGCCCTTGTTGGAGACCAATCAGAAAGACGAAACATGATCCCGGTACTGGTGGTCGACGACCACGCGATTTTCCGCTCCGGCCTGCGCGCTGATTTGGCCGCCGATCTGGAAGTTCTGGCGGAAGCGGCTTCGGTGGATGAAGCCGTGTCGCTGATCGCCCAGCACAAGCCTGCGGTGGTGCTCCTCGACGTGCATCTGCCTGGCGGGAACGGCGGCGGTGGGCGGGAAGTCATCGAACGGTCCAATGCGTTGCTCGGCGAAGTGAAGTTCTTGGCGCTGAGTGTTTCGGATGCGGCGGAGGACGTGGTGTCGGTGATCCGGGCCGGTGCCCGAGGTTATGTCACCAAGGCCAGCTCGGGCGCTGAAATTTCGGCTGCGGTGCGGACCGTGGCCGGCGGCGATGCGGTCTTCTCCCCGCGGTTGGCCGGATTCGTCTTGGACGCCTTCGGCGGCAGCGGTCCCGTGGAAGACGAGTTGGACCGGCTGTCCGCGAGGGAGCGGGAGGTGATGCGGTTGATCGCCCGGGGCTACAGCTACAAGGAGACCGCCAAGGAACTCTTCATCTCGGTCAAAACCGTGGAAACCCATGTTTCGGCGGTGCTCAGGAAGTTGCAACTGTCCAACCGGCACGAACTCACCCGCTGGGCAGCCAGCCGCAGACTGCTCTAGTCGCCATCCAGTACGTTTTGCGTTGCATGTGGTGTTGGAGTGTCAGGTGTGACGCCAAAATCCGGGATTTCTGGCTCAAAATGTATTGCTTGAGGACTAAGTTATCCACATCTTCCTCAGAATCTTCCTCGGAACCCGTTTCTGCCTCGGCATTCGGGGTAGAAATTTGCTGTGGAATCGGTGCAAGCACTCCAGGCTCTTGGCGGGGTGGGCCGCTGGGCGGAACTGCAGCGAGTCGGAGTCACCCGGTTCGAACTCAATCAAGCGCTGGCGCGGCGAGATGTGCACCGGCCGTTCCGAGCCATCTACCAACTTCCCGGAGCTGACCCGCAAGACCTGCTCCGGGCCGAGTTCTCGGCGTCTTTCGGCTGTATCAGCGCGGCAGGGGTACATGGTTTGTGGGTGTGGAAAAAGCCGGTCAAACCCCATCTTTCGGCGTCCCGGGCATTGTGTTCAGACGGTAGGTTCGTGGTTCACCGGAGCCGCGACCGGCAGCCCCGAGTCGTCGAAGTCGCGGAGTGCGTGCGTCAAGCGATTGGCTGCCTGCCGGAGTTGGAGGCTCTTGTGGTTGCTGAATCCGCCTTGGTTTTGGGCAAGATGAGTCCGGCTGAGCTCCGGGATATCGCCCAGAAGACGAAAAGCGCGAAAGCGCGTCGGGTGACCCGCCAGGTCGAACTCACCTCGCAGTCCTTGATCGAGACCATCGCCCGGCAGAGCCTTCGTGCTGCGGGCTTTCAGGTGGAATGCCAATACCGTATCGAGGGGGTGGGCCGGGTGGACCTTTGGCTGGAGGGCAAACTGGCAATCGAACTCGACGGCAGGCAGTTCCATAGCGGGGAGGCTGAATTTCTGGAGGATCGCAGACGGTGGAACGAACTCACGCTGCGTGGAATCCCACTGCTCCGATTTCCCGCAAAACTGGTCTTGAACTCGCCGGAGAGACTCGTCAGCATAGTGACCTCCTGGTTGGCGAACCAGGGTTAGTTACCGGCCAAAACTTTTTGAGTTGCTCATGGTGCCAAAGTGAAAGCTGAGCAGATCATTGACCCAAAGCGGAGCTGAAAACGTTGCGGATGGAAACTCTAGCTCAGGAATTCCTGCAAGCGCCGCACGCCTTCGGCCAAATCGTCGTCGCCCAAAGCGTAGGACAAACGCAGATACCCGCTAGGTCCGAAGGCTTCTCCGGGAACTACGGCAACCTCGGTCTTTTCCAGGATCAAATTTGCCAATTCGGCCGAGGTGGCAACGTTGAGGCGGGGCAACAGCCCGCGGACATCGGCGTAGACGTAGAACGCCCCGTGCGGAGTGGGGCATTCCAGCCCCGGGATCTGGTTCAACCCGGCCACGATGGCTTTCCTGCGCCGGTCGAAAGCCACGCCCATCTCGTGCACCGCGTCCAAGGGTCCGGAAACCGCGGCCAAAGCAGCGCGCTGCGAGACGTTGGAAACATTCGACGTCGCATGGGACTGCAGATTGGTCGCCGCCTTGATCACGTCTTTCGGGCCGATCATCCAGCCCACTCGCCAACCGGTCATCGCATAGGTTTTGGCCACGCCGTTCACCAATACCACTTTGTCGCCCAACTCCGGGGCCGCCGTGGCGATCGAAGTGAACGGCACGCCGTCGTAGGTCAGGTGCTGGTAGATTTCGTCGCTGACCACCCAGAGCCCCTTGGCCGCAGCCCACTGGCCGATTTCCCGAGTCTGTTCCGGAGAATACACGGCACCGGTCGGGTTGGACGGTGAAACAAAAAGCAGCACCTTGGTTTTGGGCGTCAGAGCCGCTTCTAACTGTTCCACGGTCACCAGGTAACCCTGATCGGTTCCGGCGAAAACGTCCACCGGAATACCGCCGGCAAGCCTGATCGCCTCTGGGTAGGTCGTCCAGAACGGGCTGGGCACGAGCACCTCGTCACCGGGATCGAGCAGCGTGGCGAAGGCCTGATACACGGCTTGTTTTCCGCCGTTGGTCACCAGCACCTGCGCGGCGTCGACCGGGTAGCCGGAATCCCGCAGGGTCTGTGCGGCAATCGCCTCGCGCAGTTCCGGCAGTCCGCCGGCGGGGGAGTACCGGTGGTTTTTGGGATCCCGCGCCGCCTCGACTGCGGCTTCCACGATGTAGCCCGGAGTGGGGAAGTCGGGCTCGCCCGCGCCGAAGCTGATCACTGGCCGGCCGGCCGCCTTGAGCGCCTTGGCTTTGGCATCGACGGCAAGGGTTGCGGATTCGGCGATCGCGGCAATGCGCTGCGAGATACGGCTGGAAGTCATGGCATTCCTTCGGGTGCGTGGGCGATACAGCCCACTTTAGGCCCAAAACAACCGGGGTTTAAAGCGAGTTCGACGTTGGCGCGCAGATTGCGTAGACTTGTACCTCGGTGTTGAAATCACCATAATGGTTTGCGCCTTCATGGCGGTCCGAAAGGGCGATTTCAACGCACCAACCTAGGGTAGTGGCGCAATTGGTAGCGCAGCGGTCTCCAAAACCGCAGGTTGCAGGTTCGAGTCCTGTCTGCCCTGCGCAATATGCAATCCGCAGAGTCAAGTCGAATTTCAAATCGAGTGAGGCACAGTTGACCGAAACAGCTGCCAGTAGCTCCCAGGACCGTCCTGCCAAGAAGTCTGGCAATGACGCCAAGGGTGCCAAGTCCGGCAAGCCGGGATTCTTTGGGCGCATTGCGCTCTTCGTCCGGCAGGTTATCGGCGAATTGCGCAAGGTGGTCACCCCCACCCGCAAAGAGCTGATCCGCTTCACCATTGTGGTTCTGATTTTCGTGATTCTCATGATGGCGATCGTGACCGTCCTCGATACGGCCTTCGGCATTGGCATCGGCTGGGTCTTCGGCGGCACCGGATCGGTTGAACGGTAGCCGTCCCGGACGCGGGCCCAGCTGGGCCCGGCGCAATAGGTTTACCGCACTAAGAAAGCAGGAAATACGTGTCTGAGCAGGAGCTCGATATGACGGAACAGAGCGAAGAGCCCGGTGCCGAGCAGGATGCTGCCCAGGACGAACTCGTCGATGCTGTAGCGCCGGCCGGGGAAGTCGCAGAGACTGAAGCCGAGGCGGAAGCCACCGAATCCGAAGACGCTGATTCCGCCGACGATTCCGAGGCCGCTGCTGGCGAGGAGCCGGCAGACGCCGTCCCCGCAGTGGATCCGGTGGAAGAATTCAAAGCCAAACTCCGCCGCCAAGAGGGCGACTGGTACGTCATCCACTCCTACGCCGGTTACGAAAACCGGGTGAAGGCGAACCTGGAGACCCGGAGCCAGTCGCTCAACATGGAAGAGCACATCTTCGAAATCCAGGTCCCGATGGAAGAAGTCGTCGAGATCAAGAATGCGCAGCGCAAGGTGGTCAACCGCGTGCGCATCCCCGGCTACGTGCTGGTGCGGATGGAATTGACCGATGCTTCCTGGGGCGTCGTGCGGCACACTCCCGGCGTCACCGGATTCGTGGGCAATGCGCACAACCCGGTGCCCTTGCGCCTGGACGAAGTTTTCTCGATGCTCGCCCCGGTCTTCGAAGAAGAGCAAGCGGCCGAGAACGGCAAGGGCTCGGCGACCAAGGCCGCCCAGGCGCCGATCGCAGTCGACTTCGAAATCGGCGAATCCGTGATCGTCAAGGAAGGCCCGTTCGAGACCCTCCCGGCCACGATCTCGGAGATCAAACCCGAGTCGCAGACCCTGGTGGTTCTGGTCTCCCTGTTCGAGCGCGAGACCCCGGTGACGCTCTCGTTCGGCCAAGTCACCAAGATCTAGTAGACTTAATAGGTTCCAAAAGACTTAGTCGTCTCCTGCCATGCTTTAGGCAGGGGGCGACGTCGGTCGTCTTGCCATGACGACCACCGCCTCGGATGCGCTCCGGCAGCCGAGGAAACATGTACAAGAGAAGGACCTGAAGTGGCTCCCAAAAAGAAAGTCACCGGCCTCATCAAGTTGCAGATCCAGGCAGGCGCCGCCAATCCGGCACCGCCTATCGGTCCTGCACTTGGTCAGCACGGTGTCAACATCATGGAATTCTGCAAGGCGTACAACGCTGCGACCGAATCCCAGCGTGGAAACGTCATCCCGGTGGAAATCACGGTTTACGAAGACCGTTCCTTCACCTTCATCACCAAGACCCCGCCGGCCGCCGAGCTGATCAAAAAGGCTGCCGGCGTCGCCAAGGGTTCGGCTACCCCGCACACCGTGAAGGTTGCCAAGCTGACCCAGGCCCAGGTGAATGAAATCGCAACCCAGAAGCTCGTGGACTTGAACGCCAACGACGTCGAGGCTGCGGCCAAGATCATCGCCGGCACCGCCCGCTCGATGGGCATCACCGTAGAGGGCTGACCCCTTCACGGAACACAATCATTAGCGTCTTCCGAGCGAAGACAGTGGCAGGGCCCAGCGCGGTCCGACAGACCACAACTGCACAAGGAGAAACAGCAGCATGGCAAAGCGCAGCAAAGCATATGAGGCAGCAGTAGCCAAGATCGAAGAGGGCAAGCAGTACGCCCCCGTCGACGCGGTCAAGCTGGCCAAAGACACCAACCCGTCCAAGTTCGACGCCACCGTCGAGGTCGCGTTCCGTTTGGGCGTCGACCCGCGCAAGGCGGACCAGATGGTCCGCGGCACGGTCATCCTGCCGCACGGCACCGGCAAGACCGCCCGCGTCCTGGTTTTCGCAACCGGCGACCGGGCTGAGGCCGCAATCGCAGCCGGCGCCGACTTCGTCGGTTCGGACGATCTGATCGAAAAGATCGCCGGCGGTTGGACCGATTTCGACGCCGCTGTGGCGACCCCGGACCTGATGGGCAAGGTCGGCCGTTTGGGCAAGGTCCTCGGACCGCGCAACTTGATGCCGAACCCGAAGACCGGCACGGTGACCGTTGACGTCGCGAAGGCCGTCAACGAAATCAAGGGCGGCAAGATCGACTTCCGCGTCGACAAGCACTCCAACCTGCACTTCATCATCGGCAAGGTGTCCTTCGACGCCAAGCAGCTCGCGGAGAACTACGCAGCCGCGCTCGACGAAGTGCTCCGTTTGAAGCCGTCCACGTCCAAAGGCCGCTACTTGCAGAAGGCAACCGTGACTACCACGTTCGGCCCGGGCATCTCGGTCGACCCGAACGTCACCAAGGTCCTCACCGAGGCCTAAAATGCACTGAACCAAACAGAAGCGGGTCGGGAAGCCATGGCTTCCCGACCCGCTTTTCTGGTTTTTGACTACAATCGGTTGCATGCCCGTTTTCCGCCCTGCAGAACCCGCCGACCTCGACGCCGTCGTCGAACTCGCCGCAGCGACTTTCCCCTATTCCGCGCCGGCCGGTGCCGATCCGGAGAACATCGCAGCGCACATCCACCGGTATCTCAGAGGCGAGGTTTTCACCGGATACCTGAACAATCCGGCGGCCCGGCTCTTGCTCGCCGAGGGCCCGGGCGGACTGCAGGGCTACAGTTTGCTGCTGGTCGAAGCACCCTCGGACCCGGAGGTCGCGGCGGCGGTCCAGGGGCGGCCCACCGCGGAACTGAGCAAATGCTACGTCCGGTCGGAATGCTTCGGCTCCGGCTTGGCCGCCGAACTGATGCGGGAAACCTTGGACCGGGCCAGGGAAACCGGCCTCGCCTCAATCTGGCTCGGCGTGAGCAATGTCAACGAACGGGCCAAAAAATTCTATCGGAAACACGGTTTCGAAGCCGTGGGTACAAAGCATTTCATGTTCGGCGGAGTTGCCGAACGCGATGATGTGCTGGAACTCGGGCTGTGACCGATCCGGCGGAAGCAAAGGCGACGGCCGAGCGGACGGTGCTGCTGCGGCCCAGAACCGATGCCGATCTACCGGGGCTTTTGGCGATCCTGGCGGCCTGTGCTGAGGATTCCGGATATTTCGCCGACGATGCCGGCAGGCTGGTGCCGCATGCGCTCGAATCGCTGGCTGATCCGAGGTTCAGCGCATCGTGGGTCGCTGAAGACCAGCACGGACTGCTCGGCCAGGTTTCGATCATGCCCTTGTCGGCGAGCGAGGACCTGGCCTATCTGCCGTTCTGGTTGGCCGCGACCGGTGCGCCGATCGAACGGCATTGCCTGATCAAACGGCTCTTCGTCGATCCGCAGCAGCAAGGGCGCGGCGTGGCCCGTTCCTTGATGTCCGCCGCAATGGCCGTGATCTCGGCGAACGGAATGATCGGCGTGCTGGATACGGCGTCGGTGGCCGAGTCGGCGATGGCGCTGTACCGCAGGTCCGGCTGGCGCGAAGTGGCGCGCTGCAAGCCGACCTGGAGCGATGGGGCTTTCGACGCAGTGCTCTTCGTGCAGCCCGGAAGCTGAGCGGTTTTCCGGACCGGCAGGCAGATCATCGATTTAATGGCCAATTGCGGCAAATGAGACATGTTGTCAACAACGTCCGGCCAGTAGGCTGGTTTCATGAGCAACGACTTGGTGATCACTGCGCTGCGTTTGCCGGCGACGCTGGACGCCCCGGATGCGGCCGACTTCCATTCGCTCAGTGCGGCCGTCGATCAGATCAAACGGGACATCTGGCACAACGATGACCGGCTTGCCACGCCCTTGGCGCGCTTGGTTTCCTCCCGTTCGGACGAATACTGCGAGCGGCTGATCTTCCTGGGCCAGGTGGCCGGGGAGACTGTCGGGTATTGCTGGGCGATGCGGTATTTGAAGGACAATCCGAATTCGGCTTACCTGTTCGCCGCAGTGCTGCCGCAGTTCCGGCGTCGCGGCTACGGCCGGGCGATGCTCGAACACGTCGAGCGACTCGCCCTGCACAACGGCCGTACGGTTTTCCAGAGCAGCACGGAACACCCCGCGGACTTCGATCTGCAGGGGACCGGCGTCCTGGTTCCGAAATCCGGCAGCGGCGCGGTGCCCCTGGACTCGGCAGCGGTGCAATTCGCCAGGCAAGCCGGCTACGAGTTGGAACTGGTCGAGCGGTTCAGCGAATTGCCGCTGCCGCTGCCGCCGGAAAAGTTGCAAGCCTTCGTGACGGCTGCCCGGGCGAAATCCGGTGACGGCTACCGATTGGTTTTCTGGAAAGACCGGGTTCCCGAGGAAATCGTGGAAAGCTTCACCACCGCGTTGACCCAGATGAGCATCGACATCCCCACTGCGGGGCTGGATTCCGAGGCCGAATATTGGGACGTGGCACGGCTTCGGAAGGACGAAGCCGATCGCGTGGCGGCTGGCCAGGGCAATTACGGCTGCGCTGCCGTGGACCGGGCATCCGGGGAAGTGGCAGCATACAGCTACTTCGGTTACCACCCGGAGAAGCCCGGAGTGCTCAGCCAGGAAGACACTTTCGTCAGCGGGGCGCACCGCGGGAAGCGGCTCGGCATGTTGATCAAGGCGGCCAATTTGCAACGCATGGCCGAGCTCGTGCCGCAGGCCGAAAAAGTGATCACCTGGAATGCCGCGGAAAACGAGCACATGTTGGCGATCAATGTCGACTTGGGCTTCACCCCGGTCGGCTACGACGGCGAATGGCAGAAGATCAGCAGCGAAACACAGAACGGATCAGCGCAGTGACCCAAGCAGCATCGTTGGAGATCGAAGAACTCCGGCTCCCGGAGAGCCTGGACAGCCCGGCGGCCGCCGACTTCCTGGCCGCGGTAGAGGTCGTCCGGCAGGAGCGGCTGGACACCTGGGGAAACGACGACCTCGCCTACACCCCGGACGAGGTCCTGGTGATGGCTTCGGACCCCTACGAGCGGCATGTCTACCTGATCGCCAAGCTCGACGGCGTGGTCCGCGGGCAGAGCGAGATCATCCTGCCGCTCGAGGACAACCAGCACCTTGCCTGGGTCTGGCTCTCCACCGATCCGGGGACCCGGGGCGAAGGCATAGGCAAGGCTCTGCTGCTGGCTTCCGAGGCGTACATCAAGGCGCAAGGCCGAACCACCGTGGTGGTGGAAACGTCGCACCCGGCAGACACCGTGGCCGAAGCCGGCGCGGCCACGCTCAAGCCGGCGACCGGGGTGGGGGAGTTGCCGGTGAGCAGCCGGGAAGTCCGGTTCGCCCAGAACGCCGGATACACCTTGGAGCAGGTCGAACGGTTTTCCGGCTGCGACCTCCCGGTGGATCCGGAGGCGTTGTCCAGCCATTTGCGGATCGCCGAGTCAGCAGCCGCTGCTGACTACCGCTTGCACACCTGGACGGACCGCTGCCCGGAGGAGTGGGTCGACGACTTCGCCTGGCTGGAGTCCCGGATGTCCACCGACGCGCCGCATGCCGGAGTGGACCTCGACGAGGAACCCTGGGACGCGGACCGGGTGCGCGAAGGCGAGTCGATCGCGTTGGCACAGGGACGGACTACGCTGGTCACCGCCGTCGAACATCTGGCTACCGGGAAGTTGGCCGGATTCACCGTGATCACCGTTCTGGGGCACCGTTCCGATGTGGTTTTCCAGGATGACACATTGGTGATCCGCGAACACCGCGGGCACAAACTCGGCCTATGGGTGAAGGTCGCGAATTTGGCCCGGATCGCCGCGGAGCAACCGGCTGCGCGGCGGATCTATACCTGGAACGCTGCGGAAAACGAGCACATGCTCGCGGTCAATGTGTCGTTGGGCTTCGTACCCACCGGGTTCACCGGGCAATGGCAGAAGGTGCTGGATTGAGCTTTTTCGGACTCGACGGCGACTCGTCGGCCGAATCGCTGGCGGCTTGGCTCGAACTCGGCAATTCCGCGGTCGCCGAGATTTCCGGCAACCATGACGAAGACCGGGTCTCGAACAACCCGGCGGCCTTCTTCGAGGCGAATGTCTTCCGTGCGATCGAAGTCTTCGGCGTCGGGCAGCCGAGCCGGCCGGTAGGCATTGCGGAGATCGCCTACTCGCTCAAGGAAGACCTCGCAATGGCGAGCTTCCAGATTTTCCTGCCTCGGGGCAGCGGGCACGGCCCGCGGCTGTTCGAGGAGGTACGGCGCCGGGCCGGCCAGGCCGGCCGGCAGCGGCTGCGGACCTTCGTCGACGAGCGCGACGCCGGATTGCTCGACCTGTACCGGCGCCGCGGATTCGTCGAGACCCAGCGGGCGAAGGTCAGCGTGCTGCCCGTGGAACCGGATCGGCAGGTCGAGGCACCGGCCGATCCGGACTATGAACTGCGCAGCTGGCAGGATCATTGCCCGGAGGAATTGGTCGCGGCGTTCGCTGTGCTCCGATCGATGATGAGCACCGATGCACCGCAAGGCGAAGCGAAAATGGACGAACAGGTATGGGACGCTGCCCGCGTCCGCAGGATCGAAGCATTCCGGTCTGGCCAAGGGGCTTCGGTCCAAGTGACCGCAGCCCGCCACCGGGGCACCGGCGAGTTGGTCGGCTATACCGAGCTCAGCTGGCACCCCGGACGCCCGGTGTCGGCACTGCAGAGCGACACCCTGGTGGTCCGGGCGCATCGCGGCCATGGCCTCGGGATCTGGATCAAAACCGCGAATCTGCGGGCCGCTTGCCAGCGTTGGCCTTCGGTCGAACGGATCTATACCGGCAATGCCGAAGAGAACGCGCCGATGCTCCGGATCAACCAAGCCATGGGCTTCGTCCCGGACAAGACGTTCCTGACCCTCGACCTGGACATTTGAACCATTGCACATCTGAACTATTCGACGAAGGAGGAGCGACCGTGTTGGAAGACCAGCGGTGGGCAGCGAAGATCTTCAGTTCCGGCTGGCAGCCGGGCAGCGGGACGCTCGACGTCGTCGAGCCGGCCACCGGGGCATTGTTGGGCCGCACCGGCCTGGCCGACGCCGCGGACGTGGCTGCGGCGTCGGCCGCAGCTGCCGCCGCGCAGCCGGCCTGGGCGGCGGCGTCGATCCTGGAACGCGCCGCGGTACTGCGCCGGGCTGCCGGGATCCTGGAGCAGCATCTCGCGGAAATCACCGAGCAGCTGATCCGGGAAACCGGTTCGGTGCCGGGCAAGGCGGGCTTCGAACTCGGCTTGGCCCTGCGCACTCTGCTGGAAGCCGCCGGGCTGCCCGGCCTCGCGCAGGGTGAAGTGCTGCCCACGGCCGGTGACCGATGGTCGTTCGCCCGCCGGATTCCGATCGGGGTGGTCGGGGTCATCTCGCCGTTCAATTCGCCGATCGTGCTCGGCTTGCGGTCGGTGGCGCCGGCTTTGGCCCTGGGCAACGCCGTGCTGCTCAAACCCGACCCGCGCACCCCGATTGCGGGTGGGGTCATTCTGGCTCGCCTGTTCGAAGAGGCCGGATTGCCGGAGGGACTGTTGCACGTGCTGCCGGGCGGGGCGGAAACCGGACAGGCCGTCGTGCGGGCGGCCGAAGTGCAGATGATTTCCTTCACCGGTTCGGCGGCCACCGGTCGGCAGGTCGGCGAACTGGCCGCAGCCCAGTTGAAAAAGACCCATCTGGAACTCGGCGGCAAGAACTCGGTGCTGGTGCTGCCCGGCGCGGATTTGGCCAGAGCGGCTTCGGCAGCTGCTTTCGCGAGCTTTTTCCACCAGGGCCAGGTATGCATGTCGGCCGGCCGGATTCTGGTTCCGGAAGCGCAGCACGACGAGTTCGTGGAACTGCTCTGCGCGGCGGCCGATCGGCTCAAGGCCGGTGACCCGAGGTTGGCCGATTCTGATCTCGGCCCCTTGATCGATGCCCGGCAACTGGCCAGGATCGAATCCATCGTGTCGGATTCGGTGGCCGATGGCGCCCGGATCCGGACCGGTGGCGAGACCGCCGGTTTGTTCATGCAGCCTCTGGTGCTCAGTGGATTGCGTCCGGAGCACCGCGCCTGGCAGGCGGAAATCTTCGGACCGGTGGCGCCGGTCATGGAGTACCGCGACCTGGATCAGGCGGTGGAGTTGGTGAATGCGACCGAGTACGGGCTGAGCACGGCGATCCTGGGCGACGTCGGTACCGCCATGCGGCTCGCGGACCGGATCCGTTCCGGCATCGTGCATATCAATGAGCAGACCATCGACGACGAACCGAATGTGCCCTTCGGTGGCACCGGGGCATCCGGGAACGGCACCCGGTTCGGCGGAGCAGCAGCAAATCTCGAGGCTTATACCGAAACCCAATGGCTTACCGTGCGGTCGGAGATCGCAGACTATCCGTTCTGAGCCCCGGTTCCCCGGCGGCATTGCCCGGTCGGCCGGATTTGGTCTGCCTCGCCCCGATGCCGTAAGCTTGAACTACCAAAGACCGCCGGTCGATCACCTGTGTGCGCTGAATCCTCAGTAATCGCGATGATCCGAAAGTCCTCTGACGAGAACGGCCTGCGCAGGTGAACGAAGCAACGCTCTCTGGCATGCTGTGTGCAGACCGGATCGAGCCAAGCCCCGTGCATCTGCGCGGGGCATTGTTGTTGCTGGACCCGATCCACCGGCATTGAAATCCCGGAAGGAGGGTTATGGCAACGCCGAACAAGGTGGCCGCCGTGGATGAGATCACCACTGATTTCAAAGAATCCACCGCAGCAGTCCTGACCGAATACCGTGGGCTCACCGTTGCGAAGCTCAAAGAGCTGCGCGTATCCCTGGGCACCGAGACCAAGTTCTCGGTCGTCAAGAATACGTTGACCGCAATTGCCGCGAAGGAAGCTGGTGTTGACGCTTTCGAAGGTCAGCTCGCCGGCCCGACCGCAATCGCGTTCATCAAGGGCGACGCAGTCGCCGCAGCGAAGAGCCTGACGGATTTTGCCAAGACCAACAAAGAACTGGTCATCAAGACCGGTATCTTCGAGGGCAAGGCATTGAACGCCGCTGAGGTTGCCGCACTGGCAGCACTCGAATCCCGTGAACTGCAGCTCACCAAGGTTGCCAGTATCCTCAAGGCTCCGATTGCCGCAGCCGCGCGTTCCATCGACGCGCTGCGCATCAAGCTTGCCGAGGGCGCTCCGGCTGCCCCCGCTGAAGAGGCTGCTCCCGCAGAGGCCCCGGCCGCTGAGGAAGCTCCGGCTGAAGCAGCTCCGGTAGCTGAAGAAGCCGCGGCCGAGGCTCCGGCCGAAGCTGCTGCCGAGACCGAGACTCCTGCCGAGGCTTAGTCACGCGGGCGCAAGCCCTGGAACCAACCTGGTCCGCAACGGAATCAGGATTCAGACCCGGCCCTCGTGGCCAAAGAAGAAAAGAAGGAGCGCCAACCATGGCAAAGCTCACCAACGACGAGCTCATTGAAGCTTTCAAGGAACTGACCATCATCGAACTCTCCGAGTTCGTGAAGCAGTTCGAGGAGACCTTCGAGGTCACCGCTGCTGCGGTTGCAGTTGCCGGCCCCGCCGGTGGCGGCGGCGAAGCTGCTGCTGAGGAAGAGAAGGATTCCTTCGACGTCATCCTCGAATCCGCTGGCGACAAGAAGATTGCAGTCATCAAGGAGGTGCGCGCGCTGACCTCCTTGGGCCTGAAAGAAGCCAAGGACGTTGTCGACGCTGCTCCGAAGGCTGTCCTCGAAGGCGCCACCAAGGAAGCTGCCGAGAAGGCCAAGGCTCAGCTCGAAGAAGCCGGCGCTACCGTTACCCTCAAGTAACCCAACGTCGCTTCAGAAGGGCCCCGACTCGCACCGCGAGTCGGGGCCCTTCCGTTTAATTGCACGCTGAGCGTTGACGTATGGCGGGTATGCGGCTGCGAAACCAGCCATACGTCAACGCTCAGCTAGAGCAGCAGCGATGCCTTGGCCGGGGCGGAACGAGTGCCATCGGGGGAAATCGCAACCAGTTCGAAGTTCATCGTCTTATTGGCCGGAATCGCAACGTTCTCCGCGAAGAAGCAATCCCGGTGGCAACGGCCCAGCCAGGTCTTGGCCCCCGCGGTGTCGACGTTGAAAACGTCGTAGGCATAGGCATCGGCCGCCTTGGTCCAATCGAGGAAGACGTTCTCGCCATTGCTGCCCGCGGTGCCGGCGGTGACGCTGAATCCGTTCGGTTTGGCCGGCGTCGTGCCGTTTCCGGCAATCCGGACGCTGCCCAGGTTGAGGTCGAAACTACCCGCCGCCGCGACCTTGAGGCTGATCTTGGCGATCTGGCCGGTGGTCGGTGCGAGATTCGCGGTATAGGCGGTCCAGCCGTTGACGGCCGCTCCGCTCGGCGTCAGGGCCACGGTGCTGACCGAGGCCGGGGCGGCTTTCGGTGCCAGGACCAAGGACAAGGCCGGCGCCGAGGAGGTCTTCACCATGACCGTTGCGGTGACCGAGCTGCCGATCGTGAGGTCGGTCTTGAACAGATGCACCGTGCTCTCCGGGTTGGCGCCGGCGCTGCTCTTGATCCGCAACGAATGCGAACCTTCCCACGCGGTGGATTCGTCCAAGGTCACGCTGCTCTGCGTGCCGGCCGCATTGCTGACCCAGAACTGCCAGCTGAGCACCGGATCGGCGATGCCGGCGTTGTTCCAGGCCTTCGTGCTGGCCGTGGCGCCTTGCAGATTGAAATAGGAGCCGACGCCGATCGTGAAGTTGGTATTGATCGGCAGCGCCGAATAGGGCGACTTTTCCACCACGGAATGCGCGACGCCGTCGAACCCGCTGGTGTTCCAGATGTTCTGCCGGTAGGGCTGGGTGGGCTCGGTGATCCGCCCGCTCTGCGAGGGGTCGCCCTTGGGCCCGGACCAGAACTTCTGCTCCAGATCCCGGAAGATCGACCGGCCCAGCACCGTGCGGGTGGTGCCGTCGCTGCAGCCGCGGTTCCAGAATTCGCTCGGCACGAACATGCCCCAGCTGACCGGGGGATTCTTGCCGGGCGCGGCCAGGCCGCCGAAGATCTCCGAGGGGTTGAAACCGCCTTGTTGGAACTCGGTGGTGCCGTAGGCGACCTTCTTCGGGTTGAAACCCAGGTCCGAGACCGTTTTCGCGCTCTTGGTCAGATCCGGGTCGGGCCCGCCGGTGCCGCTCACGCCCCAGCCGCGGAGCCAGCCGTAGTTCATGAAGATCGAGTCCATCAGCGGCTTCTGCGCGGTGCCCAACCAGCCGACGTTCTTCGAGTTGATCATGTTCTGATAGGACAGCGATCCGCTCTCCAGCATCGCGTCGTAGTACTGCAGGTAGCACTCGGGGTCGCGTGATTTCAGGTACGCGACCATGGCCTTGAAGGCTTTGGCGTCCGTCGCCGAGACTTGGGCCTCCTGGTTCAGGAAGTAGCCGTCGAAGCCGAAGTATTTGCGGATCTCGATCATCTTGTCGGCAACCGGGTAACTGCCGTCGGGGTTCTTTTTGACGAAATCGCTGAAGCTCGCACCATTCCGGGGCCAGAACCAGCAGCCGATCGACATGGCGCCGTTCTTGTGCGCGGCTTCGGTCCAGCCGGCATTGGGCACCTCGAGCACGCCATAGGTTCGCCCGGAGGCATTTTTGTCCGCGACTTTGTCCGCGGGCACATTCGGGGTCAATTGGCCGTGCCAGCTGGAAAAGACGTCCAGGTACTGCCAGTAGCGGAAGGTGTAGACATAGGATTCGTCGCCGATTGCCCGGGCGCGTTCGTCGTAGATGCTGCCGCGGTAGTCGCCGTCGATGGTCAGCACTTGGGTGCTCGGATCCAGGTTGGGCCGGGCTTGGGTCGCCGCGAACGGCGCGATCCGGGCGGCCCGCGGGATATGGCAGACGAAGTGCTTGGCGTTGGGGTCGAGCCCGGGGCTCCAGCCAGTGATGTCGCTCGCCCAGAACCCGTACGACGCCGGTCCCGCCGGGATCCCGCCGCCTTGGTTGCCCGGCAGCACGGGTCCCGGGGCGCTGGGGTCTTTGGGCTGTGGAACGTCTGCGGCGAAGGCGGCGGTGGCTCCGGCGCTGAGCAGGCTCGGTGCCGCGACTGCGGCAGCGGCGCCGAGGGTTCCGTAGCGGATGAACATCGCCCGGCTCAGACCGGTTTTCTCCGGAACGGGAGGACTTTGCTTTTTCTTTCGCATGACACTCTCCTTGCTGGTAGATGCTAAACCCCGACGCTGGGACTCAGCAGTGTAGTTGCTCAACCTTTGACGGCGCCCTCACCGACTCCGCGGAAGAACCAGCGCTGGGCGAGGATGAAGACGATCGCAATCGGGATGAAGGCGATCGTCGCCCCGGCAGCGATCAACCGCGGATCGTTGCTGAACGTGCCCTTGAGATACTGCAAGCCCATGGTGAGCGTGAAATTGTCCGGATTGGTCAACACGATCAACGGCCAGAGGAAATCGTCCCAGGCGCCGATGAAGGCGAAGATCAGCACGATCGCGAGGGTGCCCTTCACCGCGGGGAAACCGATGTAGCGAATCCGCTGCCAGACGTTGGCGCCGTCCACGATCGCGGCCTGGTCGATTTCCTCCGGGATGCCGCGGAAAGCGTTCCACATCAACAACACGTTGATCATGCCGAGCATGCCGGGCAGGGCGACGCCGAGCAGGGTGTCTGCCAGGCCCAAGTCTTTGACCGTGACGAATTGCGCGATGATCGTCGCTTCGCCGGGCAGCACCATGGTGACCAGGATCAAGCCGATCACCAGGTTCCGGCAGCGGAAGGCGAGCCGGGCCAGCGCGAAGCCGGCCATGGTGCAGCCGATGACATTGCCGGCCACCACCAGGAAGGCGACGATGACCGAGTTGCCGATGTATTTGAAGACCGGGATGGCGTCATTGACATTGGCGAAATTCTGCCCGGTGGGGTTTTGCGGGATCAATCCGCTCGCCGCGCCGTAGATGTCCTCCGACGGCGACTTCAGGGCAGTGGAGAGCTGCCAGAGGAATGGGCCGATGCTGATGGCCAGGACCAGCAGCAGCAGAATGTACCGGATCGCCAATTCGCGCGGCGAGGAGCTGTTGAAGCCCCTGCTGCGTGCTCGTTTCGGGGTTTTTCCGGCCGGCTTTGCGGTCGGGAGGGAGCTGCGGGACTCCGCTGCCGGAAGCGCGGTCATGTCAACTTTCCTTACGGTTCTGCCGGGCCAGGATCAGCATCGGGATGAGGCAAATGAAGAACAGCACCACGGAGAGCGCGGAGGCGTAACCGAGGTTGCCGAGCAGGCCGCGGGCGTATTGCTGGATGATCATCACGAAGCTGGAGGCGAAGCCGCCGGGGCCGCCCGTGGTGCCGGTGAGGAAGTAGGGTTCGGTGAAGATCCGCAGTGCGGAAACGCAGATCATGATCGCCACCAGGATCATCGCGCCGCGCACGCCGGGCACGGTGACCGACCAGAAACGCCGCCAGGCGCCCGCGCCGTCCAGTGCGGCGGCCTCGTGCAGGTCATTGGAGACGTTGCCGAGCGCGGCGATGTAAATCACCATGTAGTAGCCGAGGCCTTTCCACACGGTGAGGCTGATCGAACTGAACACCACGAGCCACCGGTCGGTCAGGAACGGGATCGGCCCCTGCACCCATTTCAGCGATTGGGCGATGTTGTTGACCACGCCGCCGTCGTCCAGGACCAGGTTCCAAAGCAGGGCCACGACCACCGCACTGGCGATCACCGGAAGGTAGAACGAGGTGCGGAAGAAGGTGATGCCGGGGATTTTCTTTTCCACCAGGATCGCGATGCCGAGCGGGAGCAAGGTCAGCAGGGGCAGGCAGACGGCCATGTAGACCACCGAGTTCAGCAGCGCATTGCCCACTTGGGGGTCGCTGAACAGGTTCGTGTAGTTTTGCAGGCCGACCCAGCGTTCGGTTCCGCCCAACGGCTTGGCGTTGGTGAAGGACATCCGGACCGTGTTGATGGCCGGCCAAAAACTGAAGGCACCCAACCACAGCAGGGCCGGTGCCACCAATAGCCAGGGCGTGAACCAACGATGTGAACGCATGGATTTGTTTCCTCGTGCTTGCTCTCGGGCGGATCGGCGGATCAATAGTGCTGCGAAATGGGCAGTGCGGGCGATCGGATCAGGATCGCCCGCACTGGGCCTATTGGCTCGCCAAGAGCTTGTCGATTTGCGAAGCGGCGTCGTCGAGCGCCTTTTTCGGTGCCACATCGCCCTTCATCGCGAGCGAGATCTGCTGGTTGAGGATTTTCTTCATGGCGTCGTCCAGCTGTACCGGGCTGAGCACCTTCGCCTTCTGCAGCGAATTGAAGGCGAGCACCTTCGCTTCGCCGGCCGGGGTGCCGTCGCTCTTGCTGAGCGACGGGTCGTTGGCCGAGGCCAGGGTGCTGGGGAAGGTGTTGGTCAGGTTCGCGAACTCGAGTTGGTTCTCCGGGTTGAGGATGAACTTGGTGAAGGCCAGCGCCGTCGCCTGGTTCTTGCTCTGCTTGGAGATCGCGAAGCCTTGCACGTACAGCGGCGGCTGGTCGTTCAGCGCCGGTCCCATCACGATCGAACTCGCCAGGCTGGGATTGTCCTTGACGAAGCTGGCGTAGGCCGGGCCGCCACCGGTGCTGAAGGCGACTTGGCCTTTGGTGAAGAGCTGCGAATTGCCCAGGTAGTCGTCATTGAGCACCGACGAGGGGTAGTACCCGGCTTTGTAGGCGTCGACGTATTTCTGCACCAGCTGCGCGGCGGCATCGGTGTTGAAAGCCGCCTTGGTGCCGTCGTCGCTGAGCACCTTGATGCCGGCGCGCAGGAAATCGTCAGTCGTCGGCTTGGAACTCATCAAGAAGTACTTGCCGCCGGAGGCGTCGTGCATGATCTTGGCCTGCGCCAATTGCTCGTCCAGGGTGGTGGGCAGCTTCTTCGGATCCAAGCCGGATTCGGACATCTGGCTGGCATTCCAGTAGCTGATATCCGTGTTCAGGTACCAGGGGAAGCCGAAGGTCCCGTCGACGCCGGAGTACTTGAATGCATCCAGCGCGCCTTTGACATAGGTCTTGTCTAGGTCCTTCTCCACACTGGCGATGTCCAGCAGGGCGCCGGATTTGGCCAAGGCGACGCCGAAGTCCGGTGGGATGTTGACCACGTCGGGCAGCGTGTTGGTGCTGGCCTGCGAGACGATCTTGTTGGAATAACCGTCCCCGGGTTGATCGAGCAACTTCACCGTGGTGCCCGGGTTCTTGTCTTCGAAACTCTTGATTACTTTGTCGAGGTAGGGCTGGAACTTGGGCGTCAGCGCCCAGGTCTGCACGGTGATCTCGCCTTTGATTTCACCGCTCGCGGAACCGTCCGAGCTTGCACCGCCTGAGCAGCCGGTCAGCACGAGGCCGGCGACGGCGATTGCCGCGGCGGCAGGGATGAGCTTTCGCATTTACTCTCCTAGAGGCCCAACGGGTCTGCGCACTCGGCAAACTCCGTTGATAAACCGTTATAGTAATTTTCAAGGAAACACCCAGTTGCGCCGGTTGTCAAGGTAGTTTTGTGATGCCGGTCACGAAGCCGGTTTTGCTCGATAGGCTGGGTGCGGAGTTCCCGCAGCGGTGCAGAGGCCTGCCGGGACCGAAAGAGAGGCGGCAATGCCGAAGAAGAGCAGCAGCGGCGCTCCCCGCGCCCGGATCGAAGACATCGCCCAGCGCGTCGGGGTGTCCAAGGGGGCGGTTTCGTTCGCGCTCAACGGCAAGCCGGGGGTCAGCGAGGCCACACGGCAGCGGGTGCTGGCGGTCGCCGAAGAGCTCGACTGGGGCCCCAACAGTGCTGCCCGGGCGCTGAGCGGTGCCGGGACGTCGGTGATCGGTCTGGTGATCGCGCGTCCGGCGAAAACCCTGGGCATCGAGCCGTTCTTCGCCGAATTGACTTCCGGGATCCAGGCGGCGTTGTCCGAACGCGGCTTCGCGGTGCAGATGCAGATCGTGGAGAATCTGGAAGCGGAAATCGAAATCTACCGCCGTTGGTGGCGGGAGCACCGCGTCGACGGTGTGATCCTGGTGGACCGGCGCGACGTCGATCCGCGGATCGAGGTGATCAATTCGCTCGGCATGCCGGCGGTCATGGTGGGCGGGCCCGGTGCGCCCGGTGAAATCCCCACGGCCTGGGCGGACGACTGGGAGGCGATGACTTCGATCGTGGACTACCTGGCCGCACTCGGGCACCGGCGGATCGCGCACGTCGGCGGCGTGCCGGAGTTCCTGCACAGCAAGCGGCGCACCGAAGCCCTCGATGCCGCCCGGCAGCGCTTGGGGCTCGACGAGCTCCTTTCGGTGGTGACCGACTTCAGCGATCAGCAAGGGGCCTCGGCTACCCGCAGGTTGCTGGCGGCTGCGCAGCGGCCGACGGCGATCATTTTCGACAACGATGTGATGGCGCTCGCCGGGCTGTCGGTGGCCATGGAAATGAACATTTCGGTGCCCGCGGAACTCTCCGTGGTCTCCTTCGACGACTCGTTGTTGACCAGCCTGACCCACCCGGCGATCACGGCATTGAGCCGGGACACCTTCGATTTCGGCCACCGGGTGGCCCGCTTGCTGTTCGAATCGTTGCAAGAGCCGATGCCGGCCGGAGCCGCGCGGAATCTGCAATTGCCGACGCCGGTGCTGCAAGTGCGCGCGAGCACCGGGGCAGTACCGCGCTAGCCGCCGGATCCGGGTTCGGACGGGGCCGTAACGTTGCGGAACCGGGGCTGTGCCCGCGCCGTCGGCAGGCCGGCAACTTGCCCGGGGGATGTGGCGCGGCTCACGATCGTGTGCTAAAACGGATTAGTTCGATTTTCCGACCGTAAAAATCCAGCCCGGCAAAACCGTCCAATCAAAAAAATCTGCTCCGTTCGGGGCTCAGTACAGAGGAGGGCCGCATGCAGGCTCCGGTCAGCCCCCGGGCTGTTGCGAGACCGCGGTTCGGGGTCAACTACACACCCACGCAGGGCTGGTTCCACCACTGGCTCGACTTCGACCTTGACGAAGTGCGTCGGGATTTCGACGCGCTCGCGGAGCTTGGCCTGGACCACGTGCGGCTTTTCGCGGTGTGGCCCTATTTCCAACCGAACCGCGGCCTGATCCGCCCGCGTGCGGTGGCGCAGCTGCTTGCCATGATCCAGGCTGCCGGGGAACGCGGTCTGGATTGCTCAGTGGATGCGCTGCAGGGACACCTGTCCAGCTTCGACTTCCTGCCCGCCTGGGTGAAGACCTGGCATGGCCGGAACCTTTTCACCGATCCTGACGTCATCGAGGGGCAGAGCCGCTATCTGCGTGAATTGGCGAGCGCGATTTCGGCGGAACCCAATGTGCTGGGCATGAGCTTGGGCAACGAGTTCAGCCAATTCGCTTCCGCCATCCATCCGGAGCGCAACCCGGCGACGATGCCGGAAGCGGACCACTGGCTGCGGACCATGCTCGAGGCGTGCGAGGCAGGTGCACCTGGCCTGGCGCACTGCCACTCGGAGTACGACAGCGCGTTCTTCGACGGCAGGCACCCGTTCACCCCTGCCGGAACTGCCCGGAACGGCACCATGAGCACCGTGCATTCATGGATCTTCAACGGCACCGCGCAACGTTACGGCGGAATGAGCCAACAGAGCTTCCGGCTGGCCGAATACCTGATCGAGGTTGCCCGGGGCTGGGCGGTCGACCCGGGACGCGCCATCTGGCTGCAGGAAATCGGTGCTCCGGCACCGCACGTCGGGGCCCAGGACGCGGCCGAGTTCAGCACTCGTGCGCTCGAATACGCGCTGGACTGCGAAGGCCTGTGGGGCGTCACCTGGTGGTGTTCGCACGATGTTTCGGGCGAACTGCTGGACTTCCCCTCGCTCGAATACACCTTGGGCCTCCTGGGCAACGACCAGCGGCTGAAACCCGAAGGCTCGGCGTTCGCTGCGGCCATCCAACGGAGTGCCACGGCGCCGGCCCCGGCGCCGCGCCACACCGCCCTGCTGCTCGACGTCGGCCCGGAGCCGGAAGCCCCGGGACGCGGCACCTGCGCGCCCGGCGGCGAGTTCTTCGATGCTTGGATGTCCTTGGCGATCGCCGGGGAACGGCCGACCGTACTGCTGGCTTCGCAAGCCCACGACCAAAGCCAGCTGGAGGCACGCGGCATCACCGCCGTCGTGCAGCCCAGCGACGTCAGCTCGGCGCACCTGCCGATCCGTTGATCCGTGACCGACGAACCTGAAACCCCTTGAGGACGCGCCATGCACAGCGACCAGAAACTGATTGAAGACCGGGTCTCCCGGGCCCTGCGGGAACGGCTGCGCCGGGAAATCCATATCCCTGCGGTGCCCTTGGAGATCGAGGTGTGGCACGTCGACGGCGGCCTGATCGACGGGGAGCACGGCGAGCCGGTGGCGCCCGCGGAGGCCTTGGCGCAGGTGTACCAGCCGACCGCGCTCGGCGAATCCTGGGGACCGGCCTGGGCCACCAGCTGGTTCCGGTTGCGGGCCGAGATTCCGGCCGAGCTGCAGGACCATCCCCTGGAGGCGATCTTCAACCTCGGCTTCGGCGACATCGACCCCGGATTCCACGCCGAAGGCATGGTCTACTTGCCGGATGGCACGGTGCTGAAAGGGCTGAACCCGAAAAACCAGTGGATTCCGGTGGACGCCAGGACTGCCTCGGGTGGCCGGTTCGAAGTGTACGTCGAAGCCGCGGCGAACCCCCGGATCGCGGGTCCGGACGGGTACTTGCCGACCTTCATCGGTGACAAGCTGACCTCCAGCCGGGAACCCTTGTACCGGCTGAGCCGGGCCGACATCAACCGCTTCGACGCCGAGCTCTGGGAACTCTGCCAGGATTTGGAGACGCTCAACGAACTGAGCCGCGAACTCGCCGAGTCCGACGCCCGGCGGTTCCGGATCCTGCGCGCGATCGAACGTTCGCTCGATGCCATCGACCTGCAGGATGTGCACCGCACGGCTGCTGCGGCACGCGCCGAATTGCGCGAGGTGCTGGCGAGCCCGGCCTCGGCCAGCGCGCACCGGATCGCGGCGATCGGCCACGCGCACATTGACTCCGCCTGGCTCTGGCCGTTGCGCGAGACCGTCCGCAAAGTGGGCCGGACCACGGCCAACGTGGTCAACCTGATGGACCAGTACCCGGACTTCCTCTTCGCGATGAGCCAGGCGCAGCAGTTGGCCTGGCTCAAAGACCACCGGCCGGACGTGTTCGACCGGGTCCGCGAATACGTCCGGCAAGGCCGGTTCATCCCGGTGGGCGGCATGTGGGTGGAATCGGACACCAATATGCCCGGCAGCGAAGCAATGGCCCGGCAGTTCCTCTACGGCAAGCGGTTCTTCCTGGAAGAGTTCGGCGTGGAGACCGAAGAAGCCTGGTTGCCGGACACCTTCGGCTATTCGGCATCGCTGCCGCAGATCGTCAAAGCGGCCGGGATCAAATGGTTCCTGACCCAGAAGATCTCCTGGAACACGGTGAACAAGTTCCCGCACCACACCTTCGATTGGGAAGGCATCGACGGCAGCCGGGTATTCACGCATTTCCCTTCAGTGGACACTTACAGTTCGGACCTCTCCGGCGGGCAACTGGCGCACGCGGCGCGGAACTTCCAGGAAAAGGGCGCAGCCAGCATGTCCTTGGCGCCCTTCGGTTGGGGCGATGGCGGTGGCGGGCCCACCCGGGAGATGCTGGCCCGGGTCTCCCGGAATGCGGATCTCGAAGGCGCCCCGAAGCTTTCCATGCAGCGTCCGGCGGATTTTTTCCGGGCCGCCGAGGCCGAATACCCCGATCGTCCGGTCTGGGCGGGGGAGCTCTACCTGGAGTTCCACCGGGGGACCTTCACCACGCAGGCGAAGAACAAGCAGGGCAACCGGCGCAGCGAGCATTTGCTGCACGAAGCCGAACTGTGGAGTGCGACGGCTGCGGTACGCCTGGGCACGGCATATCCCTACGCGGATTTGGAGCGGATCTGGAAAGAGGTCCTGCTGCTGCAATTCCACGACATCCTGCCCGGCACCTCGATCGCCTGGGTGCACCGCGAGGCCGCAGAGCGCTACGCGGTGCTCGCAGCGGAGTTGGCAGCGATCATCGCCGAGGCGCAGCAGGCACTCGTCGGTGCCGGTGACACCGAGATCAGGTTCAATGCCGCGCCGCACCGGCGCAGCGGTGTGCCCGCCTTCGGGGCGTTGGCCGCCGGGGAGGTGGCCGCCGTCGAACCCGTCGGGCGGACCGTGCTCAGCAGGCTGGCCGAATCGTCCGAGGACGGCGATGGTTGGCTGCTGGAGAACGACCGGCTCCGGGTGGTCGTCGGGGCCGATGGCTTGTTCGAATCCGTCTACGACGTTCGGCAGAACCGCGAAGTGCTGGCCGGTCCGGGAAACCTGTTCCAGCTGCACCCGGACTTCCCGAACGATTGGGACGCCTGGGACGTGGATTCGTTTTACCGGAACACCGCGGTCGACCTGACCGCAGCCGATTCGATCGAGCAGGTCGACGCCGAGACCTTGTTGATCAAACGCAGCTTCGGCGACTCGACGCTCGAAGAAATGGTCAGCTTGCGTTCCGGGGCCGGGCAAGTGGATTTGAAGGTCAGTGTCGACTGGCACGAGAAGGAGAAGTTCCTGAAACTTTCCTTCCCCTTGGACGTCCAGGCCGAGCGCAGTTCGGCGGAGATCCAGTTCGGCCATGTGCATCGCCCGACGCACGCCAATACGTCCTGGGACGCCGCGAAGTTCGAGATCTGCGCGCACCGCTGGGTTCAGGTGGAAGAGCCGGGCTACGGCGTGGCGGTGGTGAACAGCGCGACTTACGGCCACGATGTCTCCAGTTCGGCCCGGTCCAGCGCGGCCGCAGCAGCCGGCACCACGGTGCGGCTTTCGGTGTTGCGGGCGCCGCGGTTCCCGGACCCGGGAACCGACCAGGGCCGGCACGTGTTTGATTACGCCTTGGTCCCGGGTGCCTCCGTGGTGGATGCGGTGGCGGCCGGTTATGCGATCAACCTGCCGGAACGGGTCCTGCACGGAGCGCAGGGGGTCGGACCGCTGCTCGCAGTGGATCACGACGCCGTCGTGATCGCCTCGGTGAAACTGGCCGAAGACCGCAGCGGCGACCTGGTGGCCCGGATCTATGAGGCCGGCGGCGGTCGGGCTGCGGCAACACTGCGTGCGGACTTCGAATACCTCGAGGTCCAGGAGACCGATTTGCTGGAGCGCCCGATCCAGCCGAAAGCGTTACGTGGCACGGCGGACGGAGTCCGGCTCGAACTGCGCCCCTTCCAGCTGCTGACCCTGAGGTTCCGCATGAGTTGAGCTGCCGGGTTCCGCGGACTGTCAGGGAAAATCCAGTTTCAGCTTGATAGCGTTAGCTCGTCGTCGTCGCAGAGTGGAGTTTCCGTGTTTGGTTTTGACCGTGGTTCCAGAGTTTCCCGATTTGCCTGGGCCGGAATCGTCGTCGCCGGTGCGTTGGCGCTGAGCGGATGCGGCGGCCAAGCGCCGCCTGCGGAGTCGTCGGCGGGCAGCTCTCCGGCGCCGGCCGACGGCGGCCAAGCGACGTTGAGTTTGCCCCCGGGCGGGACCGCGGCCGGTACCGCCCCGCCGCTGGACGCGAAAGCTGCTTGCCAGGCGTTCAACGCAGGCTTCGTCGAATACCGGGACGGGCTCAAAACCGCGGCGAATACGAACTGGTTGTTGCTCGGCGCCAAGATGATCGATCAGGGCGGGCGCTCGCCGGCCGAGGTGGCCGGGCCGCTGAACGCATTGTCGGACTTGGCCTATGCCCGGGCGGACGCCGGCGGCGAGTCGGCGCCCAGCGACAAGGAAAAGGCGGTCACCGACGCGGTGCTCAAAGCGATGGGCGCCTGCACTGCGGCCGGTGTGACGCTGGAGCTCTGAGCTCAGCCGAGCGGTTCGCTGATATCCGCCACGGTGGCCCGGTAGGCCGCGATCAGCGAGTCGGCATGCAGGAACGCGCTGCGGCCGTGCGCCCCGGCGCCCATGGAGATCCGTTTGCCGCGGATCGATTCGTCCGCATACACCGGCCAGTCGCCGTCGGCCCCGACCGGCGTGATCGTGCCGCGTTCATATCCGGTAGCCGCCAAGGCCGCCTCTGCCGAGGGCATGGACAGCTTGTTCACGCCGATCAACTCGCGCAACTTGGGCCAGGAAATCTGCCGGTCGCCCGGGATCAAGGCAAACAAGAACGTGCCGTCTTTGTGTTTGACCACCAGCGATTTCACGATCTCCGCAGCTTGAATGCCCAAGATCTGCGCAGCTTCCGCCAAGCTGCCGGCGGCCGCCCGTTCCACGACCTGCACCTCGAGGCCGCGGTTGCGCGCGCCCTCGAGGAAACGTTCCGCGCTCATCAGTCGGTGTACAGCAGCAGGGCCTCGCCCTGGCCGCCGCCGCCGCAGAGCGAAACCGCGGCTTTGCCGCCGCCGCGCCGGTTCAGCTCCAGCGCTGCGTGCAGCGCCAACCGGGCGCCGGAAGCCCCGATCGGGTGCCCGACGGCGATCGCGCCGCCGTGGATGTTGGTCTTTTCCAGCGGGTAATCGAGGTCTTTGAGCGATTGCACCGCCACCGAACCGAACGCCTCGTTGATCTCGATGAAGTCGAGGTCCGCCGCGGTCCAGCCGGCACGGCCCAGCGCTTGCTTGATCGCGTTGGAAGGCTGGGAATGCAGCGAAGTGTCCGGACCGGCGACTTGACCGGGCTTGCCGACGATCGCGATCCAGGACAGGCCGAGTTCTTCGGCTTTGGCCCGGGTGGTCAGCACCAGCGCCGCCGCTCCGTCGGACAACGGGGAGGAGTTGCCCGCGGTGATCGTGCCGTCTTTGGCGAAAGCCGGGCGCAGGCCGCTGAGCGTTTCGACCGTGGTGTTGGCCCGGACGCCTTCGTCCTGGCTGACCAGGAGCGGATCGCCTTTGCGTTGGGGTACGCTGACCGGCACGATTTCTTCGTCGAAGACGCCGGCTTCCTGCGCTTTGGCGGCGCGTTGGTGCGAGGCGGCTGCCACTTCGTCCTGCTCGGTGCGGCCGATGCCGAGTTCGGTGTTCTTGCGTTCCGTCGAAGCGCCCATCGATTCGCCGTCGAACGCGTCGGTCAGCCCGTCGTGCGCCACCGAGTCGATCGCGGTGAAGTTGCCGTAGTTCCAGCCGTTGCGCGAGCCGGGCAGGATGTGCGGGGCATTGGTCATCGATTCCTGGCCGCCGGCGACCACGATGGACGCTTCGCCGCTGCGCAGCAGCCGGGCCGCATCGGTGACTGCGGCCAGGCCGGAAAGGCAGACTTTGTTGATCGTGACCGTCGGGGTGTTCCAGCCGATGCCCGCCTTGATTGCGGACTGCCGGGCCGGGTTCTGGCCGCAACCGGCTTGGACCACATGGCCCATGATCACGGCGTCGACGTCGTCCGGGCTGACTTTGGCATTGTCCAGGGCGCCTTTGATCGCGAAGCCACCCAGGTCCACGGCCTGGAAGCCAGCCAAGGCTCCCTTCAATTTGCCGAGCGGGGTGCGTGCTCCGCCGAGGATGACCACGTCGTCGGGGTTGCTCATGCTGGATTCCTTCGCCTCGGTTAACCGGATTCGGTTAACGTCCAGTAACTCAAAGTGTTAAACCGAGTGTAGTGCGTGGTTGTTCCCGTGGGTATTTGTTGCGGGGCTAGCGGGGACGACTGTGCGAAAAGGGTGCGGAAATGCCATTGCGGGTCCGGCATATGCCGGACCCGCAATGGACTATTCAGGGGTAGGTGTTGTTTATGGCGTGGGCAGAGCCAACGGGCTCGAGATCTTCCACGCGGTATCGTTGACTACCCACTGCTGGTTGTCGGCCTCCGGCACGCCGGCGTCGAAGTAGGCGGCCTGGTAGAGCTTGGTGTCGTACATTCTCAGGCTGCGGAATGCGTCAGTGTAGCGGTAGAAGGAGATCGCTCCGTTGCCGAATTTCGCTTGTTCGGCACAGAAAGTGAAATCTCCCAGGTTTTTTCCGGTGGTGGGTTGGACTTCGACTACGGCCCCTGGACCGATGCCCAGAAGGTAGGAGTTCGGAGTGTCCATGGATTGGAAGCTGTAGCAACGCGGATTCCCCAGCCCCGGGACGATTTTCCAGGACGCCGCTTGACGGGCGGCTGCCGGAGCGCTCGAGTTGA